>JABDBL010000001.1 GCA_013288645.1 Candidatus Melainabacteria bacterium
TTATGGTGAAATTTTTAACGTTGGTTCAGACATCCCTGTGAATTTTCTTGAGTTGACTAAAACGATAGTCAAAATAGCTGGACATGGCAGGTGGGATTTCGCTGAATTTTCGCCTGAACGTAAGGCGCAAGAACCGGGAGATTTTTATTCAGACATTACAAAAATAAATCGGTTTATAGGATGGCGTCCAAAAACTTCTTTGGAAGATGGTTTAGCTAAAACAATTGAATTTTACTCTGAGTATGGAAGTTATTATTGGCCGATGAAATATCCGCGCAAGGGTGTTAATGATAATGATCAATTAAAAACAATAAGTCTGGCAGATGATAATAAAGCTTTATCTGGTATCACAAGCTGATGAAATTTCTTGCCAAGCTAAAAAATATCACTCAAAGTAATAATAGCTTGCTTTGTCTGGGTCTAGACCCAGACCTGAGCAAAATACCTGAGCATTTGCAGTCGAGAGATGATCGGGTGGCTATCTTTAATCGCGAAATAGTTGATGCTACCCATGATTTGGTATGTGCTTATAAAATACAGGTAGCCTTTTATTCTGCCTTTGGCAAAGAAAGTGAATTAGCGCAAACCATCAATTACATCCGTGAATCTTATCCAGAAGTGCCAATTCTCCTTGATGCTAAACGCAATGACATCGGTAATACTGCCACTTTTTATGCCAAAGAAGCCTTTGAACGTTACAAAGTCGATGCAGTGACAGTCAACCCATATATGGGATTTGATAGCCTGCAGCCATTTCTCGAATACAAAGATAACGGGGTTATGATACTTTGTAGAACATCAAATCCTGGTGCAAGGGATCTGCAAGATTTAAAAGTTGACGGCAAACCACTTTATTTATACGTTGCCGAAAAGGTGGTCGGAGAATGGAATATTTATGGAAATGCTCTGCCTATTATCGGGGCTACATATCCAAAAGAAATTGCTGAAATAAGAGCTATTGCGGGGGACACAACATTTTTAGTGCCTGGTATTGGTGCGCAAGGTGGAGATATAGAAGCGACTGTGCGCAGCGGTATCGATTCGCAAGGCACTGGTCTAATGATAAATTCGAGCCGCGCTATTTTATATGCCGGTAGAAATAAAGATTATGCTACGGCAGCTCGTAAAGCAGCTGAACAAACACGTGAGCAAATAAATTTATTTAGATCAGTGTCCGTTAATAACTGATCTTGCCGCACTTAAGAGTGGCTGGTAGAGCAAATCTTTTGAGAGAAAGAGTTTTTTCTGGATGTTACTAGCGCTTCCAGTTCTTTGTTAGGACGCGGTCCTAGCTCGACACTCTCTGCACGCAATATGCCTTCTCGTCCTATTATAAATGGCCAGGTAAGATAGACTCTATACTCTTTATGATAACCACAGACATAATGAACTTGTTTTGCATCAGTGATAACGGAATTGACGAGTTTAGCCAGTAAAGTGCCTGTAGCTAAATTGCGTGTGTGACCAGACAGTTTGGTCGTTTTGCCGAGAAAGCCACGTACTTCACTAGCAATATTCGCATAGTCTTTTTCATCAGGATATACCGGTATAGTATTGCGTCCATGTTCTCCGACAATTTTCGCTTTACTGTTCTCTATATTTCGTTTGCCTAAAACGTATTCCAGTCTATTTCTATCTAAATCGCCTCCGAAGCCAAATACTTGATTAGAGGGCAATTTGCTTTTTCTTTGCATATGCCATGTTACGTCATCCACAGGAGTAGCCAGACATATAATGAGTGCAGTATTTTTAATATTTTCTGCTTTTAAAATGTTCTTAGAAATATCGACGTTTGGCGCGAGGACATCTTGAGCAGTTTGTCCAAGCTGCATTTGCACTCCTGCTGTTGACACAATGATGTCTGCATCAGAGAGTTTTTCATAAGAAGCAGAGTGCATTTTTTCTGCGCCTTTAGGATTGGCACTAGCCACTTCCATTATGGCTCCTATGGCAGTATTTTCATGGCGACTCATAACTAGCACTTTTTCAATATGTGGATTGGGAGCTAATGCATGTAAAAGGGCATTACCGACATTGCCTGTACCTATAACTGCAATCTGCATTTAAATAATTCCTTGTTTTATATTTTAATTCTGTTCGTTTGGTGTTTGTCTGCCGCGCGGTTGATTAGCTTCAGGGAATGCTCTGTGAAATTGTTCAGCATAATCTTTAACCGAATCAATAATTGATGATATGTTTTCCGTCTCAAAGATACTAGGGCGAGAAGGATCAGTAACTTGATCTATGCCTAAACGTTTTAGAATTTGTAACATGCACCAGGTGCCGTATTCTTCGTGCATAGATTCTGTCAGGCGCATTTCGTCATCTGTTATACCAATGGCAGTGAAAATACCGAAACCACCAGAAGGTAATTGATACCAACAGTCTGTAGAATCATCGGCGTACCAAATTAAAACATTGCGCAAAAGCGATTTGCCGCCAGCGATTATTGATGAATTTAAAGCCAGGCGTTTACTGGGACTAAGGGTGCCCATATGATTGAAAATATAATACGCCATTGTGCGCAAAATTTGTGCCGGCCAATCTGCTTCGTTTGGCGACTTAATCATGAGTTCCAAACCAAAACCGGAAACCTCTAGCTCCTCATCTTGGAGCCAAGGTGTGCTAAGACCGGCTGTTAAATAAGTCCAATATGGTCTTAATGGATCGGGCTCATAAGTAAAAATAGCTAGTTGTTGATTGCTAAGGTCTAGTTCTTTATTGGGCGACTCAATATTGAATTCGGCGTGCCTAGCTGAAGCATTGTCTTTGGGCTTGGATTGCAGCACTGGAGCACTGTAATTCTCTGGCGAAACGTATTTATGTGGTCCGAAGAGTTGTTGGTAAAGAGCATCCCTGCTTTGCCAGCTTTTCACTAAGAGATCGTGGTTATAAGAGAGACGTTCAGTACTTTTAGCTCGTTTGGTCCTTTTTGTCTTATTTTTTTTGAGCTTATGCTTATTTTTGTCGTCAGTTGTCATTTTATTCTAAGCTCAAAAGCCTAATTTTTAGTGCTATAACATTATAGTATGACATCTAACTTTTCTAGTTGCAATTAAGTCTCGATTTTTAAAACAGCCATGAAGGCTTCCTGTGGAATTTCTACTTTACCGATTGACTTCATTCTTTTTTTGCCTTTCTTTTGCTTTTCTAGCAATTTTCTTTTACGACTAATATCCCCACCATAACATTTGGACAATACATTCTTGCGCTGTGCCGAGATAGTTTCACGAGCAACTATTTTGCCACCGATAGCTGCTTGAATAGGGACTTCAAACATTTGGCGAGGAATAATACCTTTGAGTTTTTCAGCCAATTGTCTGCCATAACTTGGGGCCCTATCTTGATGGACAATGGCAGATAAGGCGTCACAAGCCTCGCCACCGATTAAAATATCAAGCTTGGCCAAACGGGAAGCCCGATATTCTTGAAAGTGATAATCAAGGCTAGCATAGCCTTTTGATCTTGATTTTAGTTGATCAAAAAAAGTCGGTGATAATTTCAGCTAAAGGTAGTTCATAATGCAACATAGTGCGCCGTTGGTCTAGGTATTTCATATCAAGAAAAACACCTCTTCTTCCCTGGCAAAGTTCCATAAGCGGTCCCACAAAATCGTTTGGTACCATTATACTGGCGTAAACATATGGTTCTTCAATTATTTCACGATAATTGGCGTCAGGCAATTTTGATGGATTCTCGACCATTAAGACTGAGCCATCTGTCTTAGTTACTTTATACACCACAGATGGTGCAGTAGTAATTAATGAAAGGTTGTATTCTCGCTCTAAACGTTCCTGAATAATTTCCATGTGCAATAAGCCCAAAAAGCCGCAACGGAAACCAAACCCAAGAGCTTCGGAAGTTTCGGGTTCGAAAAATATTGAGGAGTCGTTAAGTTTAAGTTTGTCTAGAGCTTCTCTGAGTTCAGGATATTGATCACTATCTATAGGATAAATACCGGCATAGACCATAGGTTTGGCCGGTCGATAACCTGGTAAAGCTTCATTGGCAGGTATTTCACTATGTGTAATAGTGTCACCAACAAGGGTTGATACGTCTTTAATTGCCGCTGCTAAATAGCCCACTTCTCCTGGTCCTAAACTTTCTACTTTTACTTGATGGGGACGTAAAACGCCAAGCTCTGTTACTTCGAAGTTTTTTTCATTAGCCATGAATCTAATTTTGTCGCCGACTTTAAGCTGCCCGTCCTTTATTCTGAAGTAGACAATAATGCCGCGATAGCTATCAAAAAAACTGTCAAAAACGAGGGCTCTGAGAGGTTTGTCAGCTGTGTTGGCTGGTGGTGGGATGAGTTTTACGATTGCTTCTAAAACTTCAGTAATGCCAATACTGTTCTTAGCGCTTGCTAATACTGCCTGACTAGAGTCAATGCCAATTAAATCTTCAATTTCATGACGAATACGGTCTGGATCGGAGCTCGGTAAATCAATTTTGTTAATTACAGGCACAATTTCTAAATGATTTTCTACTGCCAGGTGCACATTGGCCAAGGTTTGCGCTTCCACGCCTTGAGTGGCATCAATAATTAACAATGCACCTTCACAAGCAGCCAAACTTCGCGAAACTTCATAACCGAAATCAACATGCCCGGGGGTATCGATAAGATTCAAAATATATTCATGACCATCCTGGGCGCGATATTGCATGCGGGCAGGTTGTGCTTTAATGGTAATACCGCGCTCCCGTTCAAGATCCATTGTATCCAGCACCTGTTCTTGCATTTCGCGTTTAGACAAAGTGGCGGTGGTTTCCAATAGCCTATCAGCCAAAGTAGATTTACCGTGGTCGATATGGGCAATTATTGAAAAATTGCGAATATATTTGGGCTCTAGTTTTTCATCAGCAAAGGACTTCATTCTGGTATATTACCAGGCAGTAAGCTCTAATCAAAATGTTTACGCATTTATTTTGAATTGATTGAAATATGAGTCATCCCTTTTTACAAGCTATTCACAATAAACCATTATTAGCTGATGGTGGTATAGGCACTTTACTTTATGCCCGCGGTGCTTCGGCAGAAGGTGTTTTTGAGCAACTGAACGAAACACGAAGCGACCTTGTGTTGCAAGTACATATCGATTATTTGAACGCAGGAGCTGATGTAATCGAAACTAATTCTTTTTCTGGCAATCGTTTCAGACTGGCAAGCTACGGTCTTGAGGATCAAGTATCGAGACTAAATATCGCAGCAGCAAAGATTGCACGTAACGCACGTGAGATTGTGGGCAAACCAGCTTTTGTTGCCGGAGCTGTCGGCCCAAGTGGGCAATTGCTAATGCCTTTAGGTGAAATGTCTGCTCAAAAATTATTAGATGCATATAAAGAGCAAATGGCAGCTCTGCTAGCAGGTGGAGTAGATTTATTTATCATTGAAACTATGTCTTCGCTTGAAGAGTTGAAAATTGCGGTTCAGGCTGCCAGAGCTGTATCAAAATTGCCAGTAGTAGCTCAATTAAGCTTTTCTGTAGAGGGGCATACATTATTTGGTGCTACTCCGGAGGATGCTATCAAATTAGTTGTGGAAATGGGTAATGAAGCTCCTGATGTGATTGGTATTAATTGTGGTGCTGGTCCAGGCCCTCTTTTTGATAGTCTTATTAGAATGATTGAAGCAGCTAAAAAGCAAGGTATCTCCTCTGAAAAACTGACATTTTCTTGCTTGCCAAACGCTGGACAGCCTAGTTTGACAGGTGGGCGCTATCAATTTTCGAGTCGTCCTGAATATTGCGCTTCTTATGTAGAGCCCTATATTCATATTGGGGCACATTTAGTGGGTGGTTGTTGTGGGACAACTCCGGAGCACATCAAAGCTATGCGCAAAATGCTTGATCAATATTTAGCCGGTCGTGCAGAAAATGAAGCAAGGGCAAAGCTGACAACAGAGCAGACCCACCAGCCTATTTTTATTGGCAATAGAGAAACTGATAAGTCAGCAATACCTAAAGTTCAAAGTGTTGAAATTAGTACAAAGACGCTAGCTGAACGGCTGAAACTAATTAAAGAGCAGTCTAAAAGCAATACAGGCAGTGGTTTTTTTGTTAGTGTTGAATTGGATCCGCCAAAAGGTGCAGTGGCAAAGAAGCTTATTAATGCTGCCGAACAACTTGTGAAAGCTGGGGCTAACGCCATCAATGTTGGCGATAGTCCAATGGCAAGGGTACGTATGTCATCAATGGCTACTTGTCAATTAATCACAAAGGCAGTGGGTGTGGAAACTATTATTCACTTCACTACACGCGATCGCAACTTAATGGGTATTCAGGCAGACTTGCTTGGTTGTCAGGCTTTGGGCATCAATAACATTCTTGCTTTAACCGGCGACCCGCCGGCTCTAGGCAATTATGTGCATGCCACTGCTGTTTATGATGTTGATTCGGTGGGGTTGATTAAAATTATCAATCAACTAAATAAAGGACTTGATATCGCTGGTGGTTCTATTGGTTCACCAACCAATCTTTCTGTTGGTTGCGCATTAAATGCTAATGCCCAAGATCGTAAAGGGGAAATTGAAAGATTCAAGCGTAAACTGGATGCGGGCGCGGACTTCGTAATGACACAGCCTATTTATGAAAAGTCTGATTTGACAGACTTTCTGGAAGCATTTGGTGATTGTCCAGCTCCGCTTTTAGTCGGCATTATGCCTCTGCACAGTTTCAAACATGCTGAATATTTGCATAATGAAGTACCAGGTATTTCCATACCGGAACATATAAGAAAGCAAATGGAGAAGGCACAAGAACAAGGTGCCGAAGTAGGTCTTGAATTGGCATTCGAGCTTTTAGAGCAAATCCGTCCCTATTGCCAGGGTGTTTATCTTGTTCCGTCATTTGGACGCTATGATGATATGTGTTCGCTTTTAGGCAAACTGAAGCAGGCAATGCTTACTCATTGATTATGGAATGGATTTATCGGGAAGAAGCGTTAACAAGCTGTGTTGATAGGTAAATATGAAATTCATACTATTAGTCATTCTCGTCATGATATCAGCTATTTATTCAGTGGCTCTTGCAACTGTGCAAATCAACCTGCCTGGAATCAAAAGCATAGCCATAGAAGAGGGTTGGAAAAAAGATAACTCGCTTAGCAAACCTTATGAGAGAGCTGTATTTTATGATAGTAAAAACAATCGCTGCGATATTTATAATTATCTAGATATCAGATATGTGAAATCGGAGTCGGATAAAACGAATAACGCATTGAGAAAAATCTTTTCTGAACCGTTGCATAGCTTAAGTCCGCGAGAATACCGTAATTTAACAGGGCTGTGGCATGTGCACAATAAGCTTCAAACTGTAGAGGTCAACGAAAAAAAACTGCTGTGTACTGGTGAACCAGAAAAGCAAGAGGGTTGTGTGAAGATGGCTCAAGGCGGATATATTTTGACGACTTACGTATATTACATGTACGAACAGGTTGGTGACGGTTTTCTAAGCATTGAATATGGTTCCACTACTCAGAATGATAATGAATGGAGTAGATTGCTGCGGTCTATAATTTGGCATTAATGGGTTTGGTATGGAGGAGCTAGGCGTAAATAAACTCCAGGACTAGGCTCATATTTATTTAGAACCGAATCCACATAACCGTTATTAATCAATTCAGTAAGTGCAGTATCTAACATTGATTTAAATGCTGGTTCGCCAATCTTAAACATCATAGTATTTGCTTCGACGGCAATTGGCTTGCTTGTAATCTTTTTTATTGTGCCAGGATTGTTTTTCAGGAAAAGTGCTGCCAGGCTCGGATCGTCGAATGTAATGTCCGCTTTTTTATTTACGATATCAAGAAAAACCTGAGCGCCGTCACACATATCAGGATGACTGAGGATGCGGGTCTGGGGAAAACGCCTTTTGGCAATATCTTGATTTATGTATCCATCAATGGTTGCTATGATAATGGATTTGGAATCAATTGTTTTGAGATTATTGTTAAACCGATCATCCTTTGTGCGTACATAAGCATCCAGTCTGTTATAAAAAAGTGGAATGGAAAAACTTGCATGTTTGCCACGACTGGCATTGGGCCATATTCCTGTGGGTATCAGGTCGTAACGATTGGTTTCGATTCCCTGAATAATGTTTGCCCAACCAACCTCTTCTGACCAATCGATTTTAAGTCCTAAATTCTTTCCAGCTTCGTTGAGAATTTCTACAAAGATGCCTGACAGTTTACCGGTGTTTGGATCTTTCATGCAATAAGGCGGAAACATACCGTATCCACAGCGGATTGTGCCTGACTTAATCACGCGTTGGTAAAGCGAATTAGTTTCGTTATTAGATGATTTATTAGACGGAAGAGAACAGCCACTAAACAAAGGAATCACTATTAGAACCATTAAATAATATTTTAGATGATTGATTTTCACAGTATTTAAAAAAGGTCCTTCAAAGTATTTGATTATCAAGAGAAGCTTAATGTTTGTAATTGTCTGGTATCTTATATGGTGCCGCCACGCGGTAAACTGAATTAGGCGCTGGCTCATATTTTTTTAGTATTCTATCAAATTCTCCGCTATTGAGCATTTCTTCGATAACGGTGTTTATCATATCCTTAAACTCCGGCTGTCCCACTTTGAAGACAAAACAATTCCCAAAAATTCTCAATGGTTGTTTAGGAGCCAATTCTTTTAGACTGCCCGGATTGTTTTTCAAAAATAGATCTACAATTCCTGGTTCAGCAAAAGTTACGTCTGCTTTTTTGGTTACTATATTGAGTAAGTTTTGAGAGAAAGGACTGAGTTGAGTCAAAGAAAGCCGCTTGGCTAAAGGGAAGTCATTTTTAGCTATTGAATCTTCCATAGCCCCATCTATTACCGCAATTTTGACGAGCGAGGAATTGATGTTGCTTAAATTGTTGAATCTCTTTTCGTTAGAACGTCCGTAAGCTTTCACCGCGTTATAAAATAATGGTCTGCTAAAGTCGCCTACTTTCGCTCTTTCGGCATTTGGCCATAGTCCAGCAGCGAAAATATCAAAACGATTAGATCGCAGTCCTTCAAATACTGACTCATAGCCGACTTCTTCTGCCCATGTAATTTTTAGTCCTAGTTTTTTTCCTATCCTTTCTATTGCGTCGACAAATATGC
This sequence comes from Candidatus Melainabacteria bacterium, assembly GCA_013288645.1. Classification (GTDB taxonomy): domain Bacteria; phylum Cyanobacteriota; class Vampirovibrionia; order Obscuribacterales; family Obscuribacteraceae; genus JABDBL01. The sequence goes on from JABDBL010000001.1 coordinate 9,107, forward strand.
CTGTCATTTCCTTAGTGTTGGCATTTTTCATACAATAAGGAGGATATGTCAAGTAGCCGCAACGTATATTTCCTGTGCTTAGTACGCGATTATAGGTGCTAGAGGTATTGGCGGCATTTATGTTGGTTGCTGTATTTTGACAAGCACTTACAGCAAAGGATAGTAACAGCAAATAGATCAACCAGGAAAAACGTAACATGAGAGTTTTTTGTTATTTTGCAAATAATGTGAGTCACATTATAGGATAAATAACCGAAAGTCAGCCTAATTACTTGCTTTTGCTGCAGATAATTGGTAAACTGTAATACGTGTATTACTTGTATCGTGCTGAGGGGTGCAAAAAATAATAATGAGTTTAAATGTCAGGCTGGACGATGAGTATGAATCGAAGCTTAGTCAAATTCTTGCTATAACCAGAATGGATAAGAGTCAGTTAACGCGAAAAATGATTGATGATCAATGGGTGGCTTTACAGGCTGGCAGAAGTTTCGTTGAAAGAAGAGGTGGTCATCCGAAACATTTGTTGAATGATTCTTCAATTAGTTCTGAACGTGGTAATCGTAAGGCAGCGTTGGCTAATCATTTCACAGACAAGGCTTCTCGACGTCAGGGGGCTAAGTCCTAATGGCTATGGCACTGATTGATGCTGGTCCACTTGTCGCCTATTATAATGCTGGTGACCCTTGGCATAAAAAAGTACTGACTTCCTTTGAACGCTATCGTGGTCAATTTGTTACTACAAGTCCAATTATTACAGAAGTAATGTGGTTGCTTAGAAGTAACTATCAAGTTCAAAATGAACTTTTGGTTGATTTATCTAAGGGTCTATATTATGTAGAATCCCTAAAATATGATGATTTTGCTCGCATTGCTGATTTAAATACAAAATATTCTGATTTACCGGGAGACTTTGCAGATCTATCTTTAATAGCTATTGCAGAACGATTAAATCTTGAGGACGTAATTAGTCTTGATGCTGATTTTAATTTATATAGGCGTTATAAAACACATAAGTTCAATCGGATACTATTACATTAAATTGAATCGTAGTATTCTTTAGTCCATAGTTTATAAAGAAGATTATTATGACTGTATTTGATATTTTAGTTAAATATCAGCAAGCATTTGCTGATGGGTTATTGGTTACTTTCCAGATGTGCCTGATAATTTGGTCAGCTGGACTTATCATCGGCTCTTTACTGGGCATTCTGGCAGCTAAATGGACTAAATTTCTTGGCATTCCCACAAGACTAATAGCTTTTGTTCTTTCTGGTATGCCTATGTTGGTATTTTTATTTTGGTTGCACTATCCATTGCAATCTTTGTTGGGCATAGTTGTAGATCCTTTTATTACCGCTGTAGTAACTATTTCAATTATCAATATTTTTTCTGTTTCTGAAGTAGTAAGAATCGCTCTGCGTGACTTTCCTAATCAATATATTGTGGCAGCCAAAGTTTGTGGTATATCCTCTTATCACACCGTGCTATACATTCAGTTGCCTATCATACTTAGGCAAACATTACCAAGTTTGCTCATGATTCAAGTGGGCATGTTGCAAGCCACTCTGTTTGCCAGTCTGATATCAGTGAACGAAATTTTCCGTGTTGCCCAGCAAATTAATTCAGTTATTTATAAGCCGGTAGAAATTTATACTGCTTTAGGAATACTCTTTTTAGCTATTTGTTTACCGATGAATGGCTTGGCGCTTTGGTTACGCAAACAATTTACTCGTGATTATTCTGAACAATAAGGTAGCAAGCGATGCTAGAAGCAAAGAACATTAGTAAATCTTACGAAAACACCAAAGTGTTGAAAGATGTTAGCTTGTCAATTGAGCGTGGCAAAATTTGTGCACTCATTGGTCCCAGCGGAACTGGCAAAACAACTTTGCTAAAAATATTAGCATTTTTGGAACAGCCAGACTCAGGTAGTGTAACCATAGACGGTATCACTTATAAATATCCTCTGGAAAAGTCACAGAAAGTAGAAGCACCTTGGCCAAAAGTGACTGTCGTTTTTCAGCAATTGTTTCTTTGGCCTCATCTAACGCTTTTACAAAATATAACTTTGCCTTTGTCTGCTCGTGGTCTTGATGACAATCCCCCACGCTTGCAAGAATTACTTAAATTGTTTGATATGAATCATTTTGTTTACCGCTATCCTAATCAGGCATCGATAGGACAAAGACAAAGAGCAGCCTTGGTAAGAGCGTTATTGTTGAATCCAGAATACTTACTTTTAGATGAGATTACTTCTTCGCTAGATATCGAACAAACAGCAATAATCCTCTCTCAGTTGAAAAAATTAGGTAGCCAAGGTATTGGCATCTTGACTATTACTCACCTTTTGCAATTTGCTCATGAGGCTGCTGACAAAGTAATTTTTATGGCTGGGGGTGAGATTGTAGAGGAAGGTGGTCCGAATATATTGTTGACACCAAAGCATGAGCGCTTAAGTCAATTTCTCTCGGTGCTTAAAACTGTTAGTTAAACAAACGATAATTGTACTCATAGTGCTTTATCGTATGCTTTTAATATAGACCCATGGAGATTTTAATTTAGATGAGCTTAAATAAGATGAGGCATTTGAATCTGCTATTGATAATGCTTTTAGTGTTACCTCTTTTAAATGCTTGCAGTAACGTCGCTAATGGGGTGACTAGTAATCGTGGGCAGTCTACTTATGATCGTGTTATGCAATCAGGAAAAATTCGTTGTGGTTATCTCGTTTATCCGCCTGGATGTATCAAAGATCCTAATTCCGGAAAATTATCTGGTATTGGCATTGATACCATTGAGCTAGTGGCAAAAAAATTGGGGCTAACAGTTGAATGGACAGAAGAAGTTGGTTGGGGAACAATGCTAGAAGGCTTTGCTACAGGCCGTTATGATTTGATACCTACACCGGTCTGGACTAATGCAAATAGAGCTAAAGTTATCAACTTTAGCAAACCCCTGTTTTATAGCCCTGTTTATGTTTTTTGTCGTAAAGGTGATACAAGATTCAAAAATCATTGGGGACTGATTAATTCTCCTAAAGTTAAAATTGCTACCATTGATGGTGGTACTGTGGAGGTAATTGCGCAAGATGATTTTCCACAGGCCAAACACTTGTCTATGCCACAGTTGACTGATATTGCTCAACTTTTATTAACTGTCAGCACCGGCAAGGCTGACGTGACCTTTACAGAGCCAACTATTGCTGATCGCTATATACAAAATAATCCTGGAACAGTTCAAAATATCAATCCAGATAAGCCAATTCGCGTTTTTGCTAGTAGCTGGATGTTAAAGCGCGGAGAATTTGAGTTTAAAGCTATGCTTGATACAGTTTTGGACGAAGTAATCAATAGTGGTGCTATGGACAAAATTATTGCTAGGTACGAAAGAAAACCTAATGAGGTATTACGTGTATCATTACCATATCAGTTACCCGGACTCAATAATAAAAAATGAACCAAAATAACAAAATTGACTATAGAAATGCGATTGAACTTTTCTTATTAAGTGTAATTTCATTATATGAAGAATTACGTGTATCATTACCGTATCAATTCCCCGGGGCAGCACAATTAAAGTATCTACCAAGCTAACAAGATTGATTTTAAGAATGCAGGTTTTTGTTTTTTATTTTAGGAATATGTAACTCGTGAAAAATTACTTAGCAAATTTATCCTCTGAAAAATTAGATATATATAGAAACCTTTTTTTGATAAGTCTGGTTAGTTTATTTTGTGAATTGCTAATAATACGTTGGTTGAGTACCGAAATACGCGTTTTTGCTTATTTTAAAAATTTACCACTTATGGCGGCTTTTTTAGGACTAGGATTAGGTTTTATATGGACTAAACATAAAACTGATTATTTTCGTTGGTCTACGATAGCCTTATTATTTTTGAGTGGACTTCTCATCTTTGCTTTGACATTTGGTTTAACCTTCTTGAGCTTTGTGGATCCGAGCAAATATATGTTATTTGGTATTGGATATGGTGTTAACTGGTCAAAATCGCCGGAAATTTGGGTATCTTTGCGTACCTTGCTTATTATGCTTGGTGTTTTTGGCTTGACCACTTTCGCGTTTGTCGGATTCGGGCAAAAAATGGGACAACTCTTTGATCAACTCAAGCCGATCGAAGCATATTCAATAAATGTAGCTGGCGCACTTGCCGGTACCGTTCTATTCTCACTTTTGTCGTGGTTGCAGACATCACCTGGTGTTTGGATTTTTATTGCCGGGTTAATTTTGTTGGCTATTTCGCGTAAACCCGCACATTTTGCTTTGGTACTACTTGGTATTTTTTACTTTTTTTGGATCGGGACTGGGATTGCAACGATTGCTTACGAGCCTGACTATGTGAAAACAGTTTGGTCGCCTTATTATCGTATCGATGTAGTCAAATCACATCCTCCAGCAAATACCGGTTTAAAAGACTTATCTTGGGGATATGCGCTTCATATTAATTACGATAATTTTCAAGAAATTTTGAATTGTTCTGCTGAAAATCTTGCTCGTTTCCCTGCAACAATACAAAAAGTTATGCACGATTCATTCGAGATTCCATTTCAATTATTACCTGATAGATCTAAGGCTCGGGTACTAATTTTAGGATCTGGTAATGGCAGTGATGTTGCAGCAGCGTTACGCTGCGGGGTTGATCATGTCGATGCTATTGAAATTGATCCCGGTATAGTTAGGATCGGTAAGAATTTACATCCAGAACACCCCTACGCTTCACCGAAAGTAAACCTCAGGGTAATGGATGCTCGAACATTTTTGCAAGGCAACAACGGTACTTATAATCTTATACTCTTTGCTTATGTTGATAGCCATGCTGCATTTTCGTCGATGTCTTCTTTACGTATGGATAATTATTTATTCACCCTTGAGTCGTTTAAGCAAGCGGCTAAGCACCTTGCGCCTAATGGGCTAATAGTGGTGAGATTTCTTTCCATGGCAGATTGGCTGTGGGATAGGCATGCAAAAGCTTTAGCCTTGGCGACCGGTACTAAGCCTTTGGGATACTGCCGCAATAATGGTAATGTGGATGTTGGCGTTTTATTAGCTGGCCCAGCTATAAATAACAAAACCGCGGCTGATTTCAATATTGGTTTTCCAGAACGAGCAGTCAATTTAAACAGCCCTGTTCCTTTAGCAAGTGATAATTGGCCTTTTCTATTTTTACCAAAAAAAGAAATACCCAAAGTTTATATGTTGCCTATTTTTCTAATATTGTTTGTAGCATTTATTTTAGTAGGCCGGTATTTTAAAGATGGATTCAAATCAGTGACAAATTGGCAAATGTTTTGCTTAGGTATGGGTTTCATGTTACTTGAAGTACGCGCTATGGCAGATTTATCTCTCTTATTTGGTTCTACTTGGTTAGTTAATAGCGCTGTGATTTCTGGTGTGATGGTCGTTATTTTGATGGCAAATCTGTTGGCTGTTAAATTATCGATTAAGCAATTACCCTTACTGGGGATTTTGCTTTTAGTTTCTCTAGCCGCCACTACTTTAGTAGATGTAAGTTATTTGGCTGCATTCGGACCACTGCTTGCTCAGGTAGCGGGGGTTATTATTTATCTTTTCCCGTTGGTTTTTGCTTCGGTAATATTCGCTCTTTTGTTTAAAAATATAAAATCCGCTAGCATAGGGCTCGCTTTCAATTTGATTGGCGGATTAATAGGAATCTGTTTGGAGTATTTATCTATGGGTTTTGGTTTGCAAGCTCTTGGCGGAGTAGCCCTAGTAATTTATGCAACAATCTTAGTAATGCAAGTTCCTGCTTGCCAGCGTTTGTTTTCGGAGGCAACGTCTTGAGCGAGATAAGCTTCAGCTCTATATTTCTTGCAGATAAGAAACACAATAAAAATTGAATCTCTCTATCCGCACATGTTTGATAAACAGAACAGAATTAAAATTAAAGTGGTCTTCTTGGCAGTCATGTTTGTGAGTTTAGCGGCATGTAGCAAATTCGAAAATCGTGTGGTGCAAAAAAGTAGGAGTTCTGTGTATGATCGAGTCATACAATCAGGTAAGCTTCGTTGTGCTTATGTTATTTATCCACCGAGTTGCATGAAAGATCCTAACACGGGACAATTATCTGGAATTAGCATTGACGCTATTAATTTAATAGCCAAAAAACTTGGACTGTCGGTCGACTGGAGTGAAGAAGTAGGTTGGGGGACTATGCTTGAGGGGTTGCAAACCGATCGTTATGACATGGTGGCAACTGCAGTGTGGACGAATGTTTCTAGAGCCAAAGTAGCTACTTTTAGCAAAGCTTTATTTTACACTCCTCTTTATGCATGCGTGAAAATTGGTGATCATAGATTTGACAGTAGCTTGGATAAAGTGAATTCGTCTAATATTAAGATTGCTACTATTGATGGTGGTATCGGACAGATTGTAGCTGAGGAAGATTTTCCTAAAGCACATGTTTTATCCATGACTCAAATGACCGATTTGTCTCAGAATCTGTTGAATGTGGTAAGCAACAAAGCCGACATAACTTTTGCTGATCCTTTTACTATATTTCGCTATAGTAAAAATAATCCCCACGCTATCAATAACATAAGTATTAAAAGGCCATTGCGTGTATTTCCAGATTGTTGGATGTTTAAGCGTGGTGAATTTGAATTTAAAGCAATGGTCGATACTGTTTTGGATGAAGTGATCAATAGTGGCGCTATGGACAAAGTTATAAATAAATATGAGCAAACACCTGGCGAAATTTATCGTGTCGCTTTGCCTTATCGAATGAAAAGCTGACTGTAAATGGTTTTGCTGATGAAAAAGGAGCAAGGTAAGTGATCTATCAGTGCAGACGTGCATGGCTGTCTATGGGCTTTTTATTAGCGCTTTGTGTGTTGATGCTAAGTTCTTGTGGACCATCTTCTAATATTCAATCTATAAGGACAGAGTCTTTATACGACAAAATTATTAAAGCCGGCAAAATTCGATGCGCTTATGTCGTTTTCTTTCCGAGCTGCATAAAAGATCCAAATACAGGCAAGCTTTCTGGCATTGGTGTTGACGCTGTTGAAATGATATCGAAAAAGCTAGGTTTAACAGTGGAATGGACAGAAGAAGTAGGCTGGGGGAATATGATTGAAGGATTACAAAGCGGGCGTTATGACATGATAGCCAGTCCAATATGGACCAATGCGCCTCGAGCCAAACAAGCCGCTTTTAGTAAACCATTATTTTTTAGTCCTGTCTTTATTTATGTCAAACGTGGAGATAGACGCTTTAGTGGTCATCTTGAACGTATTGACTCTCCAAATATAAAAATTGCTACGGTCGATGGTGAAACTGCTCAAGTAATTGCTGATGCGGATTTTCCCAGAGCTAGCCGTTTGTCTATGCCACAAATGACCGACTGTAGTCAGATGTTATTGAATGTAGCAAGTGGCAAAGCAGACGTAACTATATTAGAGCCGGCATTTACTAATCAATTTATTCGGCATAATCCGATTAGTATTGAAAACATCTGTCCAGAAAGGCCAATTAGAGTCTTTCCCAATTGTTGGATGTTTAAGCGAGGCGAATTCGAATTCAAGGCAATGCTCGATACAGTTTTGGACGAAGTAATTAATAGCGGTGCTATGGATAAAATTATAAGTCGGTACGAGAAAGCATCGGGCGAAGCAGTTTATCGTGTTGCTTTACCCTATAAATCTGTAAGCAGCAAACCTTCAGTGTAAATATTAAGGAGTTGTCTGGCTTACAAAAGTAGACTTATGGATAGTGGCAATTAAGCACAATAGGGCTTAGATTTTACGTTCTTGGCTGTTCCACGGTTAAAGTTGTCAATAATATAGGGTGCGAGATAAGAAAGTATCTCCCTGTTTATAAACAACTGAAGGGGAGGGAATATAAGATAGATTTTATATATTACTATCGGGGAACCTATATAAATGAAACCCATTGAAGAAAACGGCACTCCGTTTTTGAAACAGGTGTCCAAACTTTTTGAAGATTTAGCTGCTGGACAAAGAGGAAAGCCACCTATATCTCCACGTATTACTTGCACAAGACTGCGAAGATTGCGAGAGATACGTTGTGAGCTTGTGGAGACATCGGATCCGAATTTGAGCATAGTTAGTCAGGGTGACCTGGAAGTTACTGTTGCGCAACTGAATTCGGCCAGAACCAAAAACGAAAGTTTTGCTTCCTGGGTTTTACGTAATAAACAAGCGCATCGGCAATTTTCTGCCCAAAGTGATTTACGTGGGCAAGGCGGGCAGGTTTCGAACCTTAAAGAAGATAAAGCAGCAAGTGATAGTTCGAATGCATTCGCCAATTTTTCAGTTGTAGCCTTACAAAAAGTGGCTAAGAATCCTAACACTCCGCCTATTACATTGAAATGGTTAGCGGCTCATTATAGAGCAGATGTTAGACAAGCAGTGGCAGAAAACCCTAATATTGGTAAAGAGATAATGACCATTCTTGCTGGAGATATTGAAGAGTGTGTAAGAATCATTGTGACGGAAAATACCGCACTAAGCCGAGATTTATTGCTCATATTGTGTGATGATTCCAGTCCGCTTGTTTCAGAAAAGGCAAAAAATGTTCTCTATATGCAAACCAAATCGGCAATTATGAATCAAAGCCTGAAATCTGCTGAAAATCCCATTGTGGGTCCAAATCCTACGCAAGAAACAAATAAGATTATTGCTAAAAGAAATGATTTTCCACAAATATCATCGGAAAATGCTATTTGTAAATCCCCTCTGAGCCTAAAGAGTGGCGATAAAAGTAAAACAGAACCAGAATTTATAACAAACGAGTTTTTGCAAGTAATTGCAGAAAGGTCAACGACTCCCCCGCGCAGATTAGCTGAATTAGCTATGCATCCTGATAAGCTAATTCGTTGTATGGTGGCAGCGAATCCTAATGCTACTCCCGAAATTCTTTGGCATTTAGCTAAGGATGATTCAATCGACGTACGAAGAAAATTACTGAGCAATTACAATTGTCCGGAGGAAGTCATTAATTATTTGATGCGCAAATAACTAAGTATAGGGTGTGCGATAGTAAAGTATGGATATGGATAGAAGGACTTGAACCATTATTTGTCTAGAATAAGTGGAGAACCTTATAAGCTGGAGGTATTAGTAGCTGATGAAACTAGAAAACCAAAATAGTAATGTGTTTGTTCAACAGATGTCCAAACTCTTTGGAGATTTGTCACACAGGACACCCAACCTACAGCAGCCAGCTAGTCCGCGTATGACTTGTACCAGATTGAGAAGATTCAGAGAAACAAAGCAAGATTTAGTTTTAGAGTCTGACTTTGGTTCAGATAACAGATTGACGCAAACAGGTAACGAGCTCGGTGAACCTGATAATAAAGATGAACCTAATAACAAGAAGGAAAGCTTTGCTGATTGGGTTGTACGTAATCAACAAGCGCATAAGGCATTAGCAGATAAACAAAATCCTTGTCGTGAGGAGATTAAGAATAACAATAATATAGCAAATGAAACTGTGCAGGGATTTGCTCATTTCTCGTCTTCTACATTACAGGAAGTGGCTAAAAATCCCAATACTCCTGTCGTTACGTTAAAATGGTTAGCCGCTCACTATGATGTAGAAGTTCGTGAAGCTCTGGCTATTAATGAGAGTATCGGTAGCGATATTTTGCATATTTTAGTTCGTGATGGTGAAGATAGTGTCAAGAAAGCTGTATTGGACAATAAGAATATAAGCCAAAAAGAACTCCTTAGATTGTGCGGTGAGGATAATCCTTTAATTGCAGAGAAGGCTAAGAATATGCTTCATCAAAAGCATAATCAAAAAAGCAAACCGGAAATAAACCATCGTCGCGCTATGGCAGTGACGTCAAATATAGATATCTCGACTGCCAGGTCAATCCGACGAAAGCGTAAATAGGTTGTACTGCTTTTATTCTAGGGGGCAGAAATGCCTTGTCTGCTGGTACTCTTGTAGTTATTTGATTAGATTGTGACCAACGCTTAAGACAGTCTTGTTATTGGTCACGGTTGATAATAATTGTTTTTTGGTTAATGGCTTGCTGTAGGCGATCTTTTCTTTGAGGTAGGTATAAGCAACTTTCACTTGGTCTGTTTTGTTTTCGATTAATATATCTGGCTCAATGCCTACTTTATTAATATCCGAACCATTAGGCGTTAAATAGCGAGAAACAGTGATATGTAGGGCGGCTCCGCCAGGTAAGCGGTTAATTTCCTGCACTAACCCTTTCCCATACGTGCGAGTGCCAAGAACGATACCGCGGCCATTATCTTTTATCGCACTAGCTAAAATTTCACTTGCGCTGGCACTTTCTTCATCTACTAAAACTACGATAGGCTGCTTGGTCAATGGTTGCCCAGAAGAAATATCGGTGTGTTTTCCATGTCTGCCTATAGTGCTCACAATTGTGCCACCGTCAAGGAGCATATCTGCCATTTCTAAAGCATTGGCAAGCAATCCGCCTGGATTGTCTCGTAAGTCAATTATTATGCCTTTAGCACCGGCTAATCTAGCTAGTGCGCGGCGAAATTCCTTAGCTGCATCACTGGAGATAAATGTACTAAGCTGTATGTAACCAATGCCTGAGTCAAACATTTTTACTTGAACAGCTCGAATATCAATATCTTGTCTAGTAATTTGTACAATCGCTTGATTACCCGCATGTTTAACTGCTAATTTTACGCTTGTGCCTGCTTGACCGCGAATATGCTCGGCTGCTTGTTCAGGGGTTATACCGATAGCGCAGGCGTTATCTATGGCGATTAACTCATCACCAGGCGAAAGACCAGCTTTTTCTGCTGGGCTGTTTTCGATTGTGCGGGTAATAATTAAGTGAGTTTGGTCTCTTGATTGTTGTAGATTTATTCCGATACCTACTATATGAGCGTCGATGGCGTCATTCTCATCTTGAAAGGCACGCGGATCTAGAAACCGTGTATAAGGATCTTTTAGAGATTCGAGCATTTTCTTTATGGCTCTAAAAGCATCATCCGTATTTTGGATTTGATCGTCGTACTTGTGTTCGTATTCAGGCCAGTCTGTGCCATTGAAACTGGTGTCGTAATAGTTTTCTTTCACCAGTGCCCAGGCGTGGTGGTAGATTTCTCGGGCATCATAATGGTGCCCAATAGCTGGTTGAAAAGAAAATGTGATTATTAGTAATAGCGTAGCAAGAGTCCACGCAGACTTTCTTCTGAACATCATCCCCGATCCCCGATCCCCGCCCGTTCAATTTACTTTGAACAGATGACCATTGCCCAGCAAACCCCGACAATTACCGCCATCTCACAATGCTGTTATGCCCCATCAGATACAGGTTTTATACATTCTTTAGATTAAACTTTAGTCGGGCAATAAGTGCTTTGCCCATGGGCAGTACTTTTCTTTTTGGGTTACTGCTCAAGGCGCTGACTGGATGAGCTATTGCGGATAACTAAAAAATCGAAATTGACTTTTGACCTTGCAATAGAAATCACCCTAAAGAGGTAGGTAATTTGTCTATACCAATCATGCTAAGCGGTCTATTAGCGGTATCACTCTTTTGGGTTTTTTGATTGTTGGGATGCTGCCCAATCAATTAAAACCGTATTCTCTCCAGCGACTATTTACTATGTTTTGGATGTCCTTATTCATTTGTATTGGTTTTGGCCAGTCGCGGTTAAATCCTTCTGCTTTCCATTTACGTGTAGCATCAATGCCAATTTTTGAGCCATAACCGAAAATTGGGCAGCTATGATCCAGAATATCTAATGGACCTTCAGCAAACATTGTGTCTCTCTTGGGGTCTGTATTACCGAAAACATTGAGAGCTACTTCTGATAGGTTATGAACATTGATATCTTTATCAACCACAATAATGAATTTGGTGAACATAAGTTGTCCTAAGCCCCAGATAGCACTCATTACTTTGCGGGCATGACCAGGAAAGCGCTTGTCGATTGATACGATGGCGCAATTGTGGAACACTCCTTCCCAAGGTAAATTCATATCAACAATTTCTGATACCAGCATTTGTACTAATGGCAGAAAAATTCTTTCTGTTGCTTTACCTAAATAGCAATCTTCTTGTGGGGGTTTACCGACGATAATGGTTTGATAAATAGGGTTACGTCTGTGGGTAACAGCGGTAATGTGGAAGACTGGAAATAAGCCAGATAAACTATAGAAGCCAGTATGATCACCAAATGGTCCTTCTTCTTTTAATTCATTTTGGTCAACATATCCTTCAAGAATAATTTCAGCATTAGCCGGGACTTCTAAATCGATTGTTTTGCATTTGGTTAAACGTACTGGACTTTGCCTGAGAAAGCCTGCGAATAAAAACTCGTCTATGTCTGGTGGCAAGGGTGCAGAAGCAGCATAAGTAACTGCTGGATCACATCCTAGAGCAACCGCTACTTCTAATTTGCCAGCTCCTAGTTTTTCTTGTTTGGACAAACTTCCTAGAGCTGGTGCTGGGTTTGATAGATGTGATTGTGTATTATTTTGTACACCGGCAAAAAATGTTCCATAATTTGGTGGCTCACTGAATTTGCCAGTTTTGGCTCCCGGTGCATCTGTTTGCTCATCCAGCCTGCGTTGTTCCTCGAAATGTCTAGCTCCATCATGATGCTTATGCCAATGCATGCCGGTATGAGCATTGCCATATTTTTGTAAGCGATAAATACCTAAGTTTCTAATACCTGTTTTTGGATCACGAGTGATGACCGTGCCCAACGTGATGAAAGGACCACCATCTTCTGGCCAACAAGTAAGAATAGGCAATTTGTTTAACATCGCCTGGCTAGGATCTGTAATCACTATTTCCTGACAGGGAGCTTCTGTATGTGTTAATTTAGGCGGAAATTTACCCAATTCTACTAAAGTGGGCAATAGAGCCAGCTTCTCAAAAAATGTTTCTGGTACTTTCGGCTTGATTAAAGCTTTAATGCGCGCAGCAATATCATCGAGCTTGTTCACTTCTAATGCCAGGCAAATACGCTTCATTGAACCGAAGGTGTTTATAAGCAAAGGCATGTCATAGTCTTTTACGTTAGTAAATAGTAAAGCCTTATTATTGCCATTTTTACTTTTACTGACGCGGTCAGTGATTTCAGCAATTTCAAGCTCTGCTGAAACCGGAGTGGTGATAGTTATAAGCTCGCCAGCATCTTCAAGTGCTTTTAAGTATTGACGCAGATCTGTGTATGCCATTGCGGTTATAACCTGTATTTTCTATTGGCAAAGCCTATCTTATCTGTTTATTCTGGGTATTCGGTCGATCTTTATTTATTTTGTTAAGAAGTTGAATACTTTTGGTTATAGAATTCTGAACGGATAATGCTAAAAGTAAAAATTATGGCTAAAGTACTACTAATTCTTATTTGCGTGTTTATGTAATTGCCCATGATCTTCATGCTCGATACGTATCGTGGGGAGTAGATGAATACGAATTGTTTGGGCTGACTAAAGACGAGTTGAAAAAGAACTTTGAGAATAAGCTTTTCTTCAATATTTATCTATAATGACTAATTAGATATTCGGCGATTTTTTGCCACGCTTGGGCACGATGAGACAATTTATTTTTTTCGGTAAGGCTTATTTCAGCCACGGTTTGATTGTGGCTATCAAGAAAAAAGATAGGATCGTAGCCAAAGCCACCTTTACCACGCATGTGATCAATAATACGACCTCGCCAAATACCTTCGAATTGGCATAATAACTCGCCTGCCGGTGAAACCAAAGTCATTATGCAGTGATAAGCTGCCGTCCGTTTCTCAGGCATTATGTTCTTTAGTTCGTTCATTAGTTTCAGACAACCATTACGTTCACTGCCCTCAGAATAGCGAGACGAATAAACACCTGGTTTGCCTCCCAAAGCATCGACACAAATGCCAGAATCGTCAGCAAGGGCATACTGATCAGTGAGACTGGCTGCCGCTTTTGCTTTAATCAAAGCATTTTTAGCAAAAGTGGAACCAGTTTCTTCTGGATTGAATTCTTTTGGTGCTAATTCTAGATCAAGCCAATGCAAGTGATTAGTCTGTTCGGCTAGTGTTTTAATTTCTCTTAGTTTGCCTAGATTCTGGGTCGCAAGGATAAGCTTCATTCTGATTTAGCATCCCGCCTTCGAGATCTAAGATTGGTCGTATTGCCAGTGTCTACATTACGCTTGTGAGGAGATAGAGGTGTAACATTACTATTTTTATCGCTGGTGGCTTGCGGCCTGTGGTCCTTGCGGCGTACTTTTAGCACGTCACTTATGCCCTTTATCGACTGCGAAAGTCTATTTAATTGCTGTATGTTGCTCACTTCTATTATGACGCTTATAGTGGCTGTATGTTTTTCGATATTTGTTTCTACCCTAAGGTCGCGCAGATCAATTTTAGAGTCGGATATTTTCTTTAATACATCGCCGGCAATACCTACTCTATCTAGTGTATCGATTTGCAAGTAAGCAGGATAAGTGCTTTGTGTGTCTTCAGCCCAATCAATAGAAATATGTCTTTCCTTATCTGCTTTGGCTAAGTTTACGCAGTCTTTACGGTGAACAGCGATGCCACTGCCTCTGGTGACTACTCCTTCGATTTCTTCACCTGGTACCGGTTGGCAGCATTTCGCTAAATGGTGAAGTAAGCCACCCAGGCTACTGACAGATGCGGGTTTAATTTCTTTGACTTCTTGAGGTGAGGCAGCAACTTGTCCTTTGCGAGCCAATTTTTCTTGTTGTTCTTGTTCGCGTATGCGACTGACTATTTGAGAGGCAGCAATATCTCCGTAACCTATGGCAGCTAGTAAGTCATTGGCATCATTACAGTGTAATCTTTTGAAAATATCTTTTGTTTTTTCTGATTTTAAAAATTCTTCTAGAACAGGGCGTCCCAGTTCGGCTTCCAACATCTTATGCCCTTGCTGAATGTGCTCATCACGATGATGTTTCTTAAACCACTGACGGATTCTTGATTTGGCGGAGTGTGTTTTAGCGAAATTCAACCAATCTAGGGTGGGGTGGGCAGCTTTGCTAGTGATAATTTCCACAATGTCGCCATTTTTTAATACCGAATTTAGGGGCATGATGCGGTCATTAATACGCGCACCAATGCAGCGGTGTCCTATATCGGTATGGACACGGTAAGCAAAGTCGATAGAGGTCGAACCGCTTGGCAAATCGAATACATCTCCGCGCGGACTAAAAACAAATACCTCGTCAGCAAATAGATTCATTTTCACTGTGTCGAGGTATTCTTGAGCGTCTTCTAAGTCGTGTTGCCAGTCAACAAGTTGTCGTAACCAGGCAAGTTTCTGATCGACAGCAGTGTTTGCTTTTGCAGCTGTCCCCGATTCTTTGTATTTCCAGTGAGCAGCAATTCCATACTCGGCAATATGATGCATGCGGCGGGTGCGAATCTGAATTTCGACCGGCTTACCTTCTGGTCCTATTATCGCTGTATGCAAAGACTGATAGCTATTAAATTTAGGCATAGCAATATAATCTTTAAACCTACCCGGGATGGGTCTGAATAGAGAGTGTACTAAGCCCATAACCTCGTAGCATTTTTGTGTATCTGGATCTGATTGCAATTCACAATAATTTTTGTCTTCATTACTATCAATGATCACTCGAATAGCCAAAACGTCATAAAGCTCTTCGAAGGTCTTTTGTTGATTTTTCATTTTTTTCCAGATACCGAAGAAATGTTTGGCTCGTCCAACTATTTCAGCGCTGAGTGAGCGGTTTTCAAGTTCTACTTTGAATTTCTCGACGATAAGATTAACAAGATGTTCGCGTGCAGAACGGCTGTCAATGACTAATTGCTGTACTTCGTAGTATTCATCGGGATGTAGGAATTTGAGACCCATGTCTTCTAATTCCCACTTCATTTTCCCTAAACCAAAGCGATTTGCTAACGGCGCGTATATTTCTAGGGTTTCTTTAGCTATTTCAGCCTGTTTATGAGGCGGCATGTAATCCAAAGTACGCATATTATGCAGACGATCTGCTAGCTTGACAAGTACGACTCTTATGTCTTCGGCAATAGCAACAATCAGCTTGCGGAAGTTTTCTGCTTGCCTTTCCTGTTTAGAACTGAAGCTGAATTTGCCTAATTTGGTTACACCCTCAACAATTTTTCTTACTTCAATACCGAACTTGCTCTCGATTACTTCGGCAGCAATATTACAATCTTCCAGGACATCGTGACAAAGGGCGGCTATTACTGTTTGAGCATCTGCATTGAGCTCAGCCAAAATAATTGCCACTTCTACTGGATGGATGATGTATGGTTCTTCTGACTTACGAAATTGTCCTTCGTGAGCCTTACTGGCAAATTGAAAGGCTTCTTGTACTAAAGCTAAGTCCTCAGCAGGTCTGCCCTGTTGTTTTAGGATATCAAAAAGCTTGTCCTCTCGGGACTGGGTAGAAGCATTCACGGGGTACACTCTACGGGGCTGATTAAGTGCTGCAAATTTACTTATTAATCAAAATTATACAATTGTTGAGCTTGTTTCCCACCGAAGAAAGGGCACTCATGACAAATGTTTAAGTACGTTTTAGCCTTTATAAAGATATTTGAGACCTAACTATTGGTCTAACTCATTGCCTAAATTAGCTAATGCAAGTCGGGTTTTACTTGTTTTTGAATGTTCTGGTCCAAGCGATTCTTCCAATATAGAGCAAGCCCGTTTTAATAATGGTTTGGCGTCCAGATAATTAGTTTGTGAAATATAAATGTTTGCTAGATTTATTAAAGCGCGCCATCCACTGGCGTGCATCATACTAACCGTCGATTCAATTATTGGTAATGCACGCATATATAATTCAACGGCTTTGTTTGCTTGATTTGAGTTTGCGTAATGCTGAGCCAGCTTGCATAAAGTATCGGCTGTCAGAAAGTGTGCTGGGCCATAAGTACTTTCCGCTAATTTTAAAGCCTGCTTATGATAGTTGAATGCTTCTGGTAGGCGGCCTGCCTGTTGAAAATATTCTGCTGCTGTATTCAATATCGCAATTAGATCTTCGGCGTTTTTATCAAGCTTTTCATTTGCCAATAAAAGCCCTTGCTGCAGAGATCTTTCTGCAAGCTCAGTGTCACCCTTCTTTTTGTATATAAAACTTAGATCGCATAATATAGTGGCTAACACTGCATAGTTAGTATTCTCGGGTTTGTCTAGAATATTGGCTGCTCTGTTTAGTGTCTCCATCGCTGAGTCTAAATTGTTATCGGATGATTCAAGCTCGGCTCTCAGTCGCAGCAGTGAAGCGAGTGCAGCGCTATCTTGTCCCAAAGTTCTTTCGATAAGACTAATGGCTTGAGAATATTTATTTTGTGCCTCTGGGAGTTTATTTAGGCTGGCATATACTTGACCTAGTGAAGCCAGGCAGGAAGCTTTTTTCGAGTAATTATCTTTATGATGCTCCTCTATTAAAGCAAGTAGTTCTTCAAGCAGAAATTCTACTTCTTTTAGTTTGCCTTGTTTGAAATATACATTGGCCAAGCCTTCTTGGCAGGTCAACGCGTATAGACTTTTGCTTCCATAGGATACTTTTCCTGCTTCAAGAGCACTTTTAAAGTAATTTCCTGCATCAACTAATTTGTACCAAGCAAGATAAAATTGAGCCATTTTCAAATAGGTATCTGCAATACTTGCCTGACAGCCTATGATAATTTGTTTTCTGATCTGTAGTGCACGCCGATAGGCGGACTCTGCTTGAGAGTATTTGCCCTGTTCTTGGTAGAGGATTGCTAGACAATCTTGGAATTTGGCAATTATTGAGGGTTGAGGACCTTGCTCTGAGCCTACTGTTTGAATGGCGATAAACCATAAATTTTCGGCTTCTCGATATTTTTTTTGTTCTAGTTTTACGAATGCAAGATGGTTGTATACATTGGCTACATCGGGATGCTTATTGCCAAAATTCATTTTCAGAATATCTAGTGCTTGTTGGTATTGCAATTCTGCTTCTAAATAATTGCCTTTAACTTTGCTTAAATGAGCTAATTCAACGAGAATATAAGCATTGCCCGGGTGTTTACTGTCACTATGTTTGACTAAAAGATCTTTTGCGATTTTGAATAATTCTTCAGCTTCACTGCGTGATTTGTTGTCTAGCAAGGTTTTAGCTAGTCCAAAATACAATTCCCCAATATCGGGATGCTCGTCGTGTTTGCTTTGTTTGAGTATTGCTAGAGCGTTTCTATAAAAGACGATTGCTTCATCCGTATTTCCTAAACAATGGTTTGCCTGCGCCAATTCTTTTAGAATTATTGCTGCCAATAAACTATCTTTTTCTGCTTCAGCTAAGGCTTTTAACAAATATTTTTTATCAATGCGATAATTGCCCCGTGCTTTTTCTAGTTGTGCCAATTCGTATAAGGCAGTAATAGTAAATGGCTGGCCAAATAAGAATTGCTTATCCCCGTTTTGCTTTGCTCCAGCACATAAAAGCTCAATTCTCTGCTCTTCTGATGCTTGTCCGTAAAGGGCATCGAAGTCATCGGTGTGTGTATTTAAGACGGGATTGGGAGACAAATATTCTTGCCAAATTTCCATGGCCCGAGAGGTAAATTTATCGGCTTCTGGATTGTTCTTAGTCTTATATACCTTGGCTAAATGACGCAAAACAACAGCTACCAGAGGATGGTCAATTCCCAGGTCATTTTCAAGAATAATTCGGGCAGCAATAAAATTCTCTTCTGCTTTAGTATATTGTGCCAAAGCAGTATAAACTATGCCCAACTGATGTCTAATATGAGCTAATTTACGAGGTTCTTTAATAGAATCTTTTTCGTATATAGTTAAGGCATTCTTATAGCCTGATTCTGCTTCTTGAAAATCTGCAGCTAAATAATGACTATATGCTTGGTCAATAAGACTATTACTAGACGGATTCATTCACCTAAAGCTACTCTTTTTCTTTCATTTTGCAAGGCAAGCAGGATACATTTTAATCTTAGAGGGGAGTGCTGAATTTTGCTTTTGCCACTAGCAGTCAAATTCTGCATGAGCGACGGATAAACAGGATATATTTTAATCTTCTGTTCGATTGCAGTCCTAGATTTTCGATCGTGCTAAAGTTGTATATAGCTAATTTTTCACCGATTGTTAATGGAATTCCTGAGAACATGGGCTTAGAAGTTGGTCACTTAAAATTAAGTATTTTGATAGCTTGTCTGTTTTTGATGACTACAAGTGGTTTTGCTGCTGATAAATTGTTTGCTAAAGAGTTGCAAGATCCAACAAAAGGCCGCGCTATTGAGGGTGAAGAGGGATTAATGAATAAGATAAATCAGTCTGAAGAGCAGCGAGATCACAAAACATTTCAGGTAGCAACGATTGTTATAGATGCCAGTCCCGAAACTGTCTTTAAGACATTCACAGATTACGATCGATCGCCGGAGATTTTTTCTTATTTGAAGAAGGCAAAAATATTATCAGTTAATGGATCGAAAAAGACCATATCATGCGAAGCCGAAATAGCTGGTGGCTTACTTAAGTTTCAATACGTTCTTGAATTTACTGAACACGCGCCTAATTTGGTGGAATGGCATCGCGTAAGTGGAGCATTCAAATCTAATGAAGGTTATTGGAAATTTGAACCAATTGATAAGGGAAAATTTACACTGGTCACTTATAGTAAATATGTAGACGGCGGATTTTTATTCCCGCAATTCATCGTAAAAAAGGAATTGCATGACAATATGCCAATTATACTAGGCGAACTAAAACGCAGTGTGGAAAGAATAGCTAATTAACAAGGTTGATTTACCAAATTTTGGTATTTGTGCTTCAATCTGTTTACTAAGCCCTGTTCATAAGTGGTCAATTCTTCGGGTATAAATCTGCAATTGAATGTCTTTTGAAAACCTTTAATGATTTCTTTTTCTAAAGATGTTATGGAGGGTTCGAACTTAGTTATCTCATATAAATTAGCATGATGGTTATTGGCATCAAAAATATCGTCATTGATTAATTCATGCATTAATGTTTGCGGTTGATTTAGAATTATTGATCCGTGCTGTAATACAGCATGTTTTCGACGCAGCTGAGCACTACCAATGAGTTTATTGCCCCTATATTGCAAGTCACCGATTGTTGTGGCTAAAAAACAGTCGTTCTTGTCTTTGTAATTGTTTCTGGTATTTCCAACAGTAACCCCCACACCGTAAGATTCAAGAAATATTATTAATGCCTGGCAGATTTGTTTGTAGGCAGTTGCTATTGATTCACTGACCAAAATATATTCACTGATTTGTGCGCCTTTGCTTGAGCAAATAAAAGCATAAGTGAGGTCACCAAAATGTAAGACGGCTCGTCCACCGGTTGGTCTGCGTACAACATCAAAGCCGGCTGCCAGAATTCTGCTGCGAATATTATCTTCAATAATCTGAGCATAACCTAGTGATACCGCTGGTGGTGAAAACTGATACAATCTTAAAGTTGGCGGCACTAAAGAATTTAGATGTGCTTCTAATATCGCTTCATCAATAGCCATGTTGGTAGCGGCGTTATTACTTGTGCAGGTTATCAGTCTGTAGGAAGGTCTTTTGAAGATAGTCAATTTTTAACTCGAATTTAGAACTGTCAATTAAAAAAGATTGCTGGCGGCCTTAACGCTGCTTTGTTACTTAGATCTAATGTCTGTAGAGAGGGGATCATGACATTTGTTAGATGTCATGTTTTTAAGGCAAATAGTGATGGTAGTGATCATTTGCTGACAATTGAGTCGACCATGCTCAACGTATCGATATCCTGTTGCCATTCTTTTAATGAGCATTAATGATAGCAGTAAATATAATGGCAATTTGTGGCAAAGATTATATGATTAGCAGATGAATCAAAAAGTACAATGGCGGGGTAAACCCCGGTTGGGGCTAATCAATTATATTAATTGCTTACCTGTACTATTACCTATAGTAAATGGATTAGTAGACTTAGATGCGCAGGTGATTTTAGGTCAACCCAGCAGACTCAATTCTTTATTTGCCGCTTGTGAATTAGAATATGGGGCTATGAGTGCGTTTGCCTTTTTAGAGCAAAGTAATCACCTAGAATTAATACCTACTCTCTCTATTTCCAGCCAAAAAGCAGTAAGCAGTGTTTTGCTTTTTAGCAAAGAGTCTATTGCTAAGTATCCTCCTGGAAAAATATGTGTTCCAGCAGGTTCTGCGACTTCAATTAATGCGATGCTCTTAATGCTGTTGCAGTTCAGCAAGAACAAACCGGTATTAATGACGACTGAAGAACCGGTTTTGAAAGATAATAATTCTGATGCTGCCTTAGTAATTGGAGACAGGGCCCTGGTTGTTGATGAAGAGTGGTCCAAAGAATATTATCGCTATGATCTTGGGCAATGGTGGTGTGAGAGCTTTAATTTGCCTATGGTTTTTGGTGTATTTGCCGTGAGAAATGACTATCTTTTGGCAAATGATAGCGGGCTGGGTGAGCCTTCTTCGATTGAAAAATTAGGCGCGGGGCTGGCAAACGCTGCCGATTTAGGATTGAATGATTATTTTGCTTCTGTATTATACGAAGCGGCTTCGAGAACTGGGCTAAGCAAAGACAGGCTGGAGCAATATTATAAAAAGGATCTTGATTTTTCTTGGAGCACAAAACACCAGCAGGCAATAGATAAATATGAGTTGCTTTGCAGACAAAATGGCATGTTTGAAGATAAAAAAGTGCTTGCTTAATAGCAAGTTATTGTTATACTTATTAATTAGTTCAATATCATCTTAATATTCCTTACCCTGTTTGCATGAGCGGTGTCGTCCATGCCTAGTTTTTTTGATTCCGAAGGTTCTGGACACTCTACTAAAGGAGTATCCGAGTTAGGCGAACAAACAAATTTTGCAATACCGGAAAAATCTCTCGTATTGCAAGGTCGTTATGCCATTGTTAAGCCCTTGGGTCAAGGTGGCATGGGTACTGTTTTTTTGGCCCAAGATAAACGATTATCTAATCGTTTTTGTGTCGTAAAAAAATTACGTCTTGATGGCTTTGATAAAGAAGATAAGCATAAAGCTACGACCTTCTTTGAACGCGAAGCAATGATTTTGAGTGGTCTGAAGCATCCAAATGTTGTTTCCATCCAGGATTATTTTCAGGAGCATGGTAATTACTTCCTGGTTATGGAATATGTTAAAGGCGATAATTTGCAGCAACTTTTAAAAAAGCGAGGTGAGCCTTTTAATGAGAAGCAAGTTGTAGACTGGGGGCTTGCCATTCTGGACGTTTTGAATTATTTGCACAGTAATAAACCTCCTGTAATTTATAGGGATATCAAGCCAAGCAATATAATGCTTAGTGCCGTAGATGGTATCAAGCTGGTTGACTTTGGCATTGCTAGGCCATATGCTGAACATTCTGAGAATACCCATGTTGTTTCTGGAGGATATTCACCACCGGAGCAATATTGGGGTGGTGCTGACTTGCGTTCTGATATTTATGCTTTGGGAGCAACTATGTATTATTTGCTTACAGGTAAAGAACCATTGGCTTTACAAACATGTTCGACTCGACGCTCTAAAGTACTAATATCAGATCAACTAGACAAAATTATCCAACGTGCTACAGCCCAAGATATCTGGTTGCGCTATCAAACTGCGATTGAAATGCGTCAGGGGTTAACTGAAGTGCCCAGCAAAGCGAAGACAAGTTCATTTCCTAGCTACGTTCTTGTTGCTGGGGTCTTAGCTTTGGTGTCAGTTGCGTGTGCTGCTTTTGTTTTCTTTGCTTTTACAAACAAAGACGGACATTTTCATGAAGAAGCAATGACTTTATTATCTAAAAATCAAAGTGTTGGAGTTAATGTAAAGAAAGAGTCTGCTTTATGGCATGTTCCCTTTGAAATTGCAACGCTAGCTAGTAACGAAGAGGTTATCACTGATCCTGATGCTTTAAAGGCAAACAATTCATCAAAAAATAATAGGCAAACTCGTTCTTACAAAAAATGATAGTGGATTGCTTTGATACGAATTGTAGGAAGCATACATTATCAAAGTACGCGGTATAATGAGTGTTGTAATAGCGGTAATTAAAAAGGAAAACATGTCTATACAGACTACAGACATTTTTAACTTACGTAAAAAGTTAGTGGTTATGCTTATAGGTAGTCAGTGCTTTTACCTTAACGCTTTTACTGGTTTAAATGCTATAGCAGAAACATCAACAAAACAATCTGGGCAGTCTGTATTATCTACAAAGCATGCATTAGCAAGAGAAAGCAAAGACTCCTTCTCACCAAAAAATAATTGCCGAACAGCAAGCAATTCTAATGTTACATCATCAGCACCATCGATAAAACAAAGGACATCGTCTACCAGGCAAGGTGTTACAAGTACGGCAGTAAATTTACGCCGCGCATATCATGTTGCACCTATGGCAAATCAAGCATTCCTTCGTCAACAACAATGGTGGGCTAAAGAGTACCGTCGCAGACAGCTTGCGCAGAGACTTAAAAATTGGCAAGTTAGAAAAGAAGCTGAAGCATTTGCAAGACATATGGCTGACCCGCGCTCGCCGGAATCCATAGCATACAGAAATGCAGCATTACATGCACAGTCCTTGCAATCAAAATTACCTTCTGAAGAAAGAACAAAAATTTTATTACATCCAAACATGACGCAAGCTAGGGGCCCATCGCAAGTATACGCAGCCTTATCTAAGCAAGTACCTGCTAAGGCTAAGTAGTAAACTTATAAAAATTGCATATCGAAACTATAGGAAGTAATAAATTAAATCGGCGGTGTTCTTAATCTTTTGAGATTAAGAGTTCTAGTTCGTTGGTTACTCTCCAGTAAAAAATGGGTATTACAGATATAAATATTGGACATTTGCTCGTTACTAATATTAGTTATTAAATAGCGTGTTAATCAATCTGAGGATCAAGTAGTGAAGAGCTTGAAAAGAGAAGATTTCATTTTCAGCGCATTTGTGTTAGTGGCAAACAATTACTTAATGAAAGAGAAAAGCAATTGGCTAATTAGGTTTTTTTTCGCATTAACAATAGCACTCATTGTTAATCAATTTATTTGTTTATTAAGTGCACGCGCGCAAGCAATACCATCATTTTCAGCTAGCTGTCCACCAACGTTTTATGTGTCTAAGAATGGTCCTACTGATGGTACCGCTAATGGTTTATCTTGGGCAACGGCATGGCCGGAGCTTGATCAAATCAATTGGGCAACAGTGCAAGCAGCTAATAATGCTTTTGCTGCTAAATTTGCTGCCGGATCGACGTTATATCCTGGTTCTGTTCCAGGAGATAGCGTTAATTGTGTAATTGAACTTGATGGTGGACCAGCAGGTAGTTGTATGGAATACGACACACCCCTGATACCGATACTTGTTGATCCCCAGAATCCCTATGCTTCTTATCCGGTGGTGAGAGTAGCAAATGATTCAAGAGATCCCGCCGGTATAAAGCCAGCCCAAACTGGTGGGCAAGTAATTATTAATGGTGCTAAGTTTACTGGCAATGAAGTAGGCTGTCCGGGCATCGATTTGACCTATCAGTTTGGGGTCTATTTTTGGGGAGGCCCAGGAAACGATACAGCTTGGGTAAATCAAAATGGCGCAGCACAACAAGGTTTGGCTGTGATTAACTGCACCGTAGGACTTTATCAATCGTATGGTGGTAATTGCTGGGTAACTGGAATGATGTTTGCCAACAACGGTATTAACGTAATGTGTGCCGGCTGGCAAGATATTCCCAATACGACAATAGCAGGACAAACACTGAATGTAAGTCACGCTGCGCCTCCTAATCCTTGGGGCTATGGCGCAAATGCAATTCATTGCGAATATTGTTGGATACAAAACGCTACTGACACCTATTACCGGTCCAATATCTGGGTTGCCAATTCAGCGAATGGCAATGGGCCTTCGTTTCCAGCTGGTCCATTTTCATGGGTACAGACTTTGGATGGATACCCTGTATTTGATTTCTGTCTCATTTGTCAAACTGACAATAATGCTGGACTAATGGATGGCGCAGTATATAACAATGCCATAGGCCAAACTTATTTCGGTAATTGTTGGTGTGAGTTGCAACACTGCCTTATTGCAGGGGTTAGAAATGGCGTGGTGAATGGACAGACAGATGGAGACATAGACATGATTGGTTGTTTATTCCTTGACTGTTATAACGCTGCTATTGTCAAAACTGCACCAGGAAATAGTCCCACTAGTAATGTTGTTGTACAAGATTGTGCATTTGCTCTACCAAATATAAATGCCTTTGGTCAAGCAACCATGGCACTCGACCTGATTGAAAATCAGCTCGATGTATATGGAAGTACGTATGATTTTGTAGGTAACTGCTGCTTTAACGGTGGGCTTTTTAACATAACGGGAGCCGTGCCGTTAGGCTACCAGGCAATGGAGATATTTAATACAGAAGGCGCTAACAATCTTTTTGCCCCTTCGATGATGGACCCCGGCTTTGCTACTAATCCACAATCAATTCCAACCGGTACTCCTCCTGCAGCATGGCTAACATATGACTTCACTTTGCCTTGTCTGAGCTGGCCGCCACCACCTCCACCAGCTGGTGCCGCCTGCTATCAAGAAGCAAATTACCTTGCTCCTAATGATCCTAATACTTGGTTGGCTGGGCCTCCTACATCAGGAGATGCTATGGTCGGTTTGCCTCTGGGCACACCATTAGGTAACGGTTTGGCGACTGGCTATAATTCAGGTGGTTCACCACCAGCACCACCACCAGCACCACCACCAGCTCCAGCGCCTGCACCGACACCAGCTCCAGCGCCAGCTCCAACGCCGGCACCAGCACCACCACCAGCTCCAGCGCCTGCACCGACACCAGCTCCAGCGCCAGCTCCAACGCCGGTTCCAGTACCAGCTCCAGCGCCTGCACCGACACCAGCTCCAGCGCCAGCTCCAACGCCGGTTCCAGTACCAGCTCCAGTACCAGCTCCAACGCCAGCACCAGCACCAGCACCTGCTCCTGCTCCTGTTCCGGCTCCAACGCCGGCACCAGCGCCGACTCCGGCACCACCTCCACCTGCGCCGCCACCACCTCCGCCGGCTCCGCCACCACCTCCACCTGCGCCGCCGCCACCTGCGCCGCCGCCACCTGCGCCGCCGCCACCACCTGCGCCGCCTCCACCTCCACCAGCTCCGCCGCCAGCTCCAAAGTCGCCGACTTCTTTAAAAGATAAGAGAATAGAAAGGGAGATTGCCGATCAAAAGGCTGCTATAGCCAATGAAAAAACTACTATAGCTAGGCTTGAACAAGCAATAAAGAAAGAAGCAGATAAGCCGCATGACAAACTTGAAATTAAAGAACAACAAAAAGAAATATCTAGGCTGGAGAAACAAATACAAGAGCGTGAACAGTTGATAAAAACATTAGAAACGGAATTGCAATAAATTCTAATGTTCCTGATTCATAGCTGTGCCATCAATATTTTGATTTATGTATTCAATGCAATTATTGTCCTGCTTTGCTTGCTCTCCATAATAATGATGGATGCTGCTCAATTATTGAAGCGAGCTGTGTATTATCTGTGATTAAGCTGCTATTAATAATTCCGTCTTCTCTAACAAGCCGAACAAATTCGCTTTCTTTATCAGTGAGAGGAAACAGTTGAGCTAAGTTTGCCTTTACAGATTCGACAAGTTGTCTGCTATATTCCTCTAAGTCTTGGCTTTTGGGTTGCTCAGTAAAATTCAGCAGTGGTAAAAGTCTTTCTTTTAATTCAATAGCTGAGCAGGTAACTGAGTCTATAGAAACAGTTCGCCAATCTTTCGGATTCATGGCACCATAAATAACAAGCGCCAACCGAAGTTTACCTTTGTCTATGTCAACAGCAATTTTACTGGCATCGTACAGATCACGACTTACTCGTCGAGATAACAATGCTCTTAATTTGCCTGCATACAATTCACAAGAGCTTAAGACAGGAAATTGCTTTGCAGAAAAATCACCAAATACACAAGAATCTAAAAGCTGAATTGGCCAGAGCGGTGCCCTATACATGAAGTTAATGTCTATTTGAATAGTATTCATTATTCTTCCCAGCACGCTTGAATATTGGATATTCCACTTTCCACCAGCATGATCAGGTGGCCCGGGCTGCATATTCATACCAAGCCTGGCACAAATTGCTCTAAGCGTTTTCTCTAGTGCTGATTTTTCTGCCTTCATTTCTGCGACATTTAATGTACCGATATAATTCAGGTCTATATCAACTGACAGTCGAGGCAGAGCAAGCACAAATAGATTCAGAGCCGTCCCGCCCTTGAGTGCAAATTTATTTTTTAGCCCCGGGTTTTCATTTATTTCGTTCAGTATAGTTATCAATCGCAAAACTTTTTCAATTATTTCCGGCGCAAATTTTGTTTGTTCAGAAATGCCTAATACTGCTTTCCTGGTTACTGCCATGAAGATTCCTCCCATGATCGGGTAAGTGCACTAGCAGGAACAATCAAATTCCACCTTGAGACTAGCCTACCTTCTTTATTGGCACTTAAGACTTTGTGGGGTTGTTTTGGTCGATGTGTATGCAATGTTTTCAATAATTGATCCTCAACAGCAAATTGCTCTTTATGTTGCTCCAAAAAAAAGCCAATCTTCGCTATCAGACTGCTGTTGTTAAGCAATTGTGCATAATCAACTACTAGATTCAATTTCAAATATTGAATCATTTCCAGGCATGGCCAAACTTCTTCATAGCCACCACATAAGTATAGCCTATCAAGAGCATCAACAAAAGTACGCTCAAGCGAAGTAACGCGTAAATCACAGCCGAGCCTGTCTGTCACTTCTACCCCCCATTGTTGCGCTTTTGTCCGTCGTAATCCGGCTGGCTGGCTAACAGCCTTATAGGTGGCACCACGAAATTTAAAAATCGGAATATTGCTGTTGTTGGTAATATACTCATAGGTATTCCATTGCGAGTATGCGATACCATGAAAGGCCAAAGCCGTATGATAACCTAATACCGCATCTGGTGCCAACCGACTAGCTACAAGAAATGGATCAATTGGACAAGTTTCTGGATGCATACCTGACGGAACTGTCCAATAAATACCCCGCCGCACTGATAGCAAGTGTCCTTTTGACACATGGTAAGACAATAATGCTTTAAGAGAGGACGAATTATTTGCTGCCTTATAGCTATTTTGGCTTGTAGTGAGAACTTCTACCAGCTCTGCTGTAGTAAATATTGGATGGTTTTGGAAGAAGTCGTTAACCGTTTTCATGGTCCTTAATCCGAGATAGGTATAGTAATATTATATCATACACGGATTAGATATGATTAATAATGAAGCCTGT
The DNA here is from genome assembly GCA_013288645.1 of Candidatus Melainabacteria bacterium. Taxonomy (GTDB): domain Bacteria; phylum Cyanobacteriota; class Vampirovibrionia; order Obscuribacterales; family Obscuribacteraceae; genus JABDBL01. The sequence goes on from JABDBL010000001.1 coordinate 37,384, forward strand.
ATTTCATAATTGGAACGCTTTCTGGAGGATATTCACCATCAGAGCAATATTGGGTGGTGCTGACTTGCGTTCTGATATTTATGCTTTGGGAGCTACTATGTATTATTTGCTTACAGGTAAAGAACCATTGGGACTTCTTATCTTGCTGTTGCTCTTTGCCATAATATACCACTAGCGACATTGGATACCGGACTAAGCAAAGCTGCCAGAAAAGTTGGTGTTGAGATATTATTGGATAAGCAGACACGCAAACGTAAACAGTAGCTTTCTATCAAGTAATCGGGCACCAGCACCAGCTGTGCCAATACCATGTCCATTCGAGCCAACAATTTGTCTTGATCCTCAAATCTCGATCCGTCTAACTCTGGTAGTGACAATAATGATGGAACACCAATAAACCCATCGAGATTTCCTTACTTTGCTCGCTTCCAATGACGGTAATCCGGTCTGAGGGTGTTACCTTGATTGAACCGATAAGCAAAATCCATTTTAAGAAAAACTATTACTCACAATATAATAGCTCCCGAACAGATTGTTATGCATGTAAGATACCGGTGCTTAACGACCTGGCTGGCTGTAACAGTCCCTAATGTCTTTAAGAATGCAGGATGAAGCGCTGAAATGACTTTTCATGCGTCAATTTATGAAGACAGAGTTTTGCTCTAAATGTCAGTGTCTTTGTCTTGCCAATATTTTTCGGCTAATTCCTTGAAATTAATCAGAGGAAGTATCATTTATAAAGACGCCAGCTATAATGACAAAAGTGGGTTACGATAATACAAAAGAGGAAAAATGGTTTATGCAAGTCAAGGACAGTTTTGAATTTAAGAAATTAGCAGCTGCACTCATAGCCGGTCAATATATTTACTTTAATGTCTACCTTGGTCTGGCTGCTTTTGCACAAACACAAACATCAATAAAAAAACAATCCAGTCAATCTGTATTATCCACAAAACATTTGCCGTCATCAGCAAGAACAAATGCTACAAACACAGCCATAAATCTGCGCCGCGCCTATCACGCTTTACCAATGTCAAATCAGGCAGCAGCTCGCCAACAACAATGGTGGATTAAAGAGTACCGCAACAGACAGATCGCCCAAAGACTTAAAAATTGGAAAGTTAAAAGGGAAGCTGCAGCATACTCAAGACATATGGCTGACCCACACTCGCCGGAGGCTACAGCATACCGAAATGCAGCGTTGCATGCCCAAGCTTTACAATCAAAATTACCTTTTGAAGAAAGAACAAAAATTGTGCTACATCCAAACATGACCGAAGCTAGGCGCCCAGCGCCAATATACGCAACTGCGCCATCGTCCAATAATAACAAACAATTGCTTGCTAAGCCTAAGCTATAAACTCATACATATATTATCTTCTTAAGATTAAATGGTCCAGTTTGTCTGATATTAAACGACAAATAAAGGGCATTAGATGATCACCATTTAGATTTATTGACCATTAATAATAGCGTGAGAAGATTAATATGCGGGAAGAAGGTTGTAACTTAAAAGCACTGGCATTAGCAGCAAATAGCTTCTCAGTCATTGAGAAAAGAAACTTATTAATTAGATTTTTTTTGGCGTTAGCAATGGCAATAATTGCTAATCAATTTATTTGTTTAGTAAGTGCTCATGCTCAGACAATACCAAAATTTTCGGCTACTTTACCACCAACATTTTTTGTTTCAAAAAATGCTCCATCTGGTGGCGATGGTTTATCCTGGGCAACGGCATGGAATGAAATGGATCAAATTAACTGGGCAACAGTGCAAGCCGCTAATAATGCATTTGCTGCTCAATTTACTGCTGGGTCAACGTTGTATCCTGGTTCTGTTCCGGGAGACAGCGTTAATTGTGTAATTGAGCTTGATGGTGGCCCATCGGGTAGCTATATGGAATATGACACACCGCTGATACCAGTACTTGTTGATCCTCAGAATCCTTATGCTTCTTATCCGGTGGTGAGGTGTGCAAATGATGCAAGAGATCCAGCCGGGATAAAGCCAGCCCAAACTGGTGGACAAGTGATTATTAATGGCGCTAAGTTTAAAGGCAATGAAGTAGGCTGCCCGGGTATTGATGTAACCTACTGCAATGGTCTCTACTTTTGGGGAGGCCCAGGCAACGATACAGCTTGGGTAAATCAAAATGGCGCAGCAGAACAAGGCTGGGCTGTAATTAACTGCACCGCAGGTCTTTATTGCGGTGGTAACAATAGCGGTACTTGGCTAAGTGGAATAATGTTTGCTGAGAATGGCGTTAATGTATTGTTGGCCGGTTGGGAAGATCTTCCTAATACAACAATAGCAGGACAAACACTTAATGTAAGTCACGCTGCACCTAATGCTCCTTGGGGCTATACCATAGCTTATGAGCATATAGAATACTGTTGGATACAAAATGCTACTGATCCTTATTATCAGTCCAATATCTGGGTTGCCAATTCAGCGAATGGTAATGGCCCACCATTTCCAGCTGGTCCATTTTCATGGGTGCAGACTTTAGATGGATACCCTCAATTTGATTTCTGTATCATTTGTCAAACTGACAACAATGCTGGACTATTTGATGGTGCAGTGTACAACAATGCCATAGGCCAGACTTATTTTGGTAATTGCTGGAATGAGATTGGGCACTGCATTGTTGCAGGACTTAGGAATGGCGTGGTTATCGGCCAGACAGATGGATGCATTAACATGATTGGTGATTTATTTCTAGATTGTTATAACGCTGCAATTGTCAAAACTGCACCAGGAACTAGTCCCACCAGTAATATTGTTGTACAAGATTGTGCATTTGCTCAACCAAATATAAATGCCTTTGGTCAAGCAACCATGGATATTGATATGGTTGAAAATCAGCTTGATACTTATGGAAGTACTTACGATTTTATAGGCAACACTTGCTTTAACGGCGGACTTATAAAAATAATGGGAACCGTACCGCTAGGCTACCAGGCAATGGAGCAAATAAACACAGAAGGTGCTACAAATCTCATTAGTTCTTCCATGATGGACCCTGGTTTTGCTACTAATCCGCAATCAATTCCAACCAGCACTTCTGTTGCAGCATGGCTAACATATGACTTTTCTCTGCCTTGTTTGTCCTGGCCACCACCACCTCCGCCAGCTGGTGCTGCATGCTATCAAGAAGCAAATTATCTGGCTCCTAGCGATCCTAATTCCTTCTTGTGTTGGCCTCCTACATCGGGAGACGCTATGACTAATCTCCCTTTGGGCACACCGCTAGGTAATGGTTTAGCTACTGGCTATAATTCAGGCGGTCTACCCCCGCCGCCGGCTCCTGCGCCAGCACCAGCACCGGCGCCAGCTCCAGCACCAGCTCCTGCACCAGCTCCAGCACCAACTCCAGCGCCGGCACCAGCACCACCACCACCGCCGACTCCAGCACCGGCTCCTGCTCCTGCTCCAGCCCCAGTACCAGCCCCAGTGCCAGCCCCAGTACCAGCCCCAGTACCAGCTCCAGCCCCGGCTCCTGCGCCAGCTCCAGCCCCAGTACCAGCCCCAGTACCAGCCCCAGTACCAGCCCCAGTACCAGTACCAGTACCAGCTCCAGCCCCGGCTCCTGCTCCTGCTCCTGCGCCAGCGCCAGCTCCAGCCCCGGCTCCTGCGCCAGCTCCAGCCCCGGCTCCGGCTCCAGCGCCAGCTCCAGCACCAACTCCGGCTCCGGCTCCGGCTCCAGCGCCAGCTCCAGCACCAACTCCGGCTCCGGCTCCAGCACCAGCTCCGGCACCAGCACCAGCGCCGACACCGGCTCCTGCTCCAGCCCCAGTACCAGCGCCAGCTCCAGCACCAGCGCCGACTCCAACACCACCTCCAACTCCGCCGCCAACTCCGCCGCCAACTCCAAAACCACCGGCTTCTTTAAAAGATAGGAGAATAGAAAGGGAGATTGCTGATCAAAAGGCTGCTATAGCCAATGAAAAAGCTACTATAGCTAGGCTTGAACAAGCAATAAAGAAAGAAGCAGATAAGCCGCATGATAAACTTGAAATTAAAGAACAACAAAAAGAAATATCTCGGCTGGAAAAACAAATACAAGAGCGTGAACAGCTGATAAAAACCCTAGAAAGCGAATTGTAAATACTGCTGACTGATAGCTGCACTATCAATATGCTGAACGACAAACTGGTAGGAAGTCTCAAGCGTCATCGCTATGATCTTGCAAAAAATTGGCAATCATTCTTGAACAAGTGAAGTTAGCCAATCCGAATAAGCAAATTCCTTATAGGAAAAAATGACAGGAGAATGCTCTGAAATTCGGCGACGCAGTTTGCTCTTTCATGTTCTAAGTGTCAATCAAACGCCCAGTAACTTAAGACGCATAGCTTTAGCTGCTGCCCGCAAATCTCGGTCTAACGATGCCAGTGGAAGAGCTTTCCGTTGCGCTAACTCAATGTATGCCGCGTCATATAAGGTCAGGTTATATTTTTGCGCCAGCTGTGAAGTTTTGGACCAGGCGTGATTATTAGTTTCATCATCGATCTTGATGTTTATCGATGCCAGATCTGCCAATGTAGCATCTCGAAAACTTGCTTTAATGTGTCCTTTCCGAACTGCTGTTTGCAAGCTGTTACCCACCTCCAACGGCCAAATTATTGGCACCCAAGCACTGTCAGTGGTAACCATATCAAATACTTGCTTAATTGCTCGAGTGATCTCATCATCATATATCCAAGCAAGTGTAGCAGAGCTATCGAGTACGAGGCTCATGGGCGCCCCTCGTCCCGGTATTTCTTCCATTCGTCCCAGCGAAAATGTTCCTGTTTGAGCGTCTTGGCGCGCTCACGAATATTATGTGCGGCTGCTCGCGCCTTCTCCTTGTTGAAACCCTCGTATGCTGCAACCAATTTAGCCACAGGATGTCCTCGCCTGGTAATAAGGATTTCAGCACCACCCTCAACTTGATCCAACAGACTTGCTAGTTTATTTTTAGCTTCAAAAGCTCCAATCTGACGCATATTATTTCCCTCAGAATAAGCCAGTTAATAAGCTAGCTTATCAGAAAAGCCTTAATTAGGTAAGGAGGGAGGATTATCTAAGAACCATCGTTAACTGATCATCAATTAAGCAAAAGTAATAAGTACATTGAAATCGTAGGAGCGTGTTCCGGCCATTTAAATCGACCCCAGTAAGGGCGGATTGAATCCAACCGTTGTTTTATTTGATTATAGATAACCGGCTAAGAATGAGTATTAGTGCTCCGAAAATCAAACGGTAGATGACAAATACTTTGAGAGAATGGAATTGCAAGAATTTGATAAACCAAGCAATTACAAGATAGCTAACGATCGTCGAGACTAGAAAGCCGATTATAAGTGCGCTTGCGCCTTCGTTATTCAACCCATCATCGATGAGTTTTTTTAGTTCAAGCAATCCGCTAAGACTTATAGCTGGTATGCCTAATAGAAAGCTAAATTTTGCAGCGTCAGAACGCTTTATACCAAGCAATAATGCTGCAGTGAGCGTTGAGCCGCTGCGAGAACAGCCAGGTATTAAAGCTAATGCTTGTCCTAACCCCACTAACAAACCATCCAGTATTCCAGTTTGTGAGAGGTCGCGACTTTGTTTGTCTTGCTGCTCAGCAAAGAATAAAAGTAAGCCCATTACAATGGAGGCACAGCCGATAACATTTAAACTTCGGATTGGACTTTGATCCTGTTCTAGTAAGTGTCTAAATAATAAGCCTAATAAACAAATGGGTATGGTGCCAATCATTATGCCGATTAATAAACGCAAATCGTGATTCATATAATCATGGCTTTTTAAGGCTGTAAATGAGCCCTTAAGCATTCCTAACAGGTCTTGAGCAAAAAAAGTAATTACAGCTAAAGTCGAGCCTAGTTGAATTACAGCTGAAAAAGCAGTTCCTGGATCTGACCATCCTAGAAGTGATGGTACGATTCTTAGATGTGCGCTGCTGCTGATCGGGAGAAATTCAGAGAGTCCTTGCACAATTCCTAAGACAATTGCTTCTAGAGTTTTCATTTTGTTCTTCCCGGTAAATAGTTTTTACAGTGGTCTTTTTGATGTTAAGTTCCAATTATACTAGCTGATTTCATGCAAACGGTCGTTAAATAACGGGCGGATGCAATCCGCCCCTACGTGAATTTATGGGTTTTTGATAAATTTATGGGTTTTTTATGCGCTAAGGCTAGTTGATAAATTTCAGAGCGTTTGACTTTATATTTTTCAGTGATTGTTTGCACAATCGTTTTGATAGTGGCTCCGTCTTCTAACATTTCTTTGATTGCATTTTCAACTTCTGATTTATTCGGTGACAATGAGGACCTATCTTCGTTATTGCCACCAATCACTATTACGTATTCGCCCAAAAGTTTTGCGTTACTCAATTCGCTAATGATTTTAGAAACTTTACCGCGGACAAATTCTTCATGGATTTTTGTTAATTCTCTAGCTAAGCAGATATCTCTGTCTCCAAAAACCTCACTAAGCGCTTTGAGTGTTTTTAGCAACCTATGAGGCGCTTCGTATAAAATTATGGTTCTCTCCTCGGATTCTAGTTGTGCCAATCTTGCTTTGAGTAAGTTTGTTTTGCTCGGTAAGAATCCTTCAAATACAAACCGATCACACGGTAATCCACTTGCTATTAGGGCAAGCAATCCGGCATTTGGTCCGGGTATAGGTACTATATTCATAGAGCAATTAATTGCTTGATGCACTATATCATTTCCTGGATCGCTGATTAATGGTGTGCCTGCATCAGATACGAGAGCCACGCTTTGATTCAATTGGCCAAATTCAGTAATTATCCCTAGCCGGGACTTTTCGTTAAACTCATGGCAGCTAATCATGCGTTTCTTGACACCCAAATGATTTAGCAGTTTGATAGTTACCCTTGTATCTTCAGCTAAAATGAGATCAACTTTTTCAAAGGTGGCCTTGACCCTTGAGCTTAAATCATTCAAATTGCCAATTGGTGTAGCGACAATATATAAACTACCTGGCATTGATTTATTTCCTGTCTCAGAGCATCATTTTTACTCATAAGTCAGCCCGCTTTTTAACAGCGGGCAACTAGATGTGCTTGTTTGACTATCTTAAAGCGAGATTTAACACTATTGCGCCCAAAAAATATCTGATGGGCATTATAGATGCATCTTCTTTAGCACTTTTTTAGTACCGTTGACACTGGATTTGACTCCTTTTTTAGTTCCATTAACTGTCCAATTAACTCCTTTCTTGGTACCGTCTACAGCGCTTGTCACGCCTTTTTTTGTGCCATCTACCCCTTTTTTTACAATGCCGGCATTCGCAGTGGAGCAAGCAAGAGCAGCTATCATTAAAGCTGCAACGGTAGGTAATATCTTCTTCATTTCTGCTCCCTTTCGGTACTTTTATTACCGATGATTAGTAACGTGTTACTCCTAGTGTACAACTGAATAATAGCTAAACGAATTAAATTTAGAGCGTATAATCATAAAACATGTTTTTTGTAGGAGTATAAATGACTCAAATCCAAAGCCATACCAATGAGTCGCTGATTAATGCCGCTAAATACTTTAATGATGGTGATCTAGAAAAAGCGGATTTTGTTTGTCGTCATCTTATTAGCAATGATTCAAGTAATGCAGATGCGTTCCATCTAATGGCTCTTATTGCTGTTAGGCGCAACAAATTAGATGATTCTATTAAATTACTTCAGAAAGCATGCCAGTGTCGGCCAAATGATTTTGAATTCTTGACCAATCTTGGCAACTTAACAAAGGCTAGTGGAAATATAATTGAAGCTCGCAGGTATTATGAAGAAGCAATTGCTGCAAATCCTAAAGGTGTAGTGGCTTTCAATAATTTAGCACTCTTGTTAGCAGAGCAGGGAGCTTTCGCAGAGGCAATTTCTGTATATGAAAGCGCGATAGCTATAGATAAAACAGCGTGCGAACTTTATTTCAACTTGTCTACTATATATAGAGCTAAAGGTGATAGACAAAATGCTATAGAAAGTTGTCGGCAGGCCTTGGAAATCAAACCAGATTCTTTTGAATTTAGAATACATTTAGCTAATCTCTATTTTGAAATCAATAATATTGTTGAATCACTGACAAATTTTAGCAAAGCTAGTCAGCTTAATCCTGGCAGTGCCATTGCTTTTAATGGTATTGGTGTATGTCAAACTGCTTTGGGTAATTATCTTCTGGCTAAAGAGGCTTTGCTTAAAGCAATTGGCTTGCCGCCTAGTCTAGCTGATGCACAGAATAATTTAGCTTCTGTCGATTTTCTCTTAGGTGAATTTGATGATGCAATGATTTGTTTAAAAGCAGCCCTAAAACTACGGCCAGATTATCCTGAGGCCTTGCGTAATTATGGCAATGTTCTAGCTGCCCAGCACCATTATGCGGCTGCCATTGACTTTTATAAAAAGTCCTTGCAATTACGAGAAGAATTCTATGAGGCTCATTTAGACCTAGCTGTAGCTTATAAAAATAGTGGCGAAGCAGCCTTAGCAAAATCTTCTTTTGAACAAGCTGCTAAGCTCGATCCTCAATCCTTGATGTTGTTGTGTGGATGTATGGGAGCAAGCTTGCCTTCTTTCTATCGTTCAGGTGCTGAGATTAATAATTATCGCGCTGAATATCTGAATGGACTTGATGAACTGGAAAAGCGCATCGAAAAAGATTCTTACAATGTACCAGACATGGATGATGTGCTTCTTCTGGCCCAACCTACTTATTTGAGCTATCAGGGTTTGGATGACTTGGCGGTGCATAAACGTTACGGAAAACTACTTGAGACTGTCATGGCTAGAAAATATCCCCAATGGTCCAAGCCTAAGAGAAAGCGGATTTTAAAGTCTGGCGAAAAAATTCGTTTAGGTATAGTTTCTCGACATTTTAGTAATCACGTTGACTGGAAAATTATAATGGATGGCATAGTCAGTCATATTGATCGTGAAAGTTTTGAGCTTTTTGCTTATTCCACTGGCGGACTTGTTGATGATATTACAAAAATAGTGAGCAAAAAGGTTAGCAACTTTTATCGCAGTTCGGACGTAGCGCGTATATGTGAACAGATAGAGAGAGACAATATAGATATTTTATTCTTTCCTGAATTAGGAATTGATCCTATTAGCATGAAAATTGCTTCTTTGCGGACAGCTGCTATTCAATGTTGTGCTTGGGGAAGACCAGACACCTCAGGATTGTCTACAATAGACTATTTCTTGAGTCCCCAAATAATGGAACCTGACAATGCGCATTCTCATTATCAGGAAGAGTTAGTATTGATTCCCGACACAGGTTTTTATTATGAGCCACAAGGCGTGTCTGATGAATCGGTAGAAAAATTGTCTTTAAGGGCAGATAGTATCAAATTTCTTTGTGTACAATCATTGTTTAAATATATGCCTCAGCACGATCATGTTTTTACCGAGATCGCAAAAAATGTACCCAACGCTCAATTTATATTCGTTGGCAGGCCTGAGGCTCTGGCTGCTAAATTCTTTGAACGCCTAAGCAATACTTTTACCAATGCTGGGCTTGATGTTTCTAAGTTTGTTACTATGTTGCCGCCCTTGAATTATTCTCAGTACATCAATTTGTGTCGAAGAGCAGACATATTTTTAGATAGCATTGGCTATTCAGGTTGTTTAACGGCACTTGATGCTATTGAACAAAATCTGCCTATCGTTACCGTTGATGGTGCTTTAATGCGTGGCAGGCAAAGTGCGGGGTTACTTGGTGTAATGAATTTGAAAGAAACTATTGCTCTCAATGAGCAGGATTATATAAGAATAGCCATTAAATTGGCGCAGAACAAGGAAGAGAGAGATTCTATTGCCCAAAGAATCAGCGCAGAAAAGAAAAAACTATTTGGCAATCGACTGGTGGTGAAAAAGCTTGAAGAAACTTTCAAGTCTTGGTAAGATATCATTCTTATAGGTGATTTAGCCGGACAGCGCTTATTTAGTTGCCTTAAGTTCTTTCAATTTTTTGGTCTGTGTCTTTTTTCAACAAAATCTGATATTTAACCCTACCATTGCTTATAAGTTAGTGAGGACGGGAATAGAAAATTTGGTTGGTACGAAGAAATTCAGTTAAAACACTGTCAATGTTTATTGATACACGTTTGTTGGCCCCGATTGCTACCTGCATTGGTATAGTGATTAGCATTATTCTATGGTTCTTGAACCAACACCGAAAAGAATTATCTTACATGGTTTTGGAACGCCATCCTGTACTCAATCTAAAGGGAGCTGCACGCAATCAACTTGATATTCGTTTTGACGGGCATAGTATTTTAGATTCTTATTTGATTGTGGTGCGTATTTTCAATCGTGGACATTTACCAGTTAATGTTAGTGATTATCAGACGGCTATGTTTGTTGGACTAAACCCTGGGGCGGAGATATTAGCAGCTAGCGTAATTGAAACTATTCCTGCTGATTTAGAAGATAGGATTAAGTCGAAAAGACCAGAAGCAGTCCTGATTGAAAAAATCGTGCAGGAACGCATTTTCTTGACACCAATTTTGCTCAATCCAGGAGATTCAGTTACGTTGCAACTTTTGGCACGCAACACAGCAGGAGCGGTGGCAGTGCATGGGCATGTACAGGGAATCAAGCGCATTACTTGCTGGCGAGAGAAGCGAATGTGGACTAAGATCCTTACATACTCAGGAGCTATGGTCATGGCTTTTGCTATGCTCGGTGTTCAACCATCAGACATAATTGAATTTTCTTTGGAACACATATTGCCCTGGGTACTTATCTTTTTAATTGGCTTAGTTTTGCTTACAGCTGGCATTTATTGGCCAAAAAGCGCTGAAAGCATGAGCTTACAGGCTGCTAACTAACGGAAGTGCTAAGGGAGAATCAATAAATGAGAATAGCAACTAGATTGAGCTTAATGTTTGTAGGGGCTGCTTGTATTGTATTGGTTATTGGCTTAACCTCCTATATTAGCGTCTCAAATTTGATAGCGGATAATCAATTGTTTTCTCATTCGAGGGAAGTTTTGCAAGAACTAAATATGCTTTTATACAATTTAAGCGACACTGTTGGTACTCAGCGTGCTTATATGATTACTGGACAAGAGATTTATTTAGATGCTTATAGAGCTTTAGTTGCTTCAACTAATGAAAGTTTGCAACAGATCAGGCAGCTTGTTTCGGATAATCCGGTCCAAGTTTTTAAAGTCGACAAATTAGGTGTATTGGTGAAAGAAAGATTAGCTAGCTTGGAAGCAACAACCCAACTTTATCAACAAAAAGGTGTAGAGCCGGCATTCTATAGAGTGCGTACGGGAAATAGTCTTAAATTTCGTATAGCTTTGCATAGAGCGATTGATGAGATCAAATCGTCTGAGACTGAATTATTGCAGAAAAGAGAAAAAGAACTAAAACGTAGTGCCTCTTCTACCCAATTAACCATCATTGCTGGATCTTGTTTAGGACTAATTTTGCTTACTCTGTTCAGTTATTTATTTGGCAGATACATGTTGAATAATTTGGCCCAACTTATTCGGGCTGTAGATAATATAAAATATAATCGTTTCGATTTGTCGGTGCCCACCAATTCAGACGATGAATTTGGAGAACTTTCTACCGCTTTTAATGCTGTTAGCCATCGATTGCTAACAATGTCCAATGAGCTAAGCAAACGGGAAGAAGAAATAGTCGCATTAATGTCTGCTATGCAATCTAGTGAATATGACCGGAGCAAGCTTGCTGCTAATGGTCTCTTAGGTCGTTTCAATAATGTTATCCAGTTGCACATTAAGCGTTCAGCTGCAATTCAAAAATCTTTGGCCGATCTTCCTTTAGCCGTAGAGGTTATTTTAAAATCATGGCAAGACATGCTGCAGTCCAAGGGAACGGAAGAAACTGCTCAGACTGATACCAAATTAAGGCAATTCGATCGTTCTTAGACGCTTTAAAAACTGGCGTTGCCTCAGAGTTGTTTTTCTATGTCTGGCGTGATTTCTTTTGGACTTATGCTAGGCGCGTATCGCTTCAATATTTTTCCTTTGCGATCCACGAGAAATTTAGTAAAGTTCCATTTTATGGATTCTGTTCCCAAGACACCCGGTGCTGTTTTGGTTAGATATTTATAGAGTGGATGTGCATTTTTTCCGTTTACGTCAATTTTTTCAAACATCTGAAAATCTACACCATAATTTTTTTGACAAAAGGAAGCAATATTCTTACTATTGCCAGGTTCTTGGTTGCCAAATTGATTACAAGGAAAGCCTAATATTTTTAAACCTTTGCTAGAATATTTTTTATATAAATCTTTCAATTCAGTATATTGAGGCGTGAAACCACATTTGCTGGCTGTGTTTACTATTAAGACTACATCACCTCTATATTTATTAAGGCTGATTTCTTTGCCCTCCAGAGTTTTGGCTTTGAAATCGTAAATACTTGTCATCCTTTTATCCGTTCAGTCCTTTGGTCTTTTCTTTCAATCGATTGCGTTCTCGTTTTGCAGCCGCTTTAGCAGCTGCTTCAGCTGCCTCTTTGGCATCAATAGATTTTTGTTTCTCTTCGGCTATGCGATCTAGATAATATTGATAGTTACCATGGTAAAGACGAAGTTGTCCGTCGCGAATTTCTACAATTTTATTAGCTATTTGCGAGATAAAATAACGATCGTGAGAAACAACTATTATTGTGCCAGCAAATTTTTTCAAAGCAGTTTCTAAAGTTTCTTTAGCTGGAATATCTAAGTGATTAGTTGGCTCGTCAAGGATAAGAAAATTATTTGCTCCCAGCATCATTTTAGCTAAAGCTAAGCGGGCTTTTTCGCCTCCGCTTAAGCTTGCTACTTTTTTGAAAGCAGCGTCGCCACTAAACAAGAAACGTCCAAGCAATGCCCGCACATCTTCTGTTTTCCATTTTGGCACTTCTTCAGCTATAGTAGCCAAAACGCTTTTTTCTAAATCCAGTGCTTCAGCTTGGTTTTGTTCAAAATAAGCTAGACGAACGTTGTGTGTTCCAAGCGTTATGGTTCCGTCATTGGGCTTTTCGTGTCCGGCAATTAAGCGCAAAAGAGTAGATTTACCGGCACCATTAGGACCAAGTATAGCGATACGATCACCTCTCTCAATATGGAGATTGGCGTCAATAAATATTATTTTGTCGTCGTAAGCATGAGTAAGATTTTTTATCTTAACTACTTCCACTCCACTATGCGGAACGTCAGGAAACCTAAAGATAAGCGTTTTTTCATCGCCTGCTGGTGCTTCCACTCGTTCAATTTTTTCAAGTTGTTTTTCTCTACTTTTAGCTTGTGTACTGCGAGTGGCGCTGGCTCTAAATCTATCTATAAAAACTTGTTGTTTCCCTAATTCTTTTTGTTGCCTTTCATAGGCGGCTGTTTGAGCTAAAACGTTAATCTCTTTAGCTTCGATATAAGCAGAATAATTCCCTAAATAAATATTAGCTATTCCACGCTTCATTTCTACAATGCTTGTACAGATGCGATCTAAAAAGTGACGGTCATGAGAAATTATTGCCATGGGCTTGCTTTGCTTGCGCAAATACGACTCCAGCCATTCTATGGTGGCCAAGTCGATGTGATTTGTTGGCTCATCTAATAACAAAATATCTGGATTATGCAGTAGAACTTTGGCTAAATTGACCCGCATTTGCCAGCCCCCACTGAATTCGCTAATTAGACGATTAGCATCTTGAGGAGCGAATTCCATCTCTGCTAACACCTTATCTATTTTGCCATCCTGCAAATAGCCACCGTTATGTTCAAATTCTTTTTGTAAACGATCTAATTCGTGTATAAGTCTATCGAGTTCAAGGCCAGTAGCTTTTTCTAGTTTGTGGTGCACCACATTTAGTGCTAGTTGAATTTCAGCAAGTTCGCCAAACGATTTTTCGAGCTCTTCCCGTATAGTATTGCTCAGTGTGACAGCAAATTCTTGACCCAAATAGCCAATTTTTAGCTCTGATGCCCGCATGATGGTGCCTGAGGTTGGCTCAATTTCGCCAGTAATAATTTTAAATTGGGTCGATTTACCGCTACCATTTGGACCAACTAAGCCAATGCGGTCACCTGGCTTGAGCTCCCAAGTAACGTCTCGTAAAACTTCTCCTTGAGGGTATATTTTGCTAATATTTTCCAGTCTGAGCATGGGATTCCTAGTGCCTACCACAAAGTATCAAGTTGACAGTATATACTTTTTATTTAACCTGGCAATGGATTTTCATTTTTTACGAAGCAAATGTTGCGAATAAAGACTTGCTAAGCCTAGAAAGCTAGCGGCAGCCGAGCCCGCGAGCTGGCAGATCCTTATGGCTTATCAACTTTAAAGTAACTGCCGGAATGTTGTTGATTGGTGTCTTTGTTTATTAAGGTCTTATTGTTGTTAATGTTTGCATTACTATTCGGTTCTTTATTGTCAGCTTCTTTATCGTGAGTTTCTTCGGTATCGCGACGATGATGGGTGCCACCGAGGTAGATGAATCCGGGTACAATCACTGTCGAGCCATCGGTTGTTGAATATTCGTGCTTTTCAAAACGTCTATGTCTTATCCATTGATCGCGTCTGGCTATGTCATCGTGTTTGAAGTGTTCTCCTCTGCCATCGTGCTCAAAGCGGTGATCGTGATCAAAGTGGCGATCGCGCTCGAGGTGACTTTCCGAGCGATTATGCATCTTATCAAAGTGCACAGGCTCTTCTTGGCGCAACCTTGGTTCATTGTTGGTCGAAGAATGGTCTCTTTTGCTTGAAGCATGCTCATCTTTGCCCAAAGTATATTGACTTTTGCCCGCAGCATGCTCACCGGAAAGGTGCGTTAAATGTGCTGTACTGTGTACCCCTACACGACGCCCCGTATGTGAAGATGCGTGTGTGGGTACTGATCGTGCGCTGCAAGTATTTGCTGGTGCTAAAAGTGCCATTGCTCCTGCCAAGGCGCATGCAAATGTTACTCGTACACTTATTTTTCTAGGATCAAATTTCATAAATATACTCCGAGAGTTTTTGAATCAATAACAATAAATATTCTTTGAAGCTATAGGTGTGCGAGCAGAGCTTAACCATTTTTTTCGCTTGCATGCAATTGAGTGATTTTATCAATGGGAACAATAAACTGTAGTTGATTGCTTTGGATAGACTTTGGTAAAGGTGGTAATTTAGCATCGGTCAACGCTTTCATAACGGCACTGTCCAGTCTGGCATTACCGGAAGAACGCAATAAATCAGTCTTGACTATTTGTCCTTTGTCTGTGACTGTTACCGCTGATATAATGCCCGTTTTCTGCTTAATTTGTTGCAAGCCTGAAGCAAAAGTCAAAAGCATATGGGCTTTATACAGGGCAGCATCAGCTTCTGCGCCAAGCATTCTATCATCCTTGACGGTGCTAGATGGGCTATTGCTATAGTCTTTCAATGTATATTTTGCTATGAAAAGACCTTGCTCAAAAGGTACGCGCACGTCTGGTTCGTCGATGTTGTTAATCAGGTCTTGAATAGCCGATAGGGCTTGCTTTGAATCATCAGTCATCAAGCAGGCAAGATAGACACATCCTTGCGCCCTTGAGTATTGTTTTACGCGAGCAAAAATCTCAGCCATATTGCACCAGGCAATGGGAGAAGACGGTGCGACCAAAATGCTAAGCGGTCCGTATAGAACCGCTGCCTTTAAATCATTTGTCTTAATCTGTGCTCTAACTAAATCGTTAAGTATGGTTGCAGCCCAGGGATTGAGAGTCTGCGCATCCTTAAAATTGGTGAGAGCATCTCTAATTTTTCCTTGTCTAAAAGCTGCTAGACCGCGTTCATCGGATGCTTTAGCCGAACGGATTTTTTCAGGACTTTTGTCCGCATCTGGAATTGGCATTTGACAAAGTTTGGCCATTGACTGATCTAGCGATACACTGTCGTTGTTTTCCTGCGCTTTTAATAATTCATCCAGTAAGGCACTTGCATCCCATGAAGTTTGTTCAATTACTTCTTGGCTTGTTTGAGGCGGCGGCGATTGTTTGTTAACATTGGCAGGATTTTGTTTGGCAGTTGACGGTGTAGTTGGCGTTATTTTAACGTTGTGTTTTCCTGGGCCAGAATTTTGAGGGAGTGCCGGTGCTCTGTCTGCCTCATGGACAATCAGTTCATTGATGCGATGCTGGAGAGAGCCAGCCTGTATTCTGCCAAAGATCTTGTTTTCTAGACGCCAAACTCTATTAGTAATAATGTCGCGATTGTATTGCTGATTCAATACGCGCTGCTCGAGGTCAGATAAAGTTTGTTCCATGACTGCTACTTCATCAATCCCTTGTTTGTTGGAATGACTGACAGCACCTGCGGTAATGGCGACCTGCATGACAAATATGACTAATAGAGTCTTAACCAGATTCTTATTCTTCACTTAATTTCTCCGCAAATTAGCCATTAACATTTAAGCCGGGCGCGCTATATGTTATCAGACATCTTTTTGCCGGCCTGGCATTAGTATGTATTTTGGATATTCCTGAATCTGGCGCGTTTATAACGTTAAAATCAGAAAATAACGGGGTATGTCATAATATGCTGCAAAATTTTGTAGTTGTGTCTAGAATTTCTTAATTTAAAAGTTTAACAGCCTAAATGTCTATTCGTAAACTTACTGTACTTTGTTTTGTCATTGTCTTTTTGATGGTCAATGTGCAGAAGTCGGTCTTTGCTTCAGAACAACAAAAAAGACTTGTTGTCTTACCATTTAGCTTTCACAATTCAACTGATGATGCCGGTGATGTTGATGTTGGTTCAGAGATAGCAAAAGTGTTATCTTCAAAGATTGCAAAAATCCCTGGCTGGAGTACGTGTGACTATGGTGACGTATTGGCTCTATTGCAACGAGACGACACTGCTGATTTTAGTGCTGCTCAAATAGGCAGGGCTCTGAATGCTGATGCCATAATAACCGGATCGGTGCAGTCGTTTGAATTTCAGTCGGGCTCAGAAAATGCAGCTGCTGCTGCCGATATTGCTCAATCAGCCGCATATACTGGTTCTTCATATATTCCTAAGGTAGGAAACTTTGCCGGACTTATAGGTGCTGTACCTTTACCGGCAGCGATAGCTGATCGTGGGCGAGCTAAGGTAGATTTTGAGGTAAAACTAATCGATGTTTGTAGTGGCAAGGAGATAACAACATTGACTGGAACTTCCGAATCGCGAAAAAGATCGAGCGATTTTTGGGGAGAAGGTGGGCCAAATTCAGATTTTCTATCTAGCACTTTTGCCAATTGTATAGCTGGTCAAGCAACGTTTTCGGCAGTTGATTCTGTTTGCAAGCAATTGGAAGCAGTCGCTCCTCAAGTGGACGCTTTGGTAGCAAAGCGGGTGCAAGGCACCATTACTGATGTGGACGATGATTTAATATGCGTTAGTGTAGGCAAAGAGAATGGTTACAAGATCGGTGACAAATTTATTGTTGAACGGGATTCACCTTCGCAATCTGATGAAAACCTTGTTCTGGTTGGCGTGATTGCAATAACAGACATTGGCGATCAAGCAGCATTAACCAAATTAGTTGATGGCACTGTTCCAGTTCCCGGTGATACCATCCGTAATCAATAAGTTAAAAGGTGTAGACACGAAGTACGATCGCTACGGTATGTACTACATTATGCACTGCCAGACACTAAATAAGTTCTGGCCTTTGCTGAGAGAGCAGCTTGAGTAGGTTAGACGAGACCCTGGTCGATTATTGCGTTGGCAACTTTGACGAATCCGCCGATATTGGCGCCCAAGACATAATTACCTGGTTCGCCATATTCATTGGCTGTGTCGATGCAGGTCTTGTGAATACTTTTCATGATGTCGTGGAGTCGATGATCCACTTCTTCACGCGTCCATGAGAGGCGCAGGCTGTTCTGCGACATCTCCAGACCAGAAGTAGCAACACCGCCAGCGTTGGCAGCCTTACCAGGACCGTAGAGAATTTTATTTTTGAGGAAGACGTTAACTGCTTCAATTGTTGCAGGCATGTTGGCGCCCTCAGCAACGCAGATGCAGTCATTCTTCACCAATGTTTGGGCGTCTTCTGTAACGATTTCATTCTGGGTTGCGCAGGGCAATGCTACCTGACATGGAATATTCCATGGGCGCTTACCTTCAAGGAAATCGCATTTATACTTTTGCGCGTACTCTCTTATGCGTCCGCGCTTTACGTTTTTGAGCTCCATTACAAATGCTAGTTTCTCCGCATCAATGCCTTTGGGGTCATATATGGTGCCATCCGAGTCGGAAAGGGTGATACATTTGCCGCCAAGCTGGTTGACCTTTTCAACAGCATATTGGGCGACGTTACCTGAGCCAGATACCGTTACTGTTTTGCCTTTAAAAGATTCGCTGCGAGTGGCGAGCATTTCCTGAGCAAAGTAAACTGTGCCGTATCCGGTTGCTTCAGGACGAATGAGAGAGCCGCCCCAGCCAAGGCCCTTGCCTGTGAATACGCCTTCGAAAGTGCCGCTCAATTTTTTATACTGTCCGAAGAGATAGCCAATTTCACGTGCACCCACTCCAATGTCACCGGCTGGTACATCTATATTGGCACCGATGTATTTGTAAAGCTCATTCATGAGGCTCTGGCAAAAGCGCATGACTTCGGAGTCTGACTTGCCCTTAGGATCGAAGTCGCTGCCGCCCTTTCCGCCGCCCATCGGAAGTGTGGTCAGGCTATTTTTGAAAATTTGCTCGAAGCCAAGGAACTTGAGTATGCCGAGATTAACTGTTGGATGGAAGCGAAGGCCTCCCTTATAGGGACCGATAGCGTTTGAGAATTCAACGCGGAAGGCCCGATTGACATGGATCTTATTTTGGTCATCCTGCCAAGGAACGCGGAACATGATCACGCGGTCTGGCTCGACTACACGCTCCAGTATCATTGCGTCAATATATTTGGGATTACGCTCAAAACACGGTATTAAAGAATCGACAATTTCCTTGACTGCCTGGTGAAACTCCGGCTCGGCGGGATTCTTGACCAGCAAATCTTTCATGAACTTTTCAACATACTGAGTGGGCTTTGATAGAGCAACGTTCATCTCGTCTCCTTCAATGTTTGACTATCTTATAAGCTTACTAACTTTTGTCTGAGCAAAATCAAGATATAATATTATGGTGGGAATAAGCTTCCTTTAGGAATTAGAATGGCAAAGTATCAATATTAAATCAAGCGTCTCATTAATATATTGCAAATAGATTGAGGTAAATATGTCATCTTCTAAAGCCAAGCCTATTATTCCTGATAAGCACGGACAAGTTACATTGTCTAATAAAGCCCGTCAACATCTAGGATTAAATAAAGGAACTGAGCTTGCAGAAATTGTAGTGGGCAATTGTGTTATCTTGATTTCAATAAATGGTCGGCTTACTAATCTAATGAAAGGTGCCCAAAAAGAACTTTCTGAAGCTGGCGTTACAGTGGAAGAGTTGAAAGCTGAAGCTGAAAAACAAAAAAATAAGCGTTTTGCTAAGCAATATCCCAACCTTGCCAAATGGCGAACAAGGAATGTTTGCGTCTGTTTTTAGATTCAAATGTACTTATAGAGGCTGTATTTCTGCCTGATTCGGCTGCATCGGCCATAATCCAGCTAGCTGCTGGTGGCACTTTTGATATTATTACTTGCCGACCAGTTATTATTGACGTAGAAAATGCCATTCTCAAAAAACTCAAAAGTGTTCCTGCACGGCTCAATAAAATTGTCGATCGTTGGCAGGCAATACTTGGAAGAAGCCAGATTGGTTGTTTTGCCTGCTCCGGAAGATAATATTATTCAAAAAACTTATAAGCTTTACATAGCCACAATGCGCCATAAGGCTGATATACAAATTTTGGCGGCTGCGTTATTAGCCAAACCCGATTTTATATTGTCAGGTAATCGTGAACATTTTAATGATCTTGTTGCAGACAAATGCGGAATTTCTATTCGCTCTTGTCCAGAATTTATTGAGGATTTAATTGCTGGTCGATGATATGTGCAACTTTCATAGTAAAATCACAAATATGCTTGCTACAAAGCGCTTACACTATTTTTGAAAAATCTCGGGACGACAGGATTTGAACCTGCGACCTATTGCTCCCAAAGCAACCGCGCTACCAAGCTGCGCTACGTCCCGGCTTGCCGGACAGTAATCAATTTGACTTTAAATAAGCCTATATCGATTACTAAATGCTTATTTATTCTCGCATAATTGATTCTATAAAGCAAAATTGCGTAAACGGTGCATTTAAGGCACAAATGGCGGTGGTGATTCCCGAACGGGGCGAGGAGAACCATCAATGGCCTCTCTCTTTATATAACCGATTTTGCCATCGCTGAGCATTACTTTATAGCGATTATTTTGCAGATCGCCAAGAAGGATTAGATGATCTCCTCTACTAATGCTTGTAATTGAATGTTGCTCATCATCCTTGACAGTGCAATTTTGTTTTATAAGGGTACTTCTATAAGCATTATTCTTTTGGTTGGCTACTAAACCAGCATAAATGAAACCTTCTTTGTCGTCTACTTTGACACGATACCAGCCGTTTTCTTTGCCAATAATGGAGATAGGTTTATTTGGTTTGACTTCATAAATGGACTGATAATCTATACCGGGACCACTGCGTAATTTGATGTTAGCTTTTAGATCTCGAGCGAAACTAGCATCAAAACCCTGCTCCAGTGGCTTCTGTGTCGAATCTAAGCTCTTATTGTTGTTAGGCAAGGTTGTTTGCTGTGGTTTTCCCTCTATTTGCGGTATCGAAGGCTTAGCCACTTCCTTAAGATTAGGCTTCGCTGTTATATCTTTGAAGTCGGGCTTTATTGTTTCTTTCAGATCAGGACTTGCTGCTTTTTTCTGATCGGGCTTTGTTTCAGTAATTGTTGCTGCAGGGATATTTGCAGAGGCTAGAGGTGTGAGTTTTGAAATAGACAGGCTGTTAATGTACCAACCATTGGTGTTCAATCCCTTTTTCGCAGTGGACAGTGGTCTTAACTCAACGATCGCTTTTGTAAAATCGTTTTTTAAGACGTATGTATTGTTAGAATTTCCAGATTTCTTAAGGGGCTTATAAGCACTGATAGTAAATCCCTGCTCACTTTTAACAATTGGTGTTTGCTCGATAGTATGCCTAGCACCGGCACTGAAATATCTGCAAAAACGTCCAAGCTTATTGTGATTTTTTAAAGAGCTTGCAGCGGCATACAGAGTATATAGTCTGCTTGTACCGGGCTGACTGTGTAAGGAGTAAGAATTG
Source organism: Candidatus Melainabacteria bacterium (assembly GCA_013288645.1). Lineage (GTDB taxonomy): Bacteria > Cyanobacteriota > Vampirovibrionia > Obscuribacterales > Obscuribacteraceae > JABDBL01. The sequence goes on from JABDBL010000001.1 coordinate 58,609, forward strand.
TTTTGCCAAATTAATTGTTCGTACAGTGATTCATTTTCGACAGGTAATGTTGATTTCAATTGCTCAGCTGAAAATACATTTAATGCCTGACCGCGACTAAATAGAGAAATAGAAAGTTCAATGTCTTTTTGATTGGGAGAAAACTTGGCTGTCCCTTCTCCGTATAAATTTGGCACTGCAGTATCGGTTAAGTCGATGACATTGTCTGATTGCAAGGTGGAACTTAAAAGTAATACTTTTACTCTGGGTTGATGTCCATGTATGCTCGTATGACCTGACAAAACTAGCAGTTGACCTTCCTTTTCCTTTTTACCGCTTTCAGACTTGTCATTTTGGGGCAGGAAAGAATTGCTGTCATAGACATCTAGCCCGACAATTGGTAAAACTTCGGTTTGTCCATTACTAAGTAAAACCAGATAATTTGAGGCAGTTAACGCGGTATCGATTTCTACCAATTTTAGATTAGGTAAGATTTCAAAAATGTGGTTTTCGTATAAAGATTTTGGCAAGGCAGTCGACAATTTACTGGCTAATTCGTTGTTATTTAAAGAGCCATATTTTTGCAAGAATTGGTACATAGCTTTATCGAAATGCTTGATATTACCCATCATCTGCTCAGCCGAATTTGATTTTCCAGTTAAAGTACTAGCCGTGCTGGTCAAAGTTTTTTCAGGGTTATTGATAGTTGAGGAAAGTGCTGCCACCCAAAAGACAAAAATCACGCCCACCAGAATGCCGATAAACACTTTGAAACCTAAAGGTAATGGTTTGCGGCGCAGTAAGGCACCACAAGCAGCGCATTTTTTTGCTGCTACAGAATTTCTTTGATTACAATCGGGACAACGCATACTGGAATATATATAGTCTTATAAAGACTGAATGAAATTACCATAAATTACGGGCTAGGAGCAGATGCAACTTTAGAATTTAACAAGTTGCCTTAAGCAAAGTTTATTTTTATCAAGAATAATGAATACAGTGGAATTGTGAATATATTCTTGACTACTTAAGGTTTACTTGCTCTTCATTGCGAATACGGCTTTGCAAAGCGGCGACAAGTTTTTCGTTTTGAGTAGGCGTTAGAAGTCCTCGAATTTTAATAACTAGCTTAATCCTTTGTAGTGCCATATCGGACTGAAGTTTGTTTATTTCTTCTTGTTTGGCAAGCATACCTGACGCATTAAGAGTTTTTTGATAAGCCATATCTCTTAATGCTTGAAGCATTTGAGCAAGCGACTCCATTTTAACCGAATTTTCTTGGTCATAGTCTTGGGCAAGTTTTCGAATAGCTGATTCTTGCTCAGCATTTATTCCCGCCTGTTTATATATTGCTACAGGATCGCCAGTTTCACCAGTACTTTGGCTCAATACTGCTGGTGGTATCAAACTCAAGGCGCATAAGGAGAATGTAAGAGCAATGCATTTGCTCAGAGTTCTGATTTTTGGATTGATTAAGTTTTTTGCTAATAACATCATCTAACAATTATCCTCGCTTAATTCGGTCGATTAGGCAATTAATAGATAGACATTATCGCACGTGTGTCGATATATAGGTTAAATAATAGAGAATATTTCTGTTTGGCTATTGCGCGAAATTCCAGGGCTTTAAAGATTGTGTAGTGTAGGCTGGGTACGTTGCTACTCTAACTTGACTGTCTAGCAGCATCCTAACTCTAATAGCAGCATCCCTTTGATTAGCGGCATCACGAGTTTTTTGTTTGCGGGCAGAAGATTTTCTGTGTGCACCTGTCACTGCAGGTAGTGCAGACACGTAATGGAAATTTGCTTTCTTGTCCGAACTAGCATAGGGCTTGGTTAAATGGGATTGAAAACCAGCATATGGTAGATTACTCGAGCGATTGCCCGACACGCTATTCAAAGGATAGGGGCTATGCCAAGAGCCAAATGCAACGTTTGATCCGTTCGTAGAGCTAGAACTGCTCCTGCTACCAGCCAGGCTTTTTATGAGCTGTTTGAGTGACGCTTCAGGTAGAAGATTTAAAGGAAATGGAGGCGGTCCAGCAGCGCCAAAATCAGAAGAACTCACCTGTATTTGTTTTCTTAGCGCGTTGGTTGACAGACTAAAAGCCGATGGGCCACATTCTTCGGATGTCCAATTCATTGGCACAACAGGCATGGCTTGACTATTTGTCGCATTAATAGGCATACTGTTTAATGCTTCTATGTTAATAGACGATCCATTAACTGACGAAATCGTCTGCTCTCCGGTTGCAGAATTTGTCGCAAAGGAATTAGATTGAGTCATTTGTTGCTTTCCTGTAGAAAGCAAATGTTGTTCTGCCTGTTTCATTAAAGAAAAGCTATTTTGAGCTGATTTAGTTGGCGATTGCAGGAAGTAATTGCGGCTGACATTCTTGAGTCGAGTAAGATTGTCGTGCTTAGGCTCGGCTGCCCGCTGTCTATAGCTATTGGAAGGATAAGGCTGTATAGAAGGTGAAGCTTGATTGTCTTCTCCGACAACAAAAGTAGATACTTGTCCACTTAAGCGAGCATCATTTTCTTGGGCTAATTTTGCTTTTTGTTCGATTAGTGCTAATTCGAGTTCATGCCTACTTGGCAATTTGCGATTGGCCATAAAAGGACGCAATTTGATTGTGTGGGTGGGGTCATCAGAGCAGCTGACAATGATTGAGTTTGTCTGCTTTGAGTTCTCTGGTTGAGCTGACAATGCTTTTAAAGTTGTTAAAGATTGGTCACTAGTCCCTTTTAGTGGTTTTTCTAGATTATTAGTTAACCATTTAGTTTTATCGCTGCAAGTTCCGGCTTGAGCAGCCATTTGGTTTGTTAACACCAAAAATAATGATAGGCCCACGCCAGCTTTTTGTTTAATCAATTGAACCCGCTTTTCCATGATCATAAGGTTGCCGCCATCGCCATTGCCGTTTTTGAATCTGAACCGTTCATATGGTTTTCAAGTTTTCTATAGCATAAAATTTCCGCGACCAATATGTCACTGGGAAAAGTACGCAAATTGCTTTAATCTCAGCAAAAGGTGGTGGTTTCAGTGGGACAACTACGGTTTTATTCCCAAACTAATCTATAGCCGACACCGCGTACTGTCAGGATGCGCTTGGGTTGGCTGGGATTTTCTTCCAATTTTTCGCGTAGGTATCTGATATGTACGTCTACGGTTCTGCTTTCGCCTAAAAAGTCTGAGCCCCAAACTTGAGCAAAAAGCTGATCGCGGGTAAAGACTCGATTTGGTTGCCTGGCTAAAGCTGCCAGAAGCTCAAACTCTTTAAAAGTGAGGTCTATAGGTTGGTTATTAATTAAAACAGTGCGGCTATCCATATCAATTGACAGATTGCTAAGCTTAATGCTACGCCCACTAGGGGTATTAATTGTGCTGGTTGGGCTTTCTCTCAAATGAGCTTTTACGCGGGCCACTAATTCTCTCAGGCGTACCGGTTTGGCTATATAATCGTTTGCCCCTAATTCAAGTCCTACTACAGTGTCAATTTCAGAAGTACGGGCAGTTAACATGAGAATAGGCGTTCGCCGGTCGTGTGAGCGTACCCGTCTGCATACTTCTAGACCATCTAAACCCGGCATCATTAGGTCTAAAATAATAAGATCGGGCTTTTCTTTTTCTGCTAATTCGATAGCTTTAAGTCCGTCGTGGGCTAATAAAGTCGAAAAACCTTCTTGGGTCAGCACATACTGAATAGAAGTAGCAATGTCAGTTTCATCGTCAACAATGAGGAGCTTTTTCATTTAGGTACTGCCGAAAACATAGATTATCTACCCTTGCTGTCTTTCATAGTAGCATCAAGAGACAAAATAGGATCAAGAAGGATTTATGTAATAAGATTGGAATTGAAAGGGAACAAGGTCTTGAATATGTCTAGATTATTAGTTTTGTGGCAGGCGCTTGGGACTTTATTGGCCACATTAGCAATAATATTGATTATCGACAGTGCAGCTAAGTCAGCAAATTCAGCCGCTGCCGCAAATTCAGCCATTGTTCCTAATATACATTTTGCGCCCTATCCGCCTATGGTATACCCAATGCGTGTAGGCATTTCTACTCGTAGTGGCTCAAATTATGTTTATTTATGGGAAACAGGAGCCCTTTTTGTTGATGAAAAGCCTGTTTTTGCTTTGACTGCCCGCCATGTTTATAGTTTGGCCCATGGGCGTATTAGCGACATGGCAACTGGAGAAAGCTATCCTTTACCCAGTAATCGTCGTGCTTATATAGCTAGCGAAAGGTATCGTGTTTGGGCTAATAACCGGTGGTATGGTGGTGTACTGGAAATTCTTTCCTTAGCTGGACATATCACTTTAATCAATCTATTGGATTTGGAAGATTATTTAACTGGCGTAGTGCCAGCGGAGATGCCGGCTAGTTGGCATATAGAGGCTCTTAAGGCGCAAGCTGTGGCAGCAAGGAGCTATGCCTTTGCTCATACTGGAGCTGGCTCAAAATGGTATCGAACAGAAGGGTATGATGTTGTGCCTGATACACGCGACCAAGTGTATAAAGGACAAGCTGTGGCGGCAAACTCTACCAACATGGCTGTCTGGCTTACCCGTGGCATTATTTTGAAAGATGCTGGTCGAGTAAAGCCAGGCTTTTACAGAGCTTGGGTGGGTGATGCGTTTGAAAATTTGAATATTAGGTCTGCACGAGTTACGAAAACATTGTTAGAAAAAATTACAGGTGTACCTGGCATAATTGGTGTGACTGTCAAACAATGGGACCAAACTGGCAATGCTCGCAGTATTCAGGTAATAGGAACTAAGAAAAATCGTGAAGTATACGGAATAGCTTTGGCAAAGATGTTGCATTTCAGTACAGCCGGTATTTTGGATATTAAGGAAGATGGTAGTGATTGGGTTTTTACTTATCGTGGACCAGGCAATGGCAGTCGTGGATTGAGCCAACATGGTGCTAATATGCTTGCTGCAAACGGTTGGCGATTTGAGCAAATACTACAACAGTATTATCAAGATGCTGATGGACAGCTAAGACTAGATTATATGGATCGATATAAAAGACCCGCTCCTCGTTATGTGCCTGCAGAGGTTAAGGGTGATACGCCTGTTGATGCGAAAGAAAATCTCAGCCAGCAGGAACAGGCTGATTTAGGCAGTAACTAATGCGGGAACCGCTAAGGTCATATTTGGCGAGTCTAGATTGATTGTAATCGGCTCGTCATTTGAGTAAACCGAACTTTCGGATGATGCAAAACTCATTTCCATGCCGCAAATTAGCAATGTGTCTAATTTGCTTTGCAGAGAAATAACTGGGTTGGCAAGTTCGCCAAATTTATTTTTATAGACTTGTATAGCGAAAGACAAGTTATCAATCGCTCTGTTTATTTGTTTGGTATCAGTTTGTAATTCAGCCAATCTTAATGCACAGCTGGCAACACAAAGTGAATCTTTGCCATGCAAAGCCAGAAGTATACCTTTTTGTCTATTCATCATATATTCAGCTAAGCGCCATTTAGTTAGTTTTTTAAATATATCGATAAGGGCATCGACAGTGTAATTAATCTCTGGCGAGCATGTTCCAAGATAGAATTCTTTGATCACCAGAACTCTTAAGTGCAGAGCTTCTGCTAAGTTATATTTTCCTTGTCGGCAATAGAAGGCTGCTAATTGGTCCAAGATTGGGCAAATATCTAGCGATTCATCTCCCAGCTCGCTTTCTTGTCTTTTCAAAAGCTCTTTGTAGAGAGCTTCTGATCTATCGAGATTTCCCCTTCTTTCATTTAACTGAGCAAGACTGAAAACGCATTGTACATAAATATAATGGTTCGAGGTAAAATATTGTTCGTAAGCTTTCAGTTCTATCCAGAGCAATTCTGATTGATCATCTTTGGCTTGGAACTCGTAATAATTTGCTAACTCATATAAGACCGCGGACAATAGATGAGGTTCTGGCTCATTCACAACGCGAGCAATAGCGATAACCTGCTTATAGAGGTCTTCGGCCATTTGGTATAAACCCTCTGCTCTGTGTTTTCTTGCCAGTTGAAGAATGGTGTTATAGGTATTGAGTCGTACAGTTTGCAGTTCTTGTTTCACTTCTGTTCCTTACACCCTAATTTGGTTTAGCATTAGTTCGTTGAAATGTTTGACACCAGAATGGTGTTTCTAGGAAACCAAATTCTAACTGACGCTGCCAATGTTTTTCATTAATTTCTTCCCCGCCTTGTTCACTATACGAGTATGTAGCACCGCGCAACAAGTAATAGGTATGTTTATATTGAACGATTGCAAAAAGAATGGCTGGATAACTAATCTCCATATTTACCCCTGTTAAGCGAAGCTCTGAATCAACATTATTGCCTTTAGATTTGCTGGTGGGAAAAGTGATAAATATTTTGCCTGGTAAGGGAGATTCGACGATGTTTAATAGCTTGTCAATAGTTCCTAGCAAGGCTTGGTCCTCGGCTTGCGGAAATTCTAGATCTAACTCCAATTTAGCAATTGAAGCCAATCGCTTAAGCAGACGAATAAAGTCATGGCTTTCATCTAAGTATTCGTTAGGAAATATTCCAGCTAAATTGAGGGAATTTTCTAAGTTTAACTGACTTTCGCCCAATTTATTGTATAAATCAAGTGCGGGCTCTAAATAATTGAAATTAGTATTAGTGCGCCAAGCACCGATACCAAATTTGCGAATGGTACTACTAATAGTGACAGGGCTTGCACTGGTTATGTCAGTGCTTGTTGTCGGTTTAGCAGAAACATTCGACACATTTTCTGATGGCAGTTGTACCGAATTATTGCTTCGGCTCGATTTGAGTTTGGTAGTCACGAAATTATCTACCCATGCGGCAGCTTGTCGCTCTAAGCAAAAGGTTCGCCATTGCTCAGTTTGAAATAATAATTGTGTGTGGTCTGGCCAAGGGTTAGAGAAAGCGCCAAAGATTTTCCAAAATGAATTGCGTGCTGCTGGATCAAAACTGGCAACGTTTTGATTTTCGACTAATTGATTGATAGCTAATTGATTCATAAACTGTTCGTCTAACTTAGCGGAATTTTTTGTCAATATTTTATTGGCCCAGTTAACACCATTATTGTGTAACAATAACAGTGCTATAGGGATGTAGCTGAAATTAGTAGCATTTTCTTGCTGAAAGACTGGACCCGGCAAAGATACGTCTTGCGCAGGAGTATACAGTGGTGTGAGTAAATGAAACTTAAGCTGTTTCTCTTTAGTTCTGTCGTTTCGGGAGAGAGAAAATATGGAAGTAGAGCTAAACTGTCTGGGTGCATTGCTTCTAATTGTTAACAGTAATCTTGCTCTATTAAGTGGATTGCTCAAAGCAGAGACCGAAATTTCAGAAGCATTAGCAGAAGTTAGTGCCTTTGCTAGGTTGTCTGGCAATAGATAAGTACCTTGTTCGGGGAATCTAATGGTTGAGCTAATGCTTAAATCTTGGGCAATTTTGTTAATTTGTTTCCAAATAATCAGGCCGGATTCTATTTTTTGCAGGTTGTTTGATTGAATCTTCGCCTTTATGATGCTTTGGAAGAGCAGGAAAGCACGTCTAAATTCGTTGCCATTGCCTACGGTAGTATCAGAAGCAGTATCACTTAGGTCGAGAAAGGATTTGGCTAACCACTGATAACACGAGTAAAAACGCCCTATAGAGGCAGAAGTTTTGTAAAATCCAACGGGATTATAAAAAGAAAAGTCTTCCCAGCGGTGAAAAATAACCGAACGAGATAATTTGCCTCTTTTAAAGTTGTTCAATTCGTCTGTTACTAATTGACGAACACCAGCGTTGCTCGGTAGTGGAAAATCAGGTACGAGTAATTTTATGGCTACCGTCAAAAACGCTAGATTGTATTTAAGCTCTTCCTTGACCTCAGCATCCTCTGTGTCTTTATAGTCAATCTCATTATTTCGAATCATTGAAATCAGTAAAGATTCAAGACACGGAGAGAGTGAGCGCTCAATTACTTTTAGTCTAATATTATTTTGCAAAGTAAGAAGTGGATGTACGATGCTATCTGCGGTGACAAGACTAGAAATGCCATCTGTTCTGTTCTCACTATACAGTTGAGCAAAAGATTTTATATTGCCGTCATTAATAACAACAAAATAATTTTGCGAGAGTATTTCTTTTTCTGCGTCATCCAAACCAGGTATGCTCAAATAGCGAGTGGGGAAAGCAGGGAAAGTAGCTGGTATCCAATTCGACTGTTCTTTGTTTGGCTCATCTCCCAAGGGAATTGTCGGTCTGGCAAAATTATTAGGTGTACCGGTCGTATTATTCATACCAGAATTAGAAAAGAGGTTGTTGCCACCTAAATTAAGCTGTGCTTGACCGGGCAAGCTAGAATAAATCATAAGGACATAGCACAGAACTGCGGTTAGAAAGATTAGTCTCATAAGACACACAATTATCGTTAAACTACAAAGGGGATAATTATCTTGAGTGATTAACTTGGAACATGAACTAACGATTCAAGAGATACAAAATGAGCTTTTCTGATGCCGGCCAAATTTTCTATTTCTTTTAAAACAGACTGAGCTAGCAAGTCATCTAGACCCATTACCATAACGGCATCTTCTCGAGCAGCAATGCGAGCTAGGCTCATATTGCTGATATTGATATTGTGTTTAGCCAATACACTTGAAATCTTTGCTACCATGCCAGGCTGATCAGTGTGCGATGTAAATAGCATCATTTTCGCTGGATATAAATTGATTGGGTGAGAATTGATTTTGGTTATAAGTGGTTCATCGTGAGCTAAAATTGTGCCTGTAAGAGAAATTTTGCTATTATCGGTTAGAAGAGTAATAGTTATTTCTTCTTGAAACTGATCTGTTTGATTATCTCTGCTATGGCGGACTTGGATGCCGTGATTTTTAGCAATTAAGTGCGCATTAACATAAGTTACACCGTCAATTCTTTTGGCTAACATACCGCGCAATGCGACAACTGCCAACGGCGAAATTTCTTTAGTGGCTAAATTTCCCTTCGCTACAATTTCTAGTTGTGAAGCTTCTCCATTTGCTAACTCGCAAGCTATGCTACCCATCGCTTCGGCTAGCCATATATATTTACCTAATTCACGCACTGCTTCTGGTTTCATTAAAGGTAAATTTACAGGACTTCTGGCAATGCCAGTCTCTAAAAAGTCACGAATTTGTTCAGCTAGGTCTATGGCCACATTGAACTGAGCTTCGTGAGTCGAAGCACCCAAATGAGGAGTCAAAATAACTTTATTGCCTAGCCTTAGAAGAGGAGAGTCTGCTGGAGGCTCAGTTTCAAAAACATCAAAAGCAGCTGCAGCTACATGACCTGATTCTATAGCATCAGCCAAATCTGATTCATCTATAATACCGCCGCGGGCAGCATTGATAATTCTCACTCCCCGTTTCATCTTTGCTAAAGTGGTTTTATTGAGTAATTTACTTGTTTCATTGGTTTGTGGCACATGTATGGAAATAAAATCGGCTTTTCCCCATACCTCATCCAATGGTACCTTTTGCACATTTAATTCAGTAGCGCGCTCAGCAGTAACAAAGGGATCATAAACAATTACTTTCATACCAAGGGCAGCAGCTGTATGAGCAACACGACTCCCTACTTTACCCATTCCTAATATAGCCAAAGTTTTGTTGAAAAGTTCCGTACCCACAAAATGTTTGCGTTCCCAGCAGCCGCTTTTCATACTTTTATCGGCGCTTGGAATATGACGAGCTAAGCTCATCATTAAGGCCACTGCATGTTCAGCGGCACTAGCGGTGTTCCCTTCTGGCGAATTTAAAACTACGATACCACATTCGGTGGCAGTATTTATGTCGATATTGTCTACGCCCACTCCTGCACGTCCTATCACTTTGAGCTTTTTGCCAGCTTTAATAACTCCAGCTGAAACTTTAGTTCTGCTGCGTACCAATAATGCATCGTATTGGTTAATTGATGTTAGAAGTTCAGCAGCCGAAATTTCTGGCAGATAATCTACTGCTAAAGATTGGGACAGAATTTTTCTGCCTTCCTGGTTAACGTCGTCAGCAATTAAAACCCGCTGCATATTCTACTTGATTACCTGTGAACTTCTAAGCTAGAATTCACTCAACTGTATTGTCGAGGAAAAGTATGTGCCGTGCTGTCCGCCCAAGCTGATTTGACGAAAAGGCCATAGCGTGAAATTCCATTTTGCGCCAGGACTTGAGCTGACCATTGTACATTCTATCCTTGGAAAACAAGTGACCCGACTGTCCAAAAGTAAGACTGTGATAAAACTTGTCATTATCTGCCATATCGATAAGTAAGCGTGCGGTTGGGCCGGAATTGCATATATAAAGTGGAGATTCGTTGCTTATCTGATAATTGCAAGCATTTAAACAATCTTGGTCTGCATCTATGCCTATAGCTCCAGGAAAAATTGGACTGAAAGCATTTATGAGATTGGCTGGTATAAATCTTGCCAAGTTAGAACGGAAATCAAGTTGATGTAATTTTTGCCATTGCATTTTGTTTAGGCTATTGGATACGGGGCTAGTTTGAAATATGAGCCTCAGATTTTTAAGTGATTGAGATAAGCAATCAAGGCTAAATATAGAAAAATCATGTTGAGTAATGGGCAATATATTAGCAGGCTGTTTGGTTAAAATGGTTGCAGTAAATTGAGTCCAATAGGGCCATTTATTCATATATTCGGTAGACAATTGCTCACCAATTTTGGCTTGTAATATTTTTTTGGTTATATAAGTAATGAAGGATTCATAAATAGTGGCGGGAGCACTATCTGCTTTTAATTGCCCATCCCAATTACCCAGCATTGTTAAGGCGTCGTGCTGGTATATGTCGGCGTTTTTCGTACTGATGATTGCGTCGCTGACCATTTTGGTCACTAATTCACTTAAGGGCGCTTTAGCATCAGCCTGCATAGCAATCATATTTTCTAAAGATAGTTTTGCGTTCGTTGTTTGACTCTTTGCTAGTATTTTTTTTGCTCTTAGTGCGGACCAGGTGCTGCCAGAGGACACCAAGGGTATGGTACTTTCGGCTGAACTTGTAGGATAAATTTGTCCTTCAGTAGCAACAATAAACTTGGGCGATGCTTGGGCATCACTATTTTGTTGGTCTTGCTCTTTTTGATTTAGGCGTAATGTTTCTCCGAAGTGTCTGTTATAACCGGTAATATATTTTCCGATATTTCCTGTGGTATCGGCATATAAAAATGCTTGCAGGCTGCCTCTATATTTTTCTAGAGCGTTAGTGAAATCTGACCAATTTTTCGCTTTATTCAAAGGCAATATTGAATCGATGATATTATTGGCGGGATTTGAACCATACCAGTTTAAAGCTATCCCTATTTTTCCGTTTTTTGTGAGTAGTGGGCCATCCTTTGTTAGAGAGATTGTTTCCATCCGAATGGGGGCAAATCTTGACGGTATTTCCTCTTGTATTTCCTTAGCTTGGAAAACCCCTTGTTTGTTTGAATATTGATTGGTAATTTTGTTGGAGAATGCTTCAACACAAAGTTCTTGAGATTGTGTTTTTAAATTTACAGTCCCCCAACTAAAAGAATCATTGCGGCCTATCAATATTCCAGGTACGCCAGGAATTGTTAATCCAGCAACATGTATAAAAGGTGTCCGTAATGACGATACGAAAAATAAATCAGGGAAATTAAATAAAGTATCTTTGTCACAGGCTAATAGTGCTCTTTCAGATTGTGACATCTCTTCTGATATTGCCCAAGCATGGCTTCCCCAGGATAATTGGGCAGGCGATGGCAAAGTGCTTATCAAATTGTATAAGGGCATAGTGAGAGAGTCGTATTTTTTTTGCCAGCCTACCTGGTTCAATGTCGGTCGACGCAAATCATATCTTTGAGAATCTAAAGCTGATTCTTTGGGCTTGGCGTCTTGTTCTCCGGTGGGAACATAACTAGAATCTGATGACTGCTTTTCGGTATTCGGAATTGAGGTAGCTAGTTGACTGGATTTCAAAGAAGGGCCAAATAGTTGTTTGGCTAGCTCGACACCCCCTTTTTGTGCTATCGCGTTTTGTAAGACAGTTATTTGCCAGCACTCATCTGAGGCGTATTGCAAATATTTGAGTATTGCTAAAGTATCTTTTGGCTGCCATGGCTGGGGTTCATATCCAAGCAGGATAAATTCTAAAGGTAGTGTGCTTTGAGAAATATAACTATTTACACCCTGGCAATATGCTTTGAGCCAGTTTTTTGTTTCGGGTAATAGCAGGGGATATTCCGCTTCGGCTATTCTGTTGAAGCCAATAATGCGGGCTAATTTATCATTGGCTAAGCAACTATTGCCAAATATTGCTGCCGTTTCTCCTTTAGCTATGCGGCGCAACATGTCCATTTGAAAAAGCCTCTGGGAGGCTGTAGTGAAACCTTGGGCAATAGTTAGATCTTTTTCAGAACAAGCTTCAATATACGGAACGTCTAATTGATCAAAATAAACTTTTGCTGGACGCTCTAAGGATGATATCTGAACTTTGCCGTCCAGTAATAGCGACTCACGGTGATTAATGAAAACAGCTAGAGCCAAAACGGCTATTAAAATTACCGATGAAATTAAAATAGTAAGTGATTTAGAATTCACGATAATTTAACCGACCCCGGATACAGTATGACAAGCTAAGAGTTATGTCAATAAAATTGAGGGGTGTCAAGTCTACCTCATCATAAGCGACCATTTAAAGCTTAGCGTATAATCCTTAGAAGAGACAATAATAATCGGCTGAGAAATAATGAAAAGCATCAAAGAATTATTCTTGATTGTTTTACTGGCTTTACTAATCAGAATACCTTGGATGTTTCTGGTACCATATGTGGAGGCGCCGGATGAAAATACTCACTTTTGGGTCATTCAATTTATAGCTAATAATTTTAGACTACCGGATTATCATGCGGTTATATCTGTTGGACCTGAAGCAGTTTATGGTTCCATACCCCAATTAGGCTATTTGCCACATATTTTATTTTTGAAGGCCATTGGTAGTTTTATTGCGGCAAATAAATGGCTTTATGCTGCTCGGTTAGGTAGCATTGCGATGGGATTAATTGTAGTGGTTGTGGCTTACTATATAGGACAATTATTATTTGCTCCCAACCGTATTGCTGCTTTAGCATTGCCTTTAATGGTGACTTTCCATCCTCAATTTGTCTTTGTGAACTCTTATATAAATAACGATGTTACTACAGCCGCTTTATCGTCCGTTATTTTACTTTTGCTAATCAATGTACTTAAAACAGGTCTGAATAGAGCTAATATGGTTTGTCTATCTATTTGTTGCTCTTGGCTCATGTTGAGCAAATATTCTGGTTATTGCGTTCTCGCTACGACTTTCTTAATTTTGCTATTAGTAATTTATTTGCACAGAAGCAAATTAAAAGAGCAATTTATTTTGCTAGCCTGTATGGCTCTAATTATTCTTTTTCTAACGAGCTGGTGGTTTGTCCGTAATTATTTCCAATTTGGTGGAGATATTACAGGAGTTAAAACAATGCATAATATCTGGACGCTGACATATCATCGTTATCTACAGAATTTTGCCTCACCAATTGGAGTCGTTTTTAGCAGTCGCTTTTGGCGTATGCTATTTTTTAGTTTTTGGGGTTGGTTTGGCTATATGACCCGTAATTTGCCAAGGCTAATCTATTATGGTTATTTGGCTTTTGTTATATTGGCGTGTTTGTGTTTTGCCCGCAGGGGTCTCAAATACAGAACAAATTGGCAGTGGCTTGTTTTAATTATATGTTTTGCTATAAATTTGGCTGTTTGTATATATGGAACTTATACTGGTGTTGCTGGTCCGCAAGGCAGATATTTGTTTCCTAGCGAAATACCGATTATGGCGATGCTAATAGCGGGTTTAAATTCCGCTTCAACTAAGTGGTCAAAATATTTACTTGTTTCGCTAATTGCTTTTAATGTATTTGTCTATTTTTACTCAAGCTTTTATCTATTTAAATTATATAGTTAGATGGTAAAGAGGTTAAGATGAGTCTGCTGCCAGAATCCTGCCGGCCAAGGGTCTTTTAACGGCATATGAATGTCAAAATGTACTCACTGATCAAATGTTACAAACATTCGGTGGAAAAAACTGGGCTATAAAGTAGCGTGCACTAACAAAACAGCACAGTCTTTGGTAAATGTAGATGGTCCATTTTATGGACCTTTATTGTCGCCATTTGTTTTTGCAAGCCCGGCAAAACTGCATAACAGTGATTTTAAAATGTGTGTGATTGAACCAGAATTTGGCTTTGTGATGGCATCTTCTTTACCTGCCCGTGGTACTTTGTATGAAGAAGAAGAAGTTATGCGAGCAATTGGTTCGGTCATGCCTGCTATTGAAGTGGTTGATAGTAGATATGAAGATTGGACTGAGGTTGGTGGTCTATCTTTAATAGCAGACAATGCTTGCAATGCTGCTTGGATCCATGGTCAATCAAAGGCAAATTGGTCTCAATTTGAAGAGTTTCAATCATCTTATCACTAAAACGAATTTGCATGGTGGTACCTGAAAAGGCGAAGTTTGCTTCACTCAAAAAGGCGATCAAATTGTTGCTGATTTTGGCCCAATTGGCTCTGTCGAAGTTAGATTTTGTTAGTTAACCATTAAATTGCAGATTTTAGGTCAAATATGTAATAGTTTATCAGCCAACCAGGAGGGCATTAAATTGGCTGATTGTCGTAATTCGTGACGCTCCTGCCTATTAAATAACCGGGTAGCAGACATTATTGTCTGTTGGTTACATCTAAATTTGCCCAAGTGCCATAAAGCTCTAATTGCTCGCCCTACCGGTGTGTCTGCTAAATGCATTTTTCTTGCACTTACTCCTTGTAAGTAAATTGTATTCTTGCCACAACGAAATTTAGTTGAGTGTCCATTTAGAGTATATGTCAGTTGATGCGATATCTCATCCTCATCAATTAATGCCAATGATTTTGCTGCATCGATAGCGCTTATGGCAATTTCCTTTCCAAACGCTTTAGCTTTATGTAGAGCTATAACAAATGGTGCTGGAAATTCGTTGCCATCGAGTCTTTTAAACAATCCACGTGCTAAGCGTATAATGTCTCCCCTTTCGACTAGTCTTGAAAGACATTTGTCTACAGCGGCTCTTTTACCGAAGCTTAGAAATTCGCGAGTAGAGAATATTGTTTCGTGGGTTAAACTAAAAATGTATCTACGAATATGAGACGAGGTGTACATATGTATTTTCTCCTTTTATAGGCTGTCAGATATTTTCGAATTTTTCAGACTCCCTAGCAAAGTCAGGAATAGTAGTACTTCAACCCCTTACTTTTTTTGGTAGTCTATTGATTAATACGTTTGTATTTACATTTGGTTCAATTCAGACATAAAATTTATTGAACTTATTGCTTAGTCGGTTTCACAGACTGCGTGCGAGAGCCTAGGTTCTCCTACCAAGCCCATAATGGGCAATAATTAGGAAAACTGCGGGGTTGTTTATCTAAATTATCTAAAGAAGAATCGGGTTCTTTCTTGGATGTATTATTAATTTCCCATCTTAATCGGTTTTATGTATTCTCTTTCATTTAGATATGGACGCAGAGCCTGCGGTATATTTATCGAACCGTCACTATTTTGATGATTCTCTAAGAAAGGAATAAGAATGCGTGGAGAAGCAATGGCAGTGTTATTGAGTGTGTAGACTAATAACTTTTCACCATTATCATTGCGATAGCGAATATTGAGTCTGCGCGATTGAAAATCGTGGAAGCTGGAACAAGAATGTGTCTCGCAATAACTATCTCGGCTAGGCATCCATGTTTCTATGTCATGTTTACACACTTGGCCTAAACCCATATCGCCTGTGCACATAGCTACTATTCGATAAGGTAATTCAAGTGCTTGCATGATTTCTTCAGCGTTCTTCAATAAAGCAAAATGTTGTTGTAGCGAAATTTCTTGATCATTGGCGCAAAAAACTATTTGTTCTACCTTTTGAAATTGGTGGACACGATATAGTCCTTTTGTATCTCTGCCTGCAGCACCAGCCTCGCGTCTAAAGCAAGGAGAAATACCTACATAACGTTTAGGTAATTCCGAAAGCTCGAAAGTTTTATTCATATGCATAGAAACTATTCCCACTTCAGAAGTTCCTGTTAAATAAAGGTTGTCTCTTTCTAATTCATAGGCATTATCTTCACCGAGGGGAAAATAGCCAGTACCAAACATAGCAATATCTTTTACCAAGAGGGGTGGCGATATTAAAGTAAAACCTTTAGCTAAAATTTTATCTAAAGCAAAGCGCATGATTGCTAACTCTAATAAAGCTCCATTGCCAGTGAGCGCGTATGCTCGCGAGCCGGCTATATTACGCGCGCCGTCAAAATCGACTAATCCGTGTAAATTAGCTAATTCTTGATGATCGCGTAAGGTGAAATCTTTTTTGATGATATTTCCCCAGCGACTAATTTCTACATTGTCTTTATCGGAATTACCTTCTGGTACATTGGCCAGTGGCAGTCCCGGCACTAAAGCCATCAGTTTTTTAAATTCAAATTCTATTTTTTCAAATTCTTTTTCTTTTTGGCTTAACTCTTCGCCTATAGTGCGAGATTTAGCAATTAATTCAGCCCGGTTATCTGGATTATTGGCTATGGCTTCGGAAGTACGATTACGGGTTTGGCGTAATTGTTCCACTAAGCCTGTCAAAGTTTTTCGTTCTTTATCTAATTCTAGTAGTCTATCTAGATCCAGCGGTATTCTTTTAGCTGTAACAGCATGCCTGAATCGATCTGGATTTTTTCTAATTTGTTCAATGTCAATCATTAGTACCTCCTAAAGGTAGCGAGGCACATAATAAAAAAGCCTCGCTTATTGCGGGCTTTTAAAAACTTCAATTTCATAACAGTTATGAATCTAAGCAATAATGCATCCGCATCTCTGGTTTGATGCAGATGATGATGAGGCGATTAGCTCTTCTATAAACTGATTCATAACTTTCAGTATACGGAATAGATGAACTTTGTCAATATTTAAAGACCGAAATATTTTTCATGTAGGTTTTTTGCCAACTATTCAAAATACGAAGGATGGACAAGTTGCGAGCTTCCCTTGCTGCCAATCCCACCAATCTGTCCAAAATTTCTTTTCTTGATCAAAATTAAAGGAAGTGCTATTGCGTTTTATACCAATTATATCTGTAAGCGCAAATTGATACCACTCATTATCGGGTATGTTCTGTTTTAAATAACGCTCCATAATGCATGGAATTGCGGGCTCACCGAGCAAAACGATAGCACGATATTCTGGGCAGTCGGTTCGATCTTTGGAGTTAGAGGATGCTCGAACAGAACAGTTGTGTGATTCCCAGGACAAAGCTAATGGATCAAATTTTTCCTTGATTTTCGAATCAATCTCAGTTTTAATCTTTTTCGATTGCTTGGAATCAATCTGTCCTTTAACTTCAGCAGCCGATGAACAGTTGCTCGTTAGGTGAATCAAAAATACAATTGCTAACACGGATATTGATATGATCACCATGTGATTAATTTTCATAATAATGGCTTTTACAAACTCCTTACATAACGCAGAGATGCAGAGATCTAGTATACTCTTTAAATTGTAATAAAACCGATTTCTGAAAAGGAGTTGAGCATCTATTAGTTTTTCAGAAGGTCCGATATTGTTCATATTGGCAGCTAACTTAGGGTTTAGCAATCTTATCTTTTTCGGCGACGATGAGTCTGACTGATGCTCGGTCTAGTTAATTAATTCGATTTGTGAGATACCGCTAAGTTTATTTATTTGGATATGGGTGGGGAACATTTCTTTGACATCGGCAAAATGGGTTATGACCAAAA
Organism: Candidatus Melainabacteria bacterium; assembly: GCA_013288645.1. Lineage (GTDB taxonomy): Bacteria > Cyanobacteriota > Vampirovibrionia > Obscuribacterales > Obscuribacteraceae > JABDBL01. The sequence continues at coordinate 76,424 of JABDBL010000001.1, forward strand.
TACGGGCAAAGTCTGGTTGAATGGAGCGTATGGCTTTGACTAATTTGTCACGCGAATAATCATCTTGTGAGCCAAAACCTTCATCAATGATCAGCGTTTCAAGTTTAGCACCAGCACGTCGAGCTAATAAGCGAGAAAGAGCGACACGAATGGCGAAATTAACTTTAAAAGCTTCACCACCACTATATAGTTCGTAGTTGCGTGTGCCTATTTCGTCAGAAATTACAATGTCTAGAGTTTCACTAATATTGCCTGATTTGTTTTTTTGTTGAGTAATAAGACCAATATGCATTTTATTATCTGTTAGTCGCGAAAGCAGGCGATTAGCATCCATTTCAATTTCGGGAATGGCATTTTCAATTACAATTGCTTGGATGCCTTTTTTGCCAAAACATTCAGCTAAGTAGGCGAAATCTTCTGCAGCTTGGCGAGTATCAATCAACTCTTTATTTTTATCCTTGAAACTTTCTAATTCTTTTTTGGCAGACTCAAGATTGGCAGAAATTTTAGCTTCTTCTTGTAATAAAGCTTCCAAGATATTTTGGCTTTCTTTTACTTGTAATTTTAAATTAGATATTTCGGTTTCAAGATTTGATAATTCACTGACACTTGTTGAGGCAAGAGCGTAGCTTTTTGTTAATTCGGCTTGCTGTGCACTTTTAGTAAGTAACCATGTTTCGGTATCATTTAGATTTTTTTCTGCAATTGGTATTTCATTTAGGGCGCGTTTTAGGTCTTTGTATTCATCCACTTTGGGAAGCAAGATACTAAGCTTATCTCTTAGTTCTGCATGTTTGACATTGTCATAATTTAGTTGTTGCCATTCTTTGTCAATTTCAGTTATAGCGCTCCTGGTTTCGGAACCATATGATTCTTCGGCCAAGATTATTCTTGAAGCATCTATGGTTTTTATCAGTTCCGGTAGTGCAGCATCAGTTTTACTTATTTCGTTTAAGTCTTTTTGCAATTGATGATAGCGTGTATCGATGCCTCTTTGACTGCGTATCTGTGCTTGGATACTACTATATAGGGCCGGGTCAAATTTAAGCTCAGTTAATTCACCCGATAACTTGACTAAACTAGTTCTTTGCACAATAGCGTAATCATTCTGTTCTTTTTGTTTTTCTAGCGATTCAATTTCGACTGCTAATTTATTTTGATTTTCCTGAGCTTCTTTAACGGCGCGATGTTTTTCATTTAATTGACCCTTTTGCATATCTAGGGCTTTGCGCTGATTTAATTCAGTACTTAAGTCAGCGTATCTGGCGCGCAGAATATTTCTTTCTTTCTCTAATTTTTCTTGTTCTAGTTGGAAAGAAATGATTTCATTTTCTATTTGTTTAATATGATTTTTATAGCGATCAATTACTGCTGCTCTATCTACAATTTCTGCCGAGCAGAGAGGACAAATTGTAGCGTCAGCTGCCTTATTAAGTTCTTCAATTTTGTTATTGTATTCTTGTTGGCATGTTATTTTATCGTTGATTTGCTGGCTAAGACTTTCAATTTTAGCTTTTATCTCTTGTCCTTTTTCACTGACATATTGAAATTCTTTCTCTTTATTGTCTAATTCCATTTCTTTTACTTCAAGGTCGGACTTTTGTTTTACTAATAGATCTTGGCTGATGATAAGAGACTTTAATTGAGACAATTGATCTTTTTTCTGTTCGATTTCGGTGGAGAGACGAATTTGAGCTTCGTCTATGATTGTTTGCAATTCGGCTATTCTTTGCTTGAATTGAGCATAGGTTTCTTGCTGTTTAGATAAATATATTTCTTGATTGATTAGGTCTTGATATTGTTGGAATTCGCTTATGATTGCTTCTCGGTTATGCGTATCTTGAATTAACTTAGCTTTGCGTTCCGATCTATCTACCAACTCTTTTTGTGCTTGCTTCAATTCTAGTTCTAATTGACCTCTTTGTGCTGAGAGCTTGGAGCGCAATTCAATTTTTTGCTTTTCTAAAGATTGTGCAGTAAACGATTTTTCTTCTAAGTCTTTCAAGGACGAGGACGTGGCTTCGTATTCGGCAAATTCAAATTCTAATGCAACTTTATTACTAACTAGCGAATTCAATTTATTCAGTCTATGATGTAGTTCATCTTTTTGTGCATTTAAATGTTTAATTTCTGAATCAAGGTTTTGCAATTGGATTTGCATACTTGATTGCTTATCTTGCCAAGAATTTAAGTCATGTTCTTTGCGCAATAGCTTAGCCAGATCTGCGTCTAGTTTTTCCTTAGTATCTCTGTGATTATTGAGATTGGTTTGTAGAATTGCTTGTTCACTTTCTAAAAGTGTTATTTGTGCTTCGATTTCTGGCAGGCGAGAAAGCAAACCGTTTAAGAATTCGCATTTTTCTTTTAAAGGCTTTAAGCGTTCCTTGCAACGTTCTTGTAGGCGATCAAAGTATGACAAACTGAGAATTTCACCCAATATTTCTTTGCGCTTCATCGGTGTTTCGCGGGCGAATTGGTCTGCTGCGCCTTGTCGTAAATAGGCACTATTTATAAAGGTCTGATAGTCCATGCGCAATAATTGTAAAATCTTGTCTTGTGTTTCGGTAATACTACTAGCTGTAAGGCTTTTCCAGTTTTTGCCGTTATTGTTAGGCGAAAATTGAATAATATGACTGTCTTGGCCATTGTGACCATTTTTGTTTGGGTTGTTTGAACTCAATTGACCCGATTCAGGGATGAGCATTTGCAAGTCAATGCTGCCTTTACTGTTTGCTTTGTTGCCAGAGCGGGAAGGGGTTCTTTGTCTTGATCGTCTAATTCTGTAAGTGTTGCCTTCGTGCGAAAATATGAGTTCAACCCACATTTCTTTTTGACCAAGTCTTATTAATTCGTCAGAACTTGCTCGTCCCTTTTCCCAAATTGCCCAGGTAGTAGCATCCAATAGAGCAGATTTCCCAGCACCGTTACTTCCTGATAGACAAGCGACGTTTATTGAGTTTAAATCTAGATATGCATCGGCATAACTCATGAAATTATGCAGATTAATAGATTGAAGAATCATTTTTATGGGATTTACTCGTTTATTATCAGTAAAGTATATCTCTCAATAGTATAATTTATATGGATAAATTGATTAAGACTCTGGACAAGAAGCAATTGCCTGTTCTTCTTGTTCTTATTTCGTATATGTTGCAAGGAGTTGCATCACTAATCTACCAGGTTAGTTGGGAGCAGGCAATGGAAAGTACTGTCGGTATGGCTCTGCCGACAATGGCTATTATTGTTTGCATATTTTTTTTGGGTATGGGATTGGGAGCTTATGTATTCAGCAAAGCTTGGTTAAGCCCCAAATGGGCAGGACAATTGTTCATCATCAATCAAATTTCTCTTGTCCTATTTGGACTTGTTTTTGTTGCCATAGAAGGACTTGGATTTATTTGTTTTTTAACAACACGGTCTGAACAATGGCTTTTGCTCATTTATCTTTTGCGAATAATTACTCTGGGGCTGTTTTTGTTAGTACCAGCCTTTTTTATTGGGGCGGCTTTCCCTCTACTAAATAAATCTAAACCTCTAATGTCTTCCTCTGGTAAGGCAGAGAAGCTTTATTTGGCTAACTTATCGGGCTGTCTGATAGGAGCAATTTTGGTAGGTTTTATAATGCTGCCAAACTTTGGTCTTGTAGAATGCACAATGTTTGCTTTGTTATTGAACTTATTCTCTTTGCTGCTTTTTGCTTTAGCGGCGAGTATACCGACGCCTCAAGTGGAGGCCGAAATTCCTCAGTTTATTTTGCAACCGGCTCAGTTAAATTCACAAAAAGTGGAAATCAAGCAAAACGGCCAGAAAAATAAGAAATTGTTGGTATTAGCTATTATGGCAGCCGCCTTTTTCAATATGATTTTGGAATTATTATTCATGCGTTTGTCTGTTTTATTTATTGGTTCTAGCGCTTTTGCCTTTTCTCTTGTTTGCGCTATGCAATTATTTGCTCTTGCTTGTGGTTCTTTGGTGGCCAATTTTTCTTATAAACAAAAAAGCGAAAACTTTTGGCATTTATTTGTATTTTTATATTTTTTTGCTTCTGCGTGGCTTTTTATAGAAATTTTGTTTTTTCCAAATTTATCCAAATTTATCTCGATGATAACGGGTTTTTGTATAAACTATTTGGCTTTGTCGCCTTTTCTATCTTTTTTTCTTAGCCATTCAATAAGTCTCTTATTGCTTATGTTTGTACCTTGTTTTTGTTTGGGTGCCACTTTGCCGTTTTATTTTCAATTGAGACATTTATATCCGCAATCGGTGCCCATAAGATCATCTTATGCTTATGCCTTAAATCTTTTTGCTTCCGTAGCAGGATGCTTTAGCGGCGGGGTTTTAGTCTTTCCGATTTTTAGCACAATTACTGATTATGCTATTTGCTCAACATTTACTCTTAGTGCAGCGGCAATTTTTTGTGTTGGTTTAGTGCTTTATATTTTCGGTCCTTTGCAAAATAGAGAGAATAAACTGACTGATTTATATGCTGCGATAATAGCTATAATTGTTTTAGGTCTTTGCTATTGGACATTGTCTAAGCGCCCCCTTTTGACAAATGTTGGGGAGATTATTTTTTACAAAGAAGGCCTAAATTCTACTGTTTCTTTGTCGGCTAATGAAAAAGAAAATCTTGTTCGTTTGCAAACGGATGGTCAGACAGAGGCTACATTACCGCTGAATGGAAGTCTACCAGCTGTGATGAGCGATGAGACCACGCAAATTTTGTTAGGACTTTTGCCAAATGTGTTTTCTTTGCATGAACCTAAGACAGGATTTTTGCTTGGTTTTGGTAGCGGTGTTACCGCTCAAGCTATTCTAGCTAATCGGGAACTCGAAGAGTTAACCGCAGCTGAATTAGAGCCTGCTGTTATCATTGCTGCTCAACGTTTGCAGCGGTATTTGCCTGATAGGCGTCTCAATATTAAAATAAGAGATGGGCGCAATCTTCTTTCTATGCTTAAGCATTCCTATGACATTATTGTGTCGCAACCTGGTGAACCATGGAGAAGTTCTTCTAGATATCTTTACACACTTGAATTTTGGCAATTAGTTAAGTCTCGCTTGCGAATAGATGGTGTTTTTTGTCAATGGTTTCCACTTTATGCTATTGATAAAGGCAATTTATTGAATCTATGTTATACATTTGCCAGTGTTTTTCCTGACACTTTTGTCATTAGAACAAAAAATGCTGGAGAATTGATTTTGCTTGCTTTTAATTCTGATTCTAATAGAAAAACCAGTGAGCAGGCGATAATATCGACAATGGTAGAAAATGCCATTCAACGCTGTAAGTCGGGAGAAATCAAGCGAAATTTAGTGAGGCTAGGTTTTGATGATTTGCCGGCTTTACTATCAACTTTTAGGTTAAGTCCAGGAACTTTTAAGCAGTGGATGCTTGCTAATAAACAGGCTGCTAATGAGATTTTTCAGTTCAACAAAGATAATTTTCCTTTCGTTCAATACAGATTGCAATCTTTAATCCTCCACCGTGGAATTAGCATAGACAGGTCGGTAGATGAGGCAGTACCTACCAATTCAGCGAGCGCTTTGTCAGTGTCTGCCTTCTTTCTGAGCTACAATAAATTGGCGGAAGATAATTTTAATGAATTTTCTACAGTCTCAGAGCGACTGAAAGAGGCTAAACAATTAATTGCCAAACACGATTTAACCGGTGCGGCTATATGCTTAAACAATGTGCTTGAGCAGCAAGCAAATAACTTTGAAGCACGTTTTATATTGGGAAAGATATTCTGTCATTTAAATAAAGAGCAACAAGGTTTGTTGCAAATAAAACGGGCAAGCAAAATAGACACTAAAAATGCTATGCCCAATCTTTATGTTGCTCTTTTATACGCTTTGAAAAATGACTGGCCAATGGCCCAGAATAATCTTTTGATCTTAGAAAAAAAATCATGTAATGATCCAGATGTGCGTTATTTAGCAGATCAAATTCGTAAGAGGCGCAAGTTGGACAAGAATAATAGCAAGATAAAGCTGCTTATGCTTAAGTGTCATTATCCAATTTAAGCAAAGTAGGATTTTTTAAATAGCCTGATGCGAGAAGCACCTCTTTAAAATTGCGATTTGTTATGTTTACTTCAGTCATAACGTTTACAAATTGCGTGAGTGTGATTTCGCCAGCGCGTATGAGAATCTGTCCAGTAAGAACTGCTTGCAATTGCTTTTCGGTAAGAAAATCTTGTTTTACTAAGAAGCGGCCGAATTGCATTTCTGGCATAGCTTTGTGCATATCGCATGCAATGGTAAGCTCTGCTTGTTCTAAAAGTCCAACTGCTTGCAATAATTCTCCAATGCGCCAAGAAGGATATTTTGATTTTGGTCCTGTTCCTAGAGCGTAAGCAATTGAACTTGGTTCGTATTCCTCGTTTGTATCATTTGTTATAATACCTAAAGAGCGTAAATCATAATCAGTCCGACAATCTGGATCGATTAAGATATCATGAGAAACCCAGAGTGTTCTCAGCTCATCCATTAATTGATCTGACTTTTGCCCACTTTTAATTTTGCGTAATAGAGAGCCGACTAGTCTCAAAAAATGCTTATGAACTGTTTGAGAAGAAGAGTCTTTTTCGACTCCCAGCTCTTTGTAAATATCAATGGCCTTCGAATCTTCGTTCACATTGCCTCGACTATGCTACCGATTTTTCTTCGACTAACCAACCTTCAGCTGCTGCTTGGAAATAGGCGTTTTGCCAATCATGGTCAATCAGTAATTCAAGCATGCGTCGACGAGAAGCAAAAACGTAGCGTGCACGGTTAGTTAAAGCAGTTACATCAACAAAGTTTTCTGCAAAGATAACATGATCTAGTTGCCGATACCAGTCGTTACTAATGGGCGCCACTATATCTGCCACCATTGTTCCAGCATCAAGGTTTATTGGATCCCTTTTGCTATGAGCAGGAAAATATAAGGTATATATTCGACTATCAAAGCCGAGGCATTCCAAGTTGCCGAAAATGGCTCCAGATTCGTTCTTTATTTCAAAGCCAGATGCACTATAAGCCCTTAGCTCTTCTTCGAAGACTCTGCGCAAAGTTTCGCTTACTACTGAAACGTGTGGTTCTAAGAGCCACATTGATGCAGTGGGCAAATAAGATTTTGATGATAGGAAACGCCAATTACCCGCTTGAAACCGCACAGTATATTGGTGTGAGTTAGCCCAAGCACAGACCACCACACTTTTCCAGAGATCATTATCTTGATAAACTTCAGCGTAATTTATTTTAAACCATTTTTCCCAATTGTCATAGGTCTCATGTGGGCTGGAATGCTTTCTTAAACCTTCACGCCATTCTTGTTCATCCGGCAGAGGATCTTCAGCGTGGAAAAACTCTTCCCAGTAAGCTATTAACACCGCTGGTTCAAGGGTGAAGCTTTCTAAACGGCCAAATTCTTCGTGCCAGAGTCGCCGTACTAATTTGAGTGATTCCTCACAGCGGGAGTAAGGATTAGAGTCTTTGAACTGACTGTCATGCCTTATCCAATCTATACTGGCTCTAATTAAGAAGATTGGCAGCATGTCTAGATCCTCGACTAAATTTCACAACGGGTCATAACTGTCTTATATTAACTCAATTACTCATTTTGGTGCAGGCAATTCGGACAAATGTGATTTGCTTAACGGATATGCTTGTCGTTTAGTTTGCGCTATAAATTCGCGGGCGCCAGCAATTTTTTTTGCGTAATTTTTGTCTAAAACGTATTCAGCCAAGGGCTTTTCAAGCCGTTCGCTCCAATTGGACGCGTTACTAGTTCCGGGGCGGTTAAAACATTGTTTAGTGCCGAACAAATCGGTGATCATTAGCACCGCTAACCAGCAAGGGGTCGAGAATAAAACCTTAAAGAAAGTACAAGCTAATTCATCATTATAATTTTGTGGCGGATTGTTTTCGTCTAAATGCAAGAAACGCATAAGTCTTTGCATTTCCAGCCAGCCTTTGTGACCGTCTTTGCCGTGCCACCAATGAACAAGATTGTCGTAATAACTTGCAAGTGGTTCGTTGTCGTGGGTGCCATAGGTAGTCAAATTTAGTGCAGGTAATTGATCGCTGGGCAAAAAGGAGCGATCTAATTCATCGCGTTCAAATAAGGGTATGGAAAAGCCCGGTATGCCTAGTCTCTTTAAAGCAGGTCTTACATATTCGGGTACAAGACCTAAATCTTCGGCTATGACAATTGCCTCTGGTGCAGCTTGTAAAATTACTTTTAGTCTTGCCTCTCCTTCTTGGCAGTTAAGTAAGGCTGAGCTTTTTGTATCGTCATTGTGTGGTTTAAATCCAGGTAAATTTCCTCCTGTAATTGTTTTTGCTTCTTCAGGGGTCAAATTGGTGAATTTTTGATTGTCTTCTGGTAGCCAAGGAAAAGCATAAATACGAAAAAAACCGAGAACATGATCCAAGCGGAATCCGTGAAAATATCTGGTCACTTGTTGAACACGGGAGTTCCACCAGCGGTAATTTTCTTTTTCGTGAGCTAACCACTTATAAAGTGGTATTCCCCAATTCTGCCCCCAAATGGCTGTAAATTTATCTGCTTGAAAGAAGTTTTCAGGTGGGGCGCCGCCTGACCATGCTAATTCAAACAACTCTGTATTTGCCCAAACATCTGCACTATAACGACTCACGCCAAAGGGTATGTCACCTATTAGTTTGACTTGTTGTTTTTCGGCATATTCTTTAACTTTGGACCATTGTCTGTGTGTTACCCATTGAACGTATTTATAAAAGAGACAAGTCTTTTTTCTTTCAATTTGCTGGGGACGATCGATCCAAGCTCTTGCTGAATCGATATTACGTAAATCCGTTTCCCATTCAGTCCAGCGTGCATCTCCACTTTTGAGATCGACTATAGTTCTGAATAGAGCGTAGTCTTGTAGCCAGTCTTTATTATTTAACTGAAAAAGTTTAAACTCGTTATTGAGTGAAATGAAATTCTTTACTTTTGCTGATTCGTATCGAGCAAAAGCCTTTTGTAAAAGAGAATTTTTAGTAGCCTTTACCTTGGGATAATCTACTATGGCAGCAGAGGAAGTCAAGGCATCATTTAAATCTTCAGCAACTAATCCTGGTACCATATCCGGTGCTTGTTTTGAAAAGTGCATATATACTGGATCAAGTGCCATTGCACTAATAGCATTATAGGGGCTATTGTCGCCTGCAGTCTCGTTAATTGGCAGTAATTGTAAAACACCGAAATTATTAGTATGACAAAAGTCAATTGCTTCTTTCACTGCTTGAGTATCGCCGATACCTAAATCATCTTTTGTACGCAGGGCAAAAGCGGGTACCAGAAGTCCTGCTAATTTTTTGCTTGTGTCAATTATCATAGCTCTAAGATCCTATATTTAAGCGCTGGAAAATGTGGTCGATGTTTTTGATATATGATTGAGGTTGGAAACATTCTTCAATTTCTTCTTTTGATAAGACTACAGTAATTTCTCTATCTTGGAGCAAGTTATTTTTAAAATTACCATTCGCTTTATTCCAAACCGCCATGGCACGATCCTGGACAAGCTTGTATGCTTCTTCCCGACTCAAGCCTTTATCTATAAGTTTTAGCAAAATTGCTTGAGAGAACACTACGCCACCAAAGCGATTGAGATTTTGTTCCATATTCTTTGGGTAAATAACTAAATTTTTTACTATGCCATTTAGTCTATCGATCATAAAATCTAGCAAAATAGTTACATCAGGCATAATGACTCTTTCGACGGAACTATGGCTAATATCTCTTTCGTGCCAAAGAGTAACATTTTCCATAGCGGCAATTGCGTAGCTACGAATAAGCCTGGCTAATCCTGAAATATTTTCGCAGCCGATAGGGTTCCTTTTATGAGGCATGGCAGAGGAACCTTTTTGTCCTTCAGTAAATGCTTCTTCGACCTCCAAAACCTCGCTTTTTTGTAAGTGTCTTATTTCAGTAGCAAATTTATCAAGACTGCAAGCAATTAAAGCTAGAGTGGTGACAAAATGCGCATGCCTATCACGCTGAATTATTTGGGTTGAAACGGGTTCGACACCCAGACCAAGTAGTTGGCAAACTTTTTCTTCAATGATCGGTGGAATATTGGCATAAGTGCCTACGGCGCCACTTATTTTACCAACTGCAATTGTTTTGATAGCTCCTTTTAAGTGCTCTTTGTGTCTGCGAATCTCGGCTAGCCAAACTGCCATTTTGAGTCCAAAAGTGATCGGTTCGGCATGCACACCATGAGATCTGCCTATTTGTAAAGTGTATTTGTGCTTTCTAGCCAAATCAGCAATTGTATTTTCGAATTGGTCTAAATCTTCTTCAAGAAGCGCGCTAGCCTTTTTTAATTGCAGAGCAAGCCCTGTATCTAGCACATCAGAACTTGTCAGTCCAAGGTGAATATAGCGAGCTGCTTCACCAACATGCTCTTTGATGCTAGTCAAAAAAGCAATAACGTCGTGCTTAACTTCAGCCTCAATTTCTTTTATGCGTTTTGAGTCGAATTTGGCCTTGCTTTTGATTTCTTCCCAAGCATTGTCGGGTATTTTGCCCAAGCTATTTTGAACAGAGCAAACGGCCAGTTCTATCTCCAACCAGCATTTTAGCTTTTCTTCGTCTGTCCACAATGAAGCCATTTGCGGACGGGAATATCTATCTATCAAAACCCTTCTTCATCCTTAGTAAGCGCTGCCTCGCCTTCGCACTGCTCGGCTCAACGCGCGTATCCTTGTCATTTCGCTGCCGGCGGCTCCTCGCAGCCGTTCGCTACACTTGCCTTTACTGCTCCTTGTAGTAAGCGCTGCCTCGCCTTCGCACTGCTCGGCTCAACGCGCTGTATACACGTTCTCGCTTCGGCCGCTTCACCAGCGTCCTCCGCTACACTGAAATTCGTCTTAGATTCATATTCGCCTTATTTGTTGAACGATTTAAGAGCATAGCTCATTAGCAACCGGCTTTGACGTGGTGCTAATAAACCTCAAGCATAAATCACACAATTGTTTGTTCGCAGACGACACTTTATCAGACAGTAGAGAATAGTCAAGAGCTGTGCGAGCGGAGTTTTATAATGAAACTAAAAATTACCTAATTAGTAGTATAATGAAACCAAAATGCCTCGAAATTTGTATATATAAGCTCTGAGTTGATGAGCCCGAAAATTGTTCGGGGTGGACTATCCAAGGTATATTTATTAGATATAGTTCATTAGCTAGAACTAATCTGACACTGAAAGACGTCAAGAGAAAGCCTGGTCTACATTTGTACGCAATGGCTTTTACTGACTAAAGTGAAAGAACTAAAGAGCAAAGACAAAGTACAATTCACAATGCAAAGCAAAGGCAGATGATGCAATCAGCGAGCAAAATAGTGCGCAGATAAAAGTAATTAGGGACGACAAATTCTTATGAAGATACTTATTCCTATTGATGTATGGCAAGGAAACGATTCATTGGCTTCCGACCTCTCTTCTATTCTGCCTTTGGGGCAGGCGGAATTGGTTCTTGCCTATTCTATTCAGAGTGAACCGCATGTAGAAAAAATTGCCGGTAGTGGCAGTGTCGACAGTCTATATATAGAGTTAGAAAAGAAAGCAAAAAGTACATTGGAAGATTTTGCCAAGCAATTAAAACCTCTTGCCAAAAGTGTGGAAACTTGCTTTGAACATGGACCCCCAGCTAGTGTAATAGAATCTATTGCCAAAAGAAGGAATGCAGACCTCATAGTAATCAGGGGATCGGCCATTGGTCTTTTGGAATCTACCTTTTTAGGCAATACTGTTAGCTTGGTAGTTAAACATAGTCCTTGCCCCATCTTGGTTTTGCAAGCAGGAGCAATTGTTAATCCTTTAGGCAAAGTAATAGTTGGTCTTGATGGTTCTCAATTGGCTAAGGAAGCATTGCGTAAGTTTTGTGAAACATACAAAGCTTGGTCTAAAAAAATCCAAATAGTTTTAGTAAATGTAGTATCCATACCAGGACCTTGGCGCTATATTGCTCCATTGGAGTTTATAGCCACCCTAGAAGACAATTTAGATATGGCAGCAAAAGCTATTCTGGCTGAAGGGAAAACTATAATTGCAGAGTGTGGCTGGGAATTAAATACAAAGGAAGATAGTATGATCGTGAGATCTGGAGATCCAGCTTATGAACTTGATCGTTTAGCGAGTGAAATAAATGCTGGTTTAATTGTTGTTGCTGCGCAAGGAAAAACCGCAGTACAACATTTCTTACTAGGCAGCGTATCTGAGGCATTAGCACTCAAATCGTCTTTTCCAGTTCTTGTTTTTAAATAAGGCGATGAAAACGAAAGGTGGGTTAATATGCAGCGTCGCTTTTTAGTTCTTTATATTGTGTTGCTTTTATTGCAAATATCTTGTGTGCTGGCTTATTCGCGTTCCGACGATTTAGGTGAATTGGGAGCCGAGCAGGTTTCTGAAAAAAGCGAATTAGAACAAATGCGCCAGCAATTAAAAGAACTGAAAGCAACTACCAGCGATGCAGTGAGCGCATTTAATAAACTGGACACTAGTCCATTAAAAAAGGGACTAAAAGAATTTCACTTGTTTTGTCGCCCAGCTAGTCATGAAATAGCGCCGGGCAAAACAATTGAATGTCTGACTTATAACGGACTCTTGCCTGGACCTCCGTTAAGAGTAAAGGAAGGTCAATTGGTGCGCATAATTGTCCATAATCAATTAGAGCAAAATACTAGTTTTCATCTGCATGGTATGGTTTTGCCCGGGTCAGTAGATGGTTTGCCGAACTCAAAATCTGGCTTAATCAAACCTGGTCAAACTTATGCCTATCAATTTGTTGCCAAACCTGTTGGTACTTACTGGTATCATCCGCAAATTATGCATGCTGAACAAAAAATAAAAGGAATGTACGGTGCTTTTATAGTCGAACCAGATGAGCCAATTAAAACGACTGATGAGGATATAGTATTAATTTTAGGCGATACTACGGCTAATAAAATGCAAGAGTCTGCCTCAGCAGCAAATAAACCTGTGACATCCACTTCTACTAGCAAAGTCGTATATTTAATTAACGGCAAAACGGCTCCAGCTATTCCAGGTATTGAAGTGCGACCAAATTCGCGGGTGCGACTAAGAGTTATCAATGCAGCCCAGCATTCCGTACCACTGCACATAACCGGTCATAAATTTGAAATAGTTTCTTTAAATGGCAATCTGAGCGGTGAACAAACTTCTCGCGATACAATTACTTGTGGAGTGAGCGACCGTATGGATTTGGAATTTACAGCGAACAATCCTGGTCTTTGGTCAATGGCTTCCGAATTAATTGAGCAATCAACGAATAACGGCCAATTCCCTGGTGGTATTGCTTGTGTTATAAGGTATGTGGAATAGTATGCTTGATATTCGAAAATCTGGTGAAAATATGACTAGATGCAATTTGAGCAATTCATTATTGTTTGTCTTAATAGTGACTTCCATGATTTTTATGGAGCTCTTAGCTTTTGCTTATGCTGCAGACACTGTTCTTGCGGCAAATTATGTGCGTATTGTTTGCAAGAAAATCAGAGAACATTGGCATCCGCCGCCCGATTATTCGGGTCAAACACTAATAGTAAGCTTTAGGGTATACAGAAATGGTTCAATTTCGAACCTAAGCTGCAAAGCAGTTAATGACCCAAAATATGTGAATTGGCGAGCCGCTATGATGGCAGTTAGAAGTGCATTACCATTTCCACGCCCTGCAGCAGACTTCTTTCAACAGAATCGAGACTTTGCTGACCTAAGTATTGATTTAAGTGCAGTCAATTTTAAACCTCGTGCTGTTAAGAATCCGCTTCCGTTATGGGGCGATCAGCTCAGACACTAGGTTGCACTGCAACTAAATTGTTTCGTGTAATTGACTAAGTTTGAGGCGAACATGTTCGCGTGAAATGCCAGTATGCTCACAAAATATTTGCCAACCTACCTCAATCACGTCTTCCCAATAAGTATAAAATATTTTTGTATCTAAATAATCTTTGCCGGTGCCATATGAATAATCGGCCAGAATTGCTTTAGCCATGTCGTGTTGTACTACATGTTGTAAGTCGAACCATTGCTCGGCTAGGGCCAATTGATGGAGGGTTTTGAGAAATTCTTCTTGACTGTAACGTTCCTCAGCTAGTCTACGTAATTCGACGTCCATAATTATAGATAAATAGACCATGCTGAGAGGAGAATTATCAGTGGTGGTAAGGGGGGAAATCACCGACAGCGGGTGGTTGGGGATTGGTAGGATATTGAAGAATAGGAGGTTGGGAAGACGGAGGATCTGGAAAAGATTGCGGGTAATTACCAATGCCTGCGTTGGGATTGGTTGTAGGAAGTTGACTTTCAGACCAAGGTGGAGCGTTAGAGGGCTGGTATTGAAGAGTACGAGGCTGTCCAGCGAAAGGTTTGTATTGATAAGCAGGTATGCTATATTGTTGACGTAATCTTCCATCTAATATCTTATTATTCTCATCTAGCATAGCTAAATTCTCTTTACGTTCAACCAAGCCACTGGCCACTGGTTGTCCAGTACTAGGATCTGTAGCTAGTAAATCATCTTGTAATTTAAGGTACTCTGAAAATAAGCGTCTAGCGTCGACAAAGTATTGGTAATAGGCACGGTGCAATTGCTCAGTAGCCGGAATAACTGGTAAGCTAGCCATTTGTTGAACGGCAACATCATAACGTTTCACGAGGTTGGCCAATAAATTCTGGGCCAACACCTTATCTGCCCCGGGCATGAAAATTGAAAGACCTTTACCCATAATTTCGTCAGCTTTTTGACGTTCGGCAGGAGACAATTGAGCTTGGCGGCGAATTTGGTCATAGCTCGCGAACCAACTTTTTATAGAATCCTGCTGATCAAAATTAGAAGTTAGCTTAGGCTTTTTGCTGGTTGAGGACTTACTCGCATAAGCCGGCGCTTTGATATAGGCAAACACCATTAAGATAAAGAATGCTTGAGCTATTAAGATCCAGCCAGGATTACCGATCGAATTACTTTTTTTGATCATCTGTTTTTTCAACGAAAGGGTCGAAGTAAATTCGTTTTGCTCCTAAAATCAGAGTAATAACAACATACCCTAAAACAATAGCTACCATTACTCCAACAAAACTATTAACATGATACAAAATAGAATTTCCTATACAAAAAAGATATTGGCCAAAAAGATATACAAATTAGTTAGTTGATACTGAGAGATTATAAACATTCCTGACATTCTTGGCTAGAGTGTTTGTCATATGCTATAAATGTAATGCTTTGCGTAGACTCAGGCCGTTGCGAGTGCCCCGAGTTAATTAATTAAATGAGGGTAAAAGCGGTAATGTTTAAGATCAGATTTAATGAACAGCATTCACTTATTGTTAACACTGTATTTGGTATCGGTTTAGGTCTGGCGAGTTTAATTGTTTTATGCTTGCCATCATACGCAGGACCGCAGTCTCTCCTTGATCCGTATGCTGATGTTAGTTCAACAAAAGAGTCTAAGCCCACGTCAAAGAAGGCAGTAAAACAGGCAGTCAGACAAAGAGCGTCCGATTCAGAAGAGCTGTCGGTAAGTGGCAACGACACAAACAGGGATCAGTCGAGTTCAGATATGTCTGACAAAACAAAAGCTGGTAAAGGTGTCAAGACCAAGATTAGCAAAGGTGATAATCCAGGTTTTCTGTCTGGTGTTAAAGAAGTCCAGCATGGCTATGTTACCAGTATGAAAGCTGCCGGAGGTGGAATTATTGATGGCAGTAAGGCCGCTGGAGCAAAAGTAGCGGCTGGTACTAAAGCTATTGGCGGTGGTATCGTAGCGGCCAGCCAAAAGGTTTTCTCTGGGCCTAAGGCTTTAGCTGCCAACGTAACGCCAGCCAAAAAGGAAAAAAAGAAGAAGACACCACAAATAGCTGATGCGAGTGCAATACCGCCTTCTGCCCCTCATACAATATTACCGGTTTTACCAGGCGAGCCCTTGGATCAAGTTCTTGCTGAGCAAAAGGAGCGTAAGCGCCTTAAAGACGTAGCGGTGACAGGAGAGGCTAAAAAGCCAGGTATAATTACCAGTGCTGTCGGTAAGCTACACATTTTTCATAAAGCAAAGAAAAAGACACCGGATAATCTGACTGCTAATAATCCAAACGCTGTAGCGCGCTAATTGGTATTTGTGGATTTTCACCGACTTAGTTAGCTTAGTCAAACTGTCACTCGGCTGACCATTACTTTTGCTCTATTAGCTAATATTTGATCGATGTTCTTCTTTAACTCATCAGACGCCTTTACCCAAAATTGGCTGCCAATAATTATTGGCTGATTGTGCTTACCATTATAAAAATTGAGCATAACCGGGTCATCGCCTCGCCAATTAGAAAGAATTTGTTTCAATTGCTGTAATTGAGCGAACGACTGCTCATCTTGGAAGTAAATGCTTACTATCGAGGCATCAGAAATCGGACGAATAGAAGAAGCAAGTAATGAAACGTCTTCGTCTGTCTTTTTGATTTTGCCTTTAATTAGTACTAAAGATTGAGCCGTCAATATCTCGGGAGGTAATGACTCAAGCAATTCACTGTAAGCCACTGCTTCAACTTGGCTGGTTAAATCTTCTAAGCGGAAGATACCGATTAACTTGTTTTGTTTAGTTAATTTCTTTTCGCTAGAAGTAATCAGTCCGCCCACAATTACGTTAGCACCGTCAGCACAGTCTTTTATGTCCTTGAGCGAGTGTGTGGTTAACCATCTAAGCCGATTCGCAACGCGTTTGAGCGGATGGCTGGTAACGTAAAAACCGAGCAATTCATGTTCCATGGTTTGCAAATCTGTCTCAGGAAACTCTTCATTTTTGCCACTTAACGATTGATCGAGACTTATGCCTTTGTTATTACCTAAGCTGAATAAGCTTATTTGGCCTGTTGATTGTTCTAATTGGCGCCGGCTAAATGTTTCGACTAATCCTTCTATGTTTTCTAGAGCTTGTTTACGGGACATATGTAGACTTAGACAGGCGCCACATTTAATAAGTGATTCTAAAGTTCTCTTATTGACGATGCGTAAATCGATACGGGAGAGAAAATCATGAATAGACTTATATTCACCACTTTTCTGCCGCTGACCAACAATATTGCTGATCGCTACCTCGCCCACATTTTTAATTGCTGACAAGCCAAAACGAATTGCTTTTCCGTCGGCAGTAAAATCGTGCCCGGAGACATTAACATCAGGAGGCAAAATATCAATATTTATACTCTGACATTCAGCGATATAGTTTTGTACTTTGTCTTTATCTCCTGAAACGCTCGATAATAAAGCAGTCATATATTCAACTGGATAGTGGGTCTTAAGGAAGGCAGTTTGATACGTAACCATGGCATAAGCTTGACTATGCGACCTGTTGAAACAGTATTCAGCAAATTGAACCATCATGGTGAACAATTGATCAGCTATATTTTGACTGACACCATTTTTGGTGCAGCCAGAGATAAACATTTCTCGCTGCTTTTCCATTTCTGCAGGTTTTTTCTTACCCATGGCTCTTCGCAATAGGTCTGCTTGTCCAAGACTATAGCCACCTAAATTCTGAGCAATTTGCATTACTTGTTCTTGATAGACGATCTGGCCATAGGTATCCCTGAGTATCGGTTCGAGTAAGGGTGTTAAATGAGTAATTGGAGTTTTGCCATTTTTACAATCGATAAATTTATCAATCATCCCAGTATCTAAAGGTCCTGGACGATAAAGTGCGATCAAGGCAGAAATGTCTTCCAAGCTGCCTGGCTTCATATCGCGTGCTATCTGTTTCATACCGGAGGAGGTTTCCAATTGAAATATGCCTGCCAGGTCGCCATTGCTAATAGTTTGGAAAACCTGTTCATCATCTAAGGGTAAATTATCAATATCGATTTTTACACCACGTGTTTGCTCAATAATTTTCACAGCTTTGTCAATCATGGTTAAATTGCGCAGTCCAAGAAAATCCATTTTAACTAAGCCGATGTGGGCTAGATCTTCCATGTAATATTGAGTTATGACTGTGCCATCATTGTTTTTTTGAAGGGGTACTATTTCTTCTAAAGGTACATCCGAAATTACTAGACCCGCTGCGTGGATGCCGTAAGTTTTGTTGACGCCTTCCAGTTTGCAAGCTAAATCTATAACCTGTCTAGCCTCATCGTTTGTGGCATAAACTTTTTTAAATTCTGGGTGCTCTGTTAGCATGTCTGCTAATGGGGTAGGTTTTCCGCGAATTACAGGTACCAATTTTGCTAGCTTATTCGATTCAGAAAAAGGGAATTCCAAGACACGTGCTACGTCTTTAAGCACAGCTTTACTAGTCATACGGTTAAACGTAATAATTTGTGCAACTTTGTTATGCCCATATTTATCCGCTACATAGCGAATGATTTCTTCGCGTCTTTCAATGCAAAAATCTGTATCAATATCTGGCATAGAGCGTCTTTCAGGATTTAAAAATCGTTCAAAAATCAAGCCATATCGCATAGGGTCTATATTTGTAATACCAAGGCTATAAGCAATTAAGCTGCCAGCTGCAGAACCTCGCCCGGGTCCAACTGGAATGCCACATTGGCGAGCATATTGAATAAAGTCGCCTACTATCAAGAAATAAGAGGCATAATTCATGTCATTGATTACTTTGAGCTCTGTTCTTGCTCTTTCTACCTGAGCGGGAGTAACTTCAGTAAAGCGCTTCTTTAATCCTGCAAATACAAGTTCATCTAAGTATGTTTCAGCCGTATGGCCTGGTGGTACCGGAAATACTGGCAAACGTGCTTCACCAGCCAATTTAATTGGTTCAATTTTGTCAGCTATTTCAAGAGTGCTTTTAAGTGCTTCCTCTACATGTTCAATGTCTAAATGATCGCGAAATAAAGAATACATTTCGTCGCCATCTTTAACATATTCCCAGCCGCTAAACTTCATACGCGAAGGCTCGACAACTAATTTGCCCATTTGGATGCACAGTAAGCAATCATGCGCAGCAGCGTCCTCTTTATTAGTAAAGTGGCTGTCATTAGTAGCCACTAGTTTGAGCTTAAACTCAGAGGCTAGCTTTAATACTTGAGTGTTTACCTTTCGATCTTCTGAATAACCATGATCTTGTATCTCAAGATAATAATTGTCCGCAAAAATATCTTTAAACCAGGCAGCCGTTTCTCTTGCTTTAGCATAGTCGCCTCTAAGTAAATGTTGACTAAGTTCTGAGCCCAAGCAACCAGAAAGAACAATCAATCCTTCTTTGTGCCGTGCCAGCATTTCTTTATTTATGCGGGGTTTATAATAATAGCCATCCAGGTGAGCGCGTGAGTTTAGCCAAACCAAATTTTTATAACCTTCTTTATTACGAGCTAATACAGTTAAATGATAAAGAGGTTGTTTCGTGGTTTTATTGGTAATATCGCCATCGATAATATAAGCTTCGCAGCCTATAATAGATTTAAGCCCACCAACTTCGTGGCAAGTTTTACTTAATTCAATAGCACCACACATGACACCATGGTCCGTAATGGCGATAGCAGGCATATTGCTCGCTTTGGCTTTTTTGACCAAATCTTTGATCATAGTAGCGCCATCGAGCAGACTGTATTCTGTATGTAAATGAAGGGGAACGTACGGACGGGCAGTCATTTATGGTTATTCAGCCTTTAGTTAGTCACGATTGGGAAAGCACTAATTCCTTTACGTTTTGGTTGCAAATTGGTTCAATACAAAGCTGATAAAAAGTAAATAAAGCTCAGTAACCGCTGAGCTTTATTTACTGAGAGGCTAATTCTAATAAGCCAGTTCTTTTGAATGGGGTCCCTGAAAATTACGGACAGGGCGTTTGCGTGCTGGTGAAATTCTATGTATTGAGCCAGCTTCTGGTGGATACAGTTTCAACATGCTCGCTTGAGCTTCTTCCATTTCTACGGCGGCTATTGCTTGTCTAAACCATAAACGTAAGCAATTCTTTTCTTCAAGAGTTAATCCGGTTTCTTCCCTCATTTGCTCTCCCTTGCATTTTTGTGCTAATTGCTCATCCATTTAATGGCCAAGCTGCTGATCAAACAGTCATATTAACCTTCGTTTAAAGTTCCGAGGACTTTAATTGATTGGACCGCTTCCCGATTGTAGGTGGAGACTTTGGCAAGTGAAAGGGAATGTAACATATCTTTTACTTAATCAAGCCAGCGGGTAATGACCCAGGCGCCTGGCATGGCTACCAGGGGCAGCCATACACCAAAGATCAAAGGTATACCGCTCAAAAATAAAAGCCAGCTTAGGTAGAAAGAATGGGCGTGTTTATTACTTACAGCAGAGTCTTTAGACTGACTTATAGCAGTTGTCACAAAGTGCATGGCAGCTAAACAAATCAAAATTGTGCCGGGGATTGTGGTGAGTGGGCAACAAAAAGCTGAGAAATTGTGCGGTTCATAAGGGTATGTGTCCACTATGAAGGCTGTTAGCCCTATCCTTTGACATAAAGCGGCACAAGCGGTGTAGAAAAATAGATATCCTATAGCAAGAACAGCTTTTCTAGTGAGAAGCGATGGTAGTGAAATAAAACTGATGCTGCCGCTTAGTATAGATAAAGAAAAAAATATAATTGCTGACCAATCTAGGCTGGAAAAGTAAGAATTTAGGTTCTTG
Source organism: Candidatus Melainabacteria bacterium (assembly GCA_013288645.1). Taxonomy (GTDB): domain Bacteria; phylum Cyanobacteriota; class Vampirovibrionia; order Obscuribacterales; family Obscuribacteraceae; genus JABDBL01. Next base: position 97,052 of record JABDBL010000001.1, read on the forward strand.
TGGTGTATCAGTGCTACCGGAGCGACGCTTACTAGGGCACCGCAAAATGCGCCCTTAAAAAGGCAAAACAGTTTTGTCACTGTCGTTCTCAATAAATTTTTCATTTTTCGCCATTAATTACTTGTTAGTTAATTGAAGGAGAAATATTTCCAGTTCCTAGCAATTTTAGGCTTTCTCTTACGAGTAATTCCACATCATTATTAGAGTCTTCTTTCTTTAGTGCGGCCAAAGTGCGATTAATTTCATTCGACGAATAACCAAGCCCAATCAGAACGCTCCTAGCTTCATCCAGGATGATTGAACTTTGTTTTTGACTTCCTGCAAGAGAGTGTTGTTGAGCTAAGTTTTTATGATGCCAGTTCTCTACTTTGGTCTTAAGTTCTAGAATGATGCGTTGGGCTACTTTGGCTCCCACGCCTGGCGCTTGAGTAATCAATCTTTCATCTTGCTCTAAAATCGCATCACTTAGCTGTTGAGGTGTAAGGGTACCAAGCAGAGCTAGAGCAAGTTTGGGTCCAATTCCCGATACTGAAGTCAGTAATAGGAAAAGATCTTTCTCGGCTGCAGTGGCGAAACCAAATAGAAGAAATTCTGTTTCTTTGACAAAAAAAACTGTGTGAACGTTTGCCTGCTCACCAATTTCTGGCAATTGTAATAAAGTGTTTTGAGAAATTTGGATTTCTAAGCCAAAGCCATGACATTCTATGACGGCGCGATGCACAACGGCGCTCAACGCTTCTTTTTCTTGAATAATACCTTTGATGTAGGCGAACATTTTGTGGCAGGGGGTCTAGTTATGGTGGCGAACAAGCTTTAGTATAGCTTGCTTTCCCTAACTTGGTCTTCATTCTTTCACTCCCCGTCCTCTGGCATACGTATCGCTGCCAACGAGACTTTGATCCTTAGTAGGATAGATAATGCTTTCAATATATCCATGTTCTTTGTTTTCGCTTTCGTTATGATAGCTTCCCCAATAACTGGGACCGACTAGCTTTTTACTTTTGCATTGACGTTTGAAAAAACGCTCAGGTGAAGCAATTAAAAATATAGCTACAAAGGCTGCAATAGCCCCAAATAGGTATCCCACATGTTGCATATTTTGATCTCCATAAAATAACCTCAAAAAATTAAACAGTGGCAAAGTTTAGCGTATACAGTTTGCATGTGTTGCCAGCTAGAAGGACATCTATACGCTTCTTAAAGATGCATACTTAATCAGATTATAATCATCGGTTTCTAGCTATATAAAGGCCATCCATGGTATATGAATACCTTTATATATCCATAATATTGTGTGACTAAGGCACTGCTAAGTTTGTTAGAGCTTCCGCTATTCCTATTACAATTCTCTTTAGTTATTTAGCTACTACATATGGTGCAGTTAACAGCGCCATGATTGCTGGGGCAGTATGTTTTATTCTGTCCCTTATTTCGATTTTGCCTATGGAAGAAACTTTTGCTAAAGACTTGAATTTTATTGAGGGTTGAGGTTACGGGACGGTTTCACTAGATATTTTTAGCTGACTTTTCTTGATCGCTTCTCTGATTGCTGGCAATGCTGCATAGGTTGCGTTCTCGCCTGCTTTAATAGTTGATTTGATATATTTTGTTTTTTTAGTAAAGATTGGCACGTGAGAAATATCGGGCATGATTACTAGGTCAGTATTCTGTAAATAATGTTCGTCTACGATAGATATAACTATGTCGATAATTCTAGTTACAACATTTCTCACTGATCTATATTTTTTTGCAGGTTCTGGGTCTAATATTTCATCCACAGGAACAGCAATGACAATGTCTGCGCCGAACTGTCTAGCCGAAATCACAGGTAAATTAGAACTTATGCCTCCGTCGACATACAGTTTGCCATGAATTTCGACGGGGCGCACGATGGGCGAAATTGCCGAACTAGCTACAATGCAATCAGCTAAATCTCCTTTTGCTAACTTATATGCTTTGCCGTCGAGTAGATTAGTAGCCAATGCAGCAAAAGGTGGATTTGTATTTTCAATCAGCTTTTTGTCTTCGGGTAGCCTTTTAGCTATGAAGGCACGAAATTTTTTTCCATCGAAGAGTCCTGCATAGGGTCTTTCTTGAAAAGTTAAAGTGCATGTTAGGTATTTAAGGGGCATCATGAGAACTGCCAAGGATATGCAGCCAGGAGCAAAGGCTTTCTGCAATGATCCATCAACTAATAGTTTTTCAATATCGTCAAGCGGTACACCTGTGCAGTAAAGTCCCCCCACTATAGAACCCATGCTGCAACCAGCAATATAGTCTATAGGGATACCTTCTTTTTGTAGAACCCTCAATACGCCAATATGGGCCACACCACGTATTCCGCCTCCTCCAAGAGCTAAAGCGATAGTGGGGCGATCCTTCACTCTTGGAGTTTTTACTATTTCACTATTTGGATCAATGAGAACCGGACTTACTGATCCGTGGATAATTCCGTTTTTTTGTATTTTGCTAGGGTTAGCCCAAACTGAGCAGTTGCAGGCATTGTAGGGAAAGATGATAAAGGCAATAACAAGAAAGTTTTTTGCAGACGACAACTGTTCATCTCCCATATTGTTTTAAGAATAAGATTATCCAATAATGTTGATTAAACAATCAATGTTCTTCTTCGCTATTTGTTCATTTATATTTTTCGCTTGAGATGTCCGATGTTTTTTTGCTAAGCTTAAGAATCTGCTGCGGGCAAAACCAAGAGGTTGTAATTAGATGTTTTTTAAAAATGAAGTTTTAAATCGGTTGTCAGCTTTGCTGCTTAGTGTTTTCGTCTCTAGCAATATATTTGTCTTATCTTCATTTGCTCAAGGTGATGACATTGATGTCAGGATTAAGAGACAAATGAGGCGCATTAATAATGGTGAACAAGCGCGAAGTCTGGAGCCAAAACAAGCAAAGCAATTAAAAAATACGTTAAATGACATTGCTCTTCAGGTTGAAGTTGCGCGGAAAAAAGGCAACGGTAAATTAACTGAGAACCAAATAACAAAATTTGATAACGATTTAAATCAGAACTTCAATTATATACAAACTCAATTAGGTGCTGGCAAAAAAATGAAAGTGCCAAGTAGCGCATTGGGACCAAGTTGGGCCACCAGTACTGATGGCGCACAGGATCCTCAAGTATTGCGTCGACAGATGAAAGCACAGTCGCAGAGACATCAAAAACAATATGAGCAAGCAATGCAGCAAGTGCAAGAAATGCAGCAACAACAATACGAGAAGGATATGCTAAAGACGTTGGGTCAACAAAGACCACAAATTTTGAATAATAAAAAAGAGTTGGAAAAAGTCCGCGAAGAAACAGGGGCTAATTAGTCGTCGGAATTTCTATGAATATCCAAGCTCTAATTTATGATGGTTTCGATGAGCTAGATGTGATCGGTGTGTATGAGCCTTTGAGAATGGCTGGCTTTAATGTTGCCTTACTGAGTTTACACAAGCAAGAGATAATAAAAACCGCCCATGGACTGAGGATACATTCTGATGGTATTTTGAATTTAGAAAATAAACCGGACATTTTAATAGTACCTGGTGGTGGTTGGGTAAATCGGTCTCCACAAGGAGCTTGGATAGAAGCAAAGAAGGAAGATCTTTTGCAAACACTGGTCTCATTTCATAAAGCTGGTGTAGTGATGACTTCTGTGTGTACGGGGGCAATGCTTTTGGCGAAGGCAGGACTTTTGGCTGGACGGCCGGCAACTACTAATGATGAAGCAATAGAAGAATTACGTCTAAGTGGAGCCAAAGTCATAACTGCTCGAGTGGTTGATGACGATGACATAGTTACCGCAGGCGGTATCACTTCTAGTCTTGATTTAGGACTTTGGCTGATTAAAAGATTTGCCGGACAGGATAAGGCAAACGAAATATCTAAGCGATTGGAATTTGAAGCAAGAAGTCCTGTCTGGACTCGTAATAGCAATTAATTTAATCATTTTCGTAATTAAGTGCCAAATATTCTTTTAACTCCAGTGCTCTATCCTTGACTAAATTGACTCGATCTTGCGCACACTCAACACGATATAGGCTGCCTGAAAAATTTCCACTCATATGATTGAGGAGCTTTAATTCTTTGTCTCTATATTTTATCCATTCTAACTGAGAGGCTTTGAGCAGCTCTTTACCAGCGGGAGACAATTCTTGCATCAACTCCAAATAATTCTTTTCAAGTTCGTTTCCCCAGCTCTCGTATGCCTTAGCTGTGCAATTGATCACGTTTATGGTACTGGGATCTTTTCTTATACAATCTTCTTGTTTTTTGTCAATCGGATATATGGTTGTTTCTTTCTCAGACGATTTACAAATAGATGCAGAATGAGTATCCGTCAATGAAAAACGGATATAGGAAATTAAAACACCGGCAATCAAAAATGATTTCAAATAGCTAGTCATTTTATCTTTCTCCTTTAAGGGTTAGATTCTTTTGTCATGATAGAAGTGGTGGAAGTTAGAGTAGGTATTTTGTTTATTATGGAGGGATTTGATAAACATCATATTCTGAATTGATCCCTTTAGACCATCAAAATCTTGTGCTTGAAATAATGTTTAGACATTATTATATTGGCAACTATGCATAGAACTATAGTTATGCGTCCCAATGTATAATGCTCGATTAGTAGTAGGAGCAGATAAATGTACGATATCGTAATCCGTAATGGTACTATATATGATGGCAGCGGGCAAGATTCCTATGTGGGCGATATAGCTTTACGAAATCAATTTATTGAAAAAATTGAGACAAGCATTACTGATTGTGGCAAAATCGAAATGGATGCTACAGATCTTGCTGTAGCTCCTGGTTTTATAAATATGCTTAGTTGGGCTAATGAATCACTAATTGCAGATGGACGTTCTCAAAGCGATATTAGACAAGGTGTTACTTTGGAGGTGATGGGCGAAGGTAATTCAATGGGACCTTGGAATGAAGCTTTGAAGAAAGATCGTATATCAAGACAAGGTGATATTAAATACAATATTGAATGGACTAAACTTTCGCAATACCTTCATTTTTTAGTTAAGCGCGGCATATCTTGTAATATCGGTTCTTTTGTAGGTGCTACTACTGTTAGACGCTATGTTGTTGGGGATGAGAATCGAGAACCCACGGCTGCCGAGCTTAAGCAAATGCAAGATCTGGTTAGCGAAGCTATGCGTGAAGGCGCTTTTGGCGTTTCTTCGGCTTTAATTTATGCCCCTGCTGCCTATGCTAAGACTGATGAGCTTATTGCACTGGCTATTGCTGCAGCTGAATATGGTGGGATGTATTGTTCACATTTGCGTAGTGAAGGCAGCGCCTTTCTTGAAGCATTGGATGAGTTTTTAGAAATAGCAAAAACGGCAAATATAAAAGCCGAAATTTATCATCTTAAGGTAGCGGGCAGACCTAATTGGTCAAAGATTGATCAGGCAATAGCTAAAATTGAAGATGCCAGAAAGAAAGGCTTAAAGGTCACAGCATCTATGTATATGTATACAGCAGCGGCTACAGGTTTTGATGCTGCTATGCCAACTTGGGTGCAAGAGGGAGGCGAAAAGCAATGGATAGAAAGGCTTAAAGATCCTACTATTCGTGAAAGACTAATTGGTGAAATGAAAATAGATAGCAAAGAATGGGAAAATGGACTGTTGCATGCTGGACCTGAAGGTATCTTGCTGGTTGAATTTAAGAATGAAAAACTAAAGCCATTGATAGGGAAAACGTTAGCTAAAGTAGCAAAAGCGCGGGGCAAATCGCCTGAAGAAACGATTATGGATTTAATACTCGAAGACCATAGTCAGGTTGGTGTTGTTTATTTTTGGATGTCTGAAGATAATGTGCGTAAACAATTAAGTTTGCCTTGGGTGAGCTTTTGTTCTGATTCTTCCTCTTTGGCAACTGAAGGAATATTTCTCAAATCTAGTAAACATCCAAGAGCCTACGGTAATGTAGCTCGTTTGCTAGGTAAATATGTAAGAGAGGAAAAAATTATTACTATGGCTGAAGCAATAAGAAGATTAACAGCACTACCAGCCAGTAATTTAGGATTAGACAGACGAGGAAGTTTAAAACCTGGCTATTTTGCTGACGTGGTTGTTTTTGATCCAGCAAAGATCGCCGATCTTTCCACCTACGAAAAACCACATCAATATTCAATTGGTGTTGAACATGTTTTTGTTAATGGCACTCAAGTGTTAAAAGATGGCGAACATACTGGTGCTCTTCCTGGGCAAGTAGTTAACGGACCTGGTAAAGCTCTATAAGAACGAATAATCAATGTTTATTAAATCTAAGCGTTCTATATTGATATTTTGTATTGCTTTAATTCTTCTGACTGGTTCTCTGGTTATAGCAGTGAGTGTGCTTCCAATGGAAGTTGCAGGAATAAATCGCCCACTTTATAAATGGGTCGACGACTTGTGGAAATCCATATGGGACGACCACCTGTTCGCACAACAATTGAGATCTCATTCCATTTTGATTCCATTTGAACTTCTCCCGGGTAGCAATTGTCCGCTTGTCCAAGTCAGGCTCGATAAGACTCCAGAGGTTCCATTTCTCTTAGATACAGGCTGTGACTCACTCCTCATTGATCCAAGCTTGATAAAACATCATCCTATCATAAGAACTCAGATAAATTTCAAATCAAGCCTCGGAGGCAGTCCAGTGTGCGAGGCTACTAATCTAGACACTATTTCGTTTGGAGAAGTAGTTCTGCATCGCAAGGTTGCTTTTATTTACAGTATAGATAGGCACCTATGGCCATTCTGCGGCATACTTGGATCTACTGCGCTCAGAGATAAATGCTTTACTGTTGATTACAAAAAGAAGCGCCTTATCTTTCGCAATTCAGATCAAATAAGTACTCAAGAACAATTTGTGCCTTTTGTTGACGAGGGCAGTCTCGATTCATTCTGGGAGCGCGTTGTGCCATCACTTAATGCTCCAACCCCGTTGGTCAGAGCTGAATTAGATGGACATGAAATGGTTTTCTTGGTTGATACTGGTACTATGTACAATTATATTTCCAAGATTTCCTACGAACATCTGGCAGGCAAGGATGGTAAAGGATTCAAATTTCTAAAGATTGGGACGGAAACATTCCAGAATCCTACCTTCCAAATTGCACCATACTTGCCTAGAGGAATGGGAATTTTAGGTTCGACTTTCCTAAAAAACTTTCGCACTACGTTTGATTACACAAATAGACGAATTTTTTTCCAAAAGAACTGATCGCTATTGTGTTCAACTGATGAATAGTAATATTGAACAAGCCTAAGCCTCTGTTGATTCGCTTGATACAATGGAAAAATCATGTAAATTCCATAAGCTCATTCTCATCATACTTGCCCACGTATTTTTGATCAATTTTCAGCACAAATCAACTTGTCATCAAATTAAACAAGTTTTGCCAGTTGATTAATAGCTATAGGTTTTTTAGAATGTTTAGGTATGTCTGAATGTTGGTACACTTAAAATACAATCAGTCAGTATAAGAATTTTAGTTAGTCTATGAATGACCAAAAAAACAACCAAATCTTAGTAGCCTGTCTTATGGGGATAGTTAGTGGTGTAAGTTTCGGTTTAATCTGTGCTATGCAAGATGGTGGTGGCTGGCATAAGGCGATTGTTACTGGGATTCCATGCGGTCTTGCAATGATGTTGTTCTCAGTTGTACGATCGTATAAATTAAGTCGTTGGTTTTGGGTTGGTGTTTTAGCTATAGGACTGGGGGTTAGAGTTTGTTTAGGGAAATTGTTTGGCATGTGAGAATTCGAACGGACTTACTACCCGAAAATTCAATGGCTGCGAATAGGAAGCGAATAATATGATGCTCAAACCACGTTATATAGTGCTTATATGTTTAATTGTTTTAGTTGCTGTCTTAGATGCTAGTGCTGTATATTTTCATGCTGCCCCAAAGCTTGTCCAAAAGATCGCCACCTCAGAGGTTTCTTATCCGGCAAACTACGTTGAAGGCTATATTATAGGTAACTTTGTTGGTAGGTTTATTGCTCATGTAGTTCCCTTGACACTTTTAGTCTTGGGAGGTAGCTGGCTTTATCGTAAACTATTTAAGAAGTGAGCGGTTAGAAAGAAGACCTATACTAGATGATCGTCAATCACACAAAACTTACAATGCATCAATGCATGAGCAACAGAAATTTGACTTAATGTCCATATTAATGTACCTTAATACATATAAGGAACATTATAGTGAACATTAAGGTATCCAAAAATAAAATTTCTGCAACGGCACCTATACCCGTAATGCGCGCGCTTCGGAAACTGGGACACGATGTTCGTGATGCTCGTCGTCGCCGTCGCATACCTATGTCCATACTGGCGGAACGGGCTTCTATCAGCCGGACGACCTTAAACAAAGTTGAGAAAGGTGATCCAGGTGTCTGCCTGGGTATTTATGCCACAGTGCTCTTCATTCTGGGAATGATAGACCGGCTGGCTGATCTGGCAGATCTTGAGCATGATGCTATTGGGCTTGAGCTCGATGAGGAGCACCTGCCAAAACGCATTCGGCTTTCGCACAGGCAGAAACCCATCAAGGCGAAAAGCACAGGCGGTAAGTAATGGAAAAAGACGTTCTAGTATACATAGATTTACTGGGCACACCGCACCTGGTGGGACGGTTATGGGCACGTACGCGCAAGGAAAGAGAGAGCACTACTTTTGAATATGACAGCAACTGGCTCACTCATCCTGATCGTTTTTCTCTGGAACCAGCCTTAAAGCTCGGACCTGGCCCTTTTCATACGCCATCCGATAAACCTCTGTTTGGCGCCATCGGTGATTCGGCGCCGGATCGCTGGGGACGTGCTTTGATGCGACGCGCTGAGCACCGGCGTGTGAAACAACAGGGGCAGACACCGCGTACCATGAGGGAAATCGATTACCTGCTTATGGTAGATGATGAAAGCCGGCTCGGTGCTTTGCGTTTTGCTGAGCGCGAAGGAGGACCCTTTCTTGCCGAGCCTGCACCAAATAGGATACCACCTTTTGTCGAATTGCCGCGTCTCCTTTCAGCGGCCGAACATATTTTGAGTGATTCTGATACAGATGAAGATTTACGTTTGCTTTTGGCTCCTGGTTCGTCGCTTGGCGGAGCTCGTCCCAAGGCATCGGTGAGGGACCGCGATGGTCATCTTGCCATCGCTAAATTTCCAAACAAACAAGACGAGATTAATACTGTTTTGTGGGAGGCTGTGGCTTTAACACTTGCGGCAAAGGCTAATATTGCAGTGCCCACTTGGCGGCTTGAAAGGGTTGCCAAAAAATCCGTGCTCTTGCTGCGCCGTTTTGATCGAATGGATGGAATGCGACTACCATTCTTATCAGCAATGAGCATGCTTGATGCCAAAGACAATGAACCTCGCAGCTACCTCGAATTTGTCGATGTGTTGCGTCAGCATGGTGCGGTGCCAAAGGAAGATATGCATGCACTATGGCGACGGATTGTGTTCAGCATCCTGATCTCAAATACAGACGATCATCTGCGCAATCACGGTTTTCTGTATACTGGTCCTGCTGGATGGCGATTGTCCCCAGCTTATGATTTGAATCCCGTACCTGTCGACATAAAACCGCGCATCTTGAGTACAGCGATCAATCTTGATGACAGCAAAGCCTCATTGAAATTAATATTAGAGGTGGCTTCGTATTTCGAACTAGATCAAAACGAGGCCAGCCATATAGCAGCGCAAGTAGCAAGAGCTGTTAGTGCGTGGCGTCTGGTGGCGGCAAAGCGTGAACTTACTAGGGTAGAAATTGACCGCATGGCATCGGCCTTCGAGCATGAAGATCTCAAAGCTGCATTAGCTCTTACTTGAACAACTTGGATGGGCGCGTGATTGTAATGGGCTTGTCAAATACCCACGAGCCTTTGCAGTTAGATATTGTGTCATTATTATTAAAGCGCCAGCGTATCATAGGCTCAACTCAAAACAGTGTTGAACACTTGTATGAAGCGCTTGATTATGCAGCAAAAGGCAAAGTAAAGGTGATGACAGAAACTTTTGCTCTGGCCGACATTGCACAGGCTTATGAAAAAGTCGCCAAGGGCTCAATTCGTTTTCGGGCAGTGATAACTAATTAGCTTGCTAAGCTACTGAACAGCTTTCACAGCCAGCTTACCTTCCTTGATTGAGGCATCCCATTTTGTTGTTTCATCTTCTCGCCAGAACTTGAGGTCGGCAACGGCTGCCCCTACTTGCAGTCCATATAGGGTTAGCTCTGGCAGCCATTTTGGCAGGATCGGCTCGACTATTAGCTCCTCTTGCGGGGCATTTGCTTTCAGTCCAAGTATTGCTTGTAATAAGTGAAAAGTAGATCCAGCAGCCCAGCCTTGAGGTACATTTGCTGACAAGTACTGTACGGGAAAGGCATGCTCGGTTTTTGGGGAGCCTGCGTATAATTCTGGAAGACGATAATTTGCAAAACAACTGGCTGCTTCTGAAATATCACGAGCTACTCGAGCTGCTTCAGCAGCAAAACCGTATCGTTTAAAGCCCATTGCAATTATGCCGTTATCGTGAGGCCAAATTGAGCCATTATGATAAGAGTTGGGATTATAGGCTGGATTTTTGGACGACAATGTTCTAATTCCCCAACCACTCCACAGATCTGGTTCGAAGAAGCGTGATACCACCAGCGGTGCACGTTCCTTCTTGATAATTCCACTCCATAGGCAATGTCCAACATTAGATGCGATTGTTTTAACTGGTTGCTTATCCTTATCCAGGGCATAGGCGTAAAACTTTATGTCCTCGCACCAAAATTTTTCTTCAAACTGCAACTGTAGTTTTTCGGCCTTTGCTATTAATTGATTTGAAGCGTCCTGATCGCCTAAAATAGCAAAAACTTCAGCCATACGCAGCCAGGCGTCATAAACATAACCCTGTAATTCGCATAGAGCCTTTGGTTGTCTAACAATTTTGCCATCGGGATACATTACGCTATCTCCTGAATCTTTCCAGGCCATATTCTCGTAACCTTTGCTTGATCTGGTTTTGTATTCTTGAAAGCCATCCCCGTCGAGATCACCATATTTATCGATCCACTCTAGACATCGAAGAGCCACATCTGCGTGTTTTTCTAATATGCGTTTATCACCTAGCCATTTCCAGGTTTCGTGCAAAACAATTAAATAGAGTGGCGTAGCATCTGCAGTACCGTAATATGGAGTGTGAGGAATTTTGTGAAAGTGAGCTAATTCGCCAAAGCGAATCTCATGCAATATTTTACCGGGCTGAGCATCGCGCTCATCATCGATTGATTGGGCTTGATACTCTGCTAACCTAGTAAGAGCCCCGGAGGCAAACTGATAATTCACCATCAGACTTTGTAAGCTAATTATCAGGCTATCCCTACCAAAAATAGTAACATACCACGGCACGCCAGCCGCTGGTAGCCATTCATCTGTGTTGGTAGATTTTGCAGGTAGACGCAGCGCACCCAGGTCATCTACAGATTGTTTGAAAAGGCGGTAAACATCTTCATTTTGAGAGGTCAATAAAGTTGCATTGTCAGACCATGTTTTATGCAGGGCCGTCAAGTTCGGCGAATTACAATTCTCTGGCTCCTCGGTAAACTGTGAAGGCTCCGGGTTAATCAATTCATATACATTTGAGGCATGCCAAGATTCTCCTGGTGACAATTCTAATTCAAAGGTAATCCTGCCATTGGCAAAATGAATTTTCGAGTTACACTCTTTGATTCTATAGAAAAGGTGTCTTTTAAAATTTTGGTTTTCATAGAGCATAGCTAAGACATTATTTTCTTTGCTCCACACTGTTTCAATTTGTCCTCGTCTAATAAACTTATGCGCTCGCACTTCAAAAATATCAGCGAAATCGCAACGCAGAGCAATCTCAAAATTCAACTTGACTCGCTTTTGACTAAAGTTAGTTAATTCGAACTGCTCCGATACATCGTTGCAAATATCTCGCACCATAGTAAGTGCTAGGTCGTTCTTATAAATCTTACCGTCTAAAGTCTCAAATTCTTCATTGGTGTAGTGGATGCGTGCCATATGATGATTCAATACACTGGATGACAATTTTATCCAGGGCTCACCATTTGCATAAATGCCATAATAACTTAGAAATCGTGTATCGTTGGCAAAAAGCCCTTGCTCGCTTTCTGCCGCGATTTGTCCAGCGAAATCAGTAACCATAAAAGTATTTCCCTGATTAATTATAAGTACGGGGGGACCTACAGTAATAGCAAGAGTCATCGCATGTCCTTACTTGAAAGTTGAAGATATTTGGGCAGAAAATATATGGTTTTCAGCCATAGCAATTTTTTGACTTAATCCTTGTGTTGTGCGCAGCATATTTTATTCAATCGCCAGCTACTAATCTATACTTGACATGATTAGCCTAAATGTTTTTTGGTCCCATAATAGCGATGCAAGCGTTTATCCTGATAGTGAGAATTCAAAGCGGCGGTAGTTAGGAATCGCCTTCTTGATTTTTACAATCGTATTTTAAGATTTATTTTGAACAAAACCATAGATAATCTGGAGAGCTAAGGCGAAGCCAGATCTATTTGCCGACTCATCAATACATTCTTTTATTGATTTGTAAGCTTCGCCATATCTTCGATGTATCTATCTCCATGAATAATATCGCGAGGAATAATTTTTTCTATGTGCTGCAAATCTTCTTCATTTAAGTGAACATCTAAACTAGCAATATTTTCTTCTAGATACTTACGTCGCTTTGTTCCTGGTATCGGAATAATGTCCTCTCCTTGTGCAAGCACCCAAGCCAAAGCCAATTGTGCTGTGGTACATTTTTTTTGACTGGCTATTTCATTTAGACGCTCTATTATGAGCATGTTCTTTTTTAAATTCTCTCCCTGAAAGCGAGGAAAACTATGTCTGTTGTCATTTTCTGACAATTCAGCAGCTTGTTTTATTTGACCAGTTAAAAAGCCTCTGCCTAAAGGAGAAAAAGGTACAAAAGCAATTCCTAGTTCACGACAAGTTTTTAAAACATCGACTTCTGGGTCACGAGTCCAAAGAGAATATTCGCTTTGCAAAGCACTTATTGGATGAATTTTATGCGCTTTACGTAAAGTTTGAGAATTCACTTCACATAAACCAATATAACGAACTTTGCCCTGCTTAACTAGATTAGCCATTGCTCCTACTGTTTCTTCAATAGGGGTATTTGGATCAACGCGATGCAAGTAATAAACATCTATGGTTTCAACTTGAAGTCGCTTTAAACTGCCCTCACAAGCAGCATAAACATGCTCTGGTTTACCATTGACTTCAACCTTTGTTATGTCTTCAAGTGAGCCAACAAAACCAAATTTAGTAGCAATACAAACTTTGTCGCGCTTTCCTTTTATGGCATTTCCAATCAATTCTTCGTTTATAAAAGGACCATACATGTCAGCAGTATCTATAAAATCTAATCCTAATTCTATAGCTCTATTAATGGTGGCAGTAGACTCTACATCATCCCTAGTACCATACCATTGCGACATTCCCATGCAACCCAGCCCTAATGCTGAAACTTGTGGACCATTTTTTCCTAGACGACGTTTTTGCATATCCTTCCCCCTCACTATCAGAATTGTGCTAATAAAAATTCTATTGTCGACTTAATAGTGATACTCTCTAGGCTTTTGTATCCAGGCTCTCGCCTTTGCAGATGCGAAGGTAATTGGCACTCACGTTCGGACCGGTGGCTGGACTATCGCAGTGTAATTGTTGGAAAAGATCAAGTGGAATAATTCGTGTTTTCCCTTCTTTGTGCAATTTGCTGGGATAAAGAAGTATTGGTACTGGAGATAATTGTGGATTCACTGCCGAGGTGTATTCGTGATAAAGAGCGTTGGCGGTTAGACTGGTTTTTTCTGGCGTGGTTGTTTTTGTCGTGATAGTCTAGTCCTTCTTGTATGCAGGCTTGTATTCAGGGTACATGGGCGCTTCATACTTGCCATGAGTTTTTACCTCCATTACGAGCCAGTTATAATAATAGGCTATGGAACGTACTTGTTCATGAGATCCCTTTGTGGTAATTTATCCGTCATTGCTGGACCTCATAGTGGCGATTAGATTATACATTTAAGTAGTCCATGATAAGGCAAGCGCTGCCCCTTGACTTTGCGGCTTTCAATGCAGAGTACGCTATCTTCAAATTAGTTAGATGATTCGATAATCATTTGCAGCTGACTATGAAGATTCAAAACACACTACTAAAGAAGAAATTATTAGGCGTATAGAACCTTTGAACAATTCATTTGTATTAGGTGCTTTTGTGCCTGAATTGATTGGCATGCTTGGCTTCTATCAAGGACAAGGCGCCAAAGTTAAGCACAAGGGTAATATGTGGGGAATGTTTGTCGAGCCATCATTTCGGGGTAGAGGAATGGGCCGGGCAATCATGACTGAAGCACTCACCTTATTAATAGGAATAGGGAATTAGAAGTAGTGTCGCTAAATGTAGTGAGCACAAAGAATTCCGCACGTTCTCTATATTTGTCTGTGGGCTTTGAAATTTACGGCTTAGAGCCTCGAGTCTTGAAAATCGATGGTCAATACTTTGATAAAGAATTGATGGAATTAAGACTGTAGAGCAGCTCCTACTAGGCATTTAGAAGAATTAGCAAAGCCTAGGTATTTAAGAGAATTGATCAAGTTAAGACAGGCGAGTGGCTTTCCATAAGCATTTACGGGTTTTTATAGCCGAAGACGCTGATACACAGGCGCTCCTATACATTTATATAGGGACACTTATAGGCAGAAATCGGTTAATCGGTGAATAATCGTAATAGGGGTAACGTAATTTTCGTTAGCTCAAAAAATGAACGGTCCATGCAGGAAAGTAACGAATTTTGGGTATATATGGTTCACGTAGGTTTTGACGGAGGTGTCGAGAGTGATTGCTGAAGAGAGGTTAACCGACTCGGCGCTTAAGCAAATAGAAAGGGAAAGTTATGCCTTTTTTGCTAAACTTTACCCCCGTCGATTTTGTGAAAAGACACGGAGCAAAGAAACAGAGTACATTCGTTGGCTGCTGGCCACAAATCCAAACACCCCGGCACCGATTTTAGATCGGTTGGCTAGTGAGGATATTGTTTCTTTGTTGGAGCGCATTGCTGAACATCCACGTACCCGCCAAGCTACATTGGCTAGGCTGGCCACACACGAAAATCCACGTGTAAGAGCTGCCGTAGCAGAAAATCCTAACATAGACAAGAAAACAATGTGGCGCTTAGCAGGAGACATTCATCCTGATGTGCGGCTCAGATTAGCAGAAGGCTATTCTATCCCCGTTGCTATTTTGCAAGCATTAGCTCAAGACGATAATCCTTATGTGCAAAACCGAGCTAGAAAAACATTGAATCGTCTGGATCAGCCAATGGTTGTATCTTTGTCGGTAGGCTGCTGTTAAATCTAGCGGCAGCGAGATCTTAATAAGCGGTTTATTTCGGCTTGAACGTCGCCTTCTGCCCGTAAGGCTATTTTCTTGGCTTTCTCTTGTATGTCTTCTCTATCTTTAGCAAGGTTGTAGCTTAAGGCCGGCATGATCTTCATTTTCCACGGTACTGGCAGAGCGGCTAGATTAAACGGAAAAGATAACCAAGGAAAAAATTGTGTGATAGGAAAAACCTTGCTGTTAAAAAACTGAGAGAAAAAATTGCTATTGTCTAAAACCAGATGAGCTTCATCTACACCCAATGTAGCTAAAGGATAAATAGGGACGTGAAGCTCAACAGCCGGCAAAAACTTAGTCCAATCAAAACGCTTAGTTCTGTTTTGCGTAGATTTTGTTTTACCAACTACCTTATTGTCCTCAGGGAAAATAACTATTATTTCGCCTTTTTCTAGGAGTTGTTTAGCATTATCATAAGACCAAGGAACGAAGTTAAGGTTATGTAAGTAAGAATTTAATTTTTTATTCTCAGTATGATTACTATCTATAAGAGTGTAGACAGTTCTATGTTTGTTCTTTTTTTCAATGAGAGCATAGATAAGCATCAAAGCTGGCCAAGGAATGTAACCGCTGGTGTTGCCTACTATAAGCGCGGGACCATTGTCGGGCAAACAGTCAAGACCGGTTGTTTCGACGTGCCACAATATTTGGTATAAGAATTTAAGAATAGATTCTAAGTAAGTCGATTCTCGATCAACGGTTGTCTCATTGTTAACAGTTTCTTGGTTAACAATGTCTTGATTAGCAAGCTCTTGCATCTCTTCTTGCATCTAGTGATCATCCCAACCAGTAAAAAGTGTTTTACGTCTATCGAATAGATCATTTAAATCTCTTTGAATTTCATATTGGATGTCTCTGGCTATTTCTCTTACCAGTTTTCTATCATGAGCTTTTTCGGGAGGATAGTCTAACTTGATGGGCTTATGGATATTAATAAACCATTTTACTGGCAAAGGTGTCATCCATAGTGGAAAAGGTAGCCAAGGAAAGGCTGGCGTAATAGGAAAAAATGGTAAGTGCAGAAACTGAGCCATTTTTGGCAGACTCATGATATTAGGAAATATTTCGTCACCACCTACGGTGGCAACAGGAATTATAGGTATCTGTCCAGAAATAGCTAATTTGACAAAACCAGGATGAAAATCGACTACTCGATAACGATCTTTAAATGTTTTGCCTACTCCACGTATGCCTTCGGGATAAAGTCCAATTAATTCGTCATTCTTTAATAGCTTGTCTGCTATTTCTAATGAGGCTCTTACTTGTCCGGTCCTGCGCATCCAACCGCCAAGCAAAGGAAGATGAAAGAACCAATCGGTGATCAAATAACGAATGCGGCGAGGAGAGGGATGAGAATTGCACATAGCCATTGACATCATCGCGCCGTCAATAGGAAGCAGTCCTGAATGGTTGCCCACGATAAGCGCGCTGCCCTTGCCGGGAATATTTTCGATGCCCTGCACAGTGACTTTGAAGTAGTCTTCAAAACAAAAGCGAAAGAAAGGTTCCCACTGTGCCCAAGTATTTAAATCAAAGCCAAACCCATCTATTTTATCAGCATAACGCTCAAAAAAAACAGGATTGCGTCGATGCAAGGCTTGCACTGGACTTTCATTTACTAACGTTTTAAGATGCGTCCAATTAACCACAGAAAACCAAATACTCCTGGTCCGTAACAGATAAACCCAATAAATTTTTTAAATATGGCTTTTAAAGGTTCGCCATAAGTAGTAATGATCTTATTGTCATTGCCGTTCACTTCTTTCGCAGTTTCGATATTTTTATTTTCAGTTAAATTATATTGTTCCATGGTTTTTCATTATCTAATAAGTATTATTATATATGCCAGTAGTATAAACATTTTTCAGTAAAAGAGCGCTTAATCATGCTTCAAAGGTAAAAATGTAAAATTAGAAACCTTAAACAAAGAAAGCAATTCGTCTTAAAAAAGGATAAAATAAATGGTTGAGCGAACGGCGCTGGTGAAGCGGCGGCAGCGAAACGAATTAGGATACGCGCGTTGAGCCGAGCAGCGCGAAGGCGAGGCAGCGCTTAAATATAAGGAGAGTTACGACTAAGTGGAGTGAAGGACGACGGTGAGGCGTCCGCAACGGAACGAATCAAGGATACGCGCGTTGAGCCGAGCAGCGCGAAGGCGAGGCAGCGCTTAAATAAAGTCTGCTAAAGCCTATAATATGAAAAACGGGCAATTAAGCCGATGGGAATTCAATCGGCCGGTTAAGGAGAAGTGATGCAGCCAGATCTTAATGACATGATGCGCAATGTGCAGAAAATGCAAGAAGCTATGGAAAAATTACAAGGTGAATTAGCAGCAACAGTTGTTGAGGGCACAGCTGGCGGTGGTGCTGTGAAAATTTCCTGCACAGGTGAATTGGAGTTTCAAAGCGTTAAAATACAAGCAGATGCTGTAGACATAAATGACACCGGTACGCTAGAAGATCTAGTATTGACCGCCATAAAAGATGCTTGTATTAAGGCTAAAAATCTTGGTCGTGATAAGATGGGGCGTTCGATGAGCGACAGCGGTATTCAGCTGCCCCCTGGCTTTGGGTTCTGAAGCCTGCCATAATCTATTTACGGAAATGTCGATAATTAAAAGTGATGTATTACACGCCCCCGTTAGCAAAACTAATCGAGGAATTTCAAAGATTTCCTGGCGTTGGTCCCAAATCTGCTCAGCGAATGGCCTTTTATGTTCTAGGCATGAGTAGTGATTCAGTGAGAGGATTTGCCGATGCTCTTGTTGAAGCAAAAGATAAAATTCGCAACTGCAGTAACTGTTTCCATCTATCTGCTTTTGATCCTTGCGAAATTTGTATCAATGAAAAAAGAGAGCGACAAACGATCTGCGTTGTAGCAGAATCAAAAGATGTAATTGCTCTTGAACGGACAGCAGAATTTAAAGGTTTGTATCATGTGCTAGGCGGGCTAATTTCTCCCATGGAAGGAAAAGGTCCAGATCAACTTACTGTGCGTAAATTATTGAATCGCGTACAAGGTGCAGAAGTAAATGAAATAATTTTGGCCATTAATCCTACGATTGAAGGGGATACTACAGTTTTGTATTTGAGTAAATTGCTCAAGCCGCTTGGAGCGCACGTTACTCGCATTGCTTTTGGCCTGCCTGTTGGCTCAGATCTTGAGTATGCCGATGACTCCACTTTAAGCAAAGCTTTAGAAGGCAGGCGAGAGGTTTAGGGCTAATGCAATTTTTTACCCGCTTTGCAATATTGGCTGCCTTATTTTTTATGTGGGCACTGAATGCTAACGCTGCTGTACCTGATTTAAATGGGGACGAGAGCTTGAAGGAAAAACTGACAAGTGATGGTAAAAAACAAGCAGAGCAAATTTACAAGTCTCTTTCAGATCTTAAGGACTATAAATATGAATCGATTCTATATATGTGTAAGCCAGAACCCCTAGAGTCTGGAGCAGGTATTTACTTTTTCAAAAGACCAAATTTAATTCGATTGCAAATCAAATCGCATGGATTAAAAGACGGTACTGTTGTTGTACGGCAACCAGATGGACGGATTCGGGTGGCTGGTGGTCCCAAATTGCGCTTTTTGAAAATGAACGTTCAAGAAGACTCAAGAGTATTGCAAACGCCCAATGGCTATAATGTGGTTAAGTCGGACTTGGCCAGTTTATTTGCTACAGTGACAGCAGCGCTGGCAAATGGAAGTAAAGCTCAGACAACTGCAACGCCTATATCTCTAAATAGGTTCAAGCAGAATGTGACTGTTTTACAATTGGTAAAACCTGATGGTGGAACAGAATTAATTACTGACCGTATTTTTATAGATCCGCAAACCGATGCTCCGGTGGAATGGGATGTCTTCCGCAATGGAGACAGATATTCAATTACTGTATTTGAGAATTTCAACGCTAATATGGGACTACAAGATGATCAGTTTAAATTGTGAGAATAAAAATGACTAACAAATTTGTATTATGCTTCACTAGTATTGCTCTAATATTATTTGGACTAGTATTTCTGGGACAACAAGCTAGTTCAGCGATTGCTACTAATATGCCAAGCGATTTGCCAAAAGAAAGTAGCGACGGAACTGGTTCTGCTAGCTCCGCTGGCTCCAGTTTAGACAAATCCAAGATCCTCACCCTAAATTTTTTAAGAGATACCGGATTGTCTCTTCAACAAATACAACAGCAGTCAATCAATATTTATTTAGAGGTTACGCGTAAAGATGTTCAGCCTGAAGATAAGGCTATTCTTGCTTACCCCAAATCAATTTCAGATAAAGCACTTTTGAAGACTTCTTGTTATTTGCCGCCGCGGCCGGAACGGCTGTATGTTTTTGTGAGCACCATGGAACCAATTGTTCATATTTTTGCTGAGGACGTTAATGATACCAAAGCTGGTGTAACAAGAGTGTTTGTACCCAAAGCAATCAAAGCAGAACTGTCACCATTGTGGCAAGACTGGGCTAATGGAATTCAAAACTTGAATGAACACATAAGCGCAGTCTATCAATTAGCAAATGAAGAGAAACCCGACAATATTGCTATCGGCAAACATGCTGTGGCAATGTATAACATTGGCAATAACTTAGAAAGTACGCTGGAAATGACTGTCGAAAAAATTCGAAAATCGGAGCGTCAAGGAATTCAGTCTGAGCCAGTAGGCATTCAGTAGATTAAACGCATTAATGCGACAGAGATTAGACCTGATAGTTTTGTAATTGTGTTTAGTAATGCGATCTCGCAGGAGAATTACCTTTATATATGATACGTAATAATTGGTAGCCAAAAATAAATATTGAGCAGGAAGAATTATATAGTTGCAAGATAAAATGATAATTGGTCTCTATTGATGTCTTGAATGACTTATGGCATAATTGCCATATGGACGCCGAATTACTTAGTTATTTCAAGCAGGATTTTAAGGATGGCACCGTTATTGAAGCAGTTGTATGGAAGGTGCCGAAAGATAAAGAGCGTTCTCACGGCTTTAAATATCGTCTTTATTTTGGCAAATTAGATGGTACATGTATTACTAGATATGATAATGAAAAAGGTAAGGGTGATCACCGTCATATTGGTAAGAGAGAAGAGGTTTATCAGTTTATTAGTCTGGAAAAATTGTTAAATGATTTCAAACAGGATGTGCGCAAGTATAGGAAACGAATGAAATGAGTAAGACTAAGACAAAAAATCAGAAGAAACAAAAGCAACTTTTAATAGGTATTAGAAGCGAAGATGATTTATTTGATGAACTTAGCACAGCATTTAGATTAGCTGAAGATGGGCTTTCAACTAAACCTTTGAATCATTTGTATTTTGAAAGTGCCAGTCATATGTGGAAGAAGCTTACTCCATGTCGAATGGAACTTATTTATGCTTTACGTAAGCATGGTGCTATGAGTATAAGAAAATTGGCAGCTTTGTTGCAGCGCGATTATAAAAGTATTCATAGAGATATACAAATACTCTTGCCTATTGATTTAGTACAGAAGACTGAGGATGGTCTTATTGTTGTTCCCTGGGATGCGATTCTAATTGATTTGCATGTGACTGGCGTGGCTGCATAATATTTTTAGAGATCACTGAATTTGTGACTTCTCATAACAATTTAATCAATCTTTGGTCTATTTTGAAAAAGTAACAGCTGTTCTTTGCGAGCGTGGAGCAGTTTATTTAGATCATCTTTTTGTGGGACAAATCCTGTAGGTAATACAAACCAGCCTAAGTCAGAGCGGATGAGGAAAAGATTTGGATGTAAATTCTTTATACTCTTTATTTGTTCCCACTTAAGACTTTGCGTGCGAGAACCTAATCGCAAAAATAAATCTGTATTGCTAACCCGTATAAGCGAAGGTGATTTATATACTTGCACCCACATTAGCCAGGGCACAATGAGAAAAAGAACCAAGATAGGTAAATCCCAGAGATGTAAATTCCCGAGAGTTTTCCCTGCTATGTAAGACTGTCCCATAGTGTACAGAGAACATATTAAGGCGATAATTACAGCTATTCCGGCGTCCTTTGCGCCATCGAACACATATTGTGAGATTCTATGCGACCAATCATAGCTTGCAATAGGTACAGAAATATGATTTTGAATAGAATCAATGAAGCCTGAATTGTTCAGTAAGCTGCCAGCAAGGAAAAATTCATCATTTTTGGTAAGTAAAAGATATTCGCCATCTTGAATAGGAAAAAAATCTACAATGTCTTTCCAATTGATTTTTTTATGAAAAAATAATGAACGGACTTCCATCCCAGTATCGGATTTAGTAATTTCACAAATATACCTCAGCTGGTGGTTAATGCTATCAAGTAAAAGCAAGAGCACAATAAGATAAACAATAGCAAAAATGGGTAGCATGATCAGGGCACGACTACTGTCTATGTACCATGCAATGATTAATAATGCAGGAGAACTAATTAGAAACACAATAGATGTTTTTGCCGGAGGAGTTAATAGTCTTTGCCACCAATCTTTTAGTTGCTGCCCTTCCAGTTTATAAAAATCGTTGTCGGAACATGCGGACAGATTGTTTTGATCGTTGTTGTTGTTCGGCATGCTTTTGATATTGGTTTAAGCGGTTATAGTGTTAATAAAATTAGCTATTGATTGAGGGTCTAGGCCCTGGTTTTGCAATAAAATATTTCTGGCGCCGTGTTCGACGAATTGATCTTGTACGCCTAAGCAGAAAATTTCTGGTTGTTTTTGCTTGGGATCTTTCAATTTTTTGTTGGATGCCCACTCCAGTATTGCCGTACCGAAGCCGCCTGTTAAGCAAGCTTCTTCCAGCGTGATCATCTTTTTTGTGGACTTAAATAAGACATTGAGCATGAACTCGTCCAAGGGTTTGCTGCTGCGAGCATTAATGAGTATGGGTAAAGACGGTTCAGATCCATTTGATTTATTGCTGATCAGTTTTAAAGCCTGTATCCCGGTATCGACCATCGAGCCGTAAGCGAGAATAGCTAAATCACCGGATTTACTAGAGTAATCAGTTTCTATTATTTCCCAGTTAGCGTAGTCTATTTCGGTAAATTTATTGTTTTGCATATTTTCGGCAGCAATAGCTTGCGAGCGCGGGAAGCGGATAGCTACTGGCCCATCTGCGTTTTTGAGAGCGGAGAAAAGCATATTGCGCAATTCAATGGCGTCTTTAGGAGCTAGTACTTTGAAGTTGGGGATACTGCGCAAATAAGCAATATCAAAAACACCTTGGTGTGTTTCTCCGTCTTCAACCAAACCGGCTCTATCAATGCCAAAAATAACTGGTAATTTTAAAATGGCAACATCATGAATTACCTGATCCATGGCTCGTTGTAAAAACGTAGAGTAAATTGAAACGACTGGTTTTAGCCCTGCTTTAGCCATACCAGCAGCCATTGTGACAGCATGCTGTTCGCAAATGGCTACATCAAAGAAGCGTTCTGGATAAGCTTTACCGAATTTCACTACCCCACTGCCTTCGGCTGTTGCTGGTGTAATGACCACCATATTTTGTTCTATGGGAGCTAATTCGATTAACGCCTGCGAAAATACTTCTGAATAAGTTTTGCCTTTTGTTTTTACCGGTTGTGCTTTGTAAGGAACAGGCTCATTGTTTTTAGCAGAGGGTTCAGCTAAAGCGGGCTCTAAGCTGTGGGCACTGACGCCATGATATTTAATTGCATTTTGTTCAGCAGGAGCATACCCTTTTCCTTTTTGTGTGATTATATGCACTAATTGAGGTGTATTTTTATCTTTAACTTCATTGAGGGCAGCAATAACAGCTTGGATATTATGTCCATCAATCGGACCACTATAATCAACACCAAGTTTTTCGAAGACAATACCAGGTGTTTCAATTTTAGCTTTAGCTTCTTTTTTAACCAGCTCGATCATTGTTCTTAAGTCAGTATCC
Source organism: Candidatus Melainabacteria bacterium (assembly GCA_013288645.1). Classification (GTDB taxonomy): domain Bacteria; phylum Cyanobacteriota; class Vampirovibrionia; order Obscuribacterales; family Obscuribacteraceae; genus JABDBL01. The sequence continues at coordinate 120,418 of JABDBL010000001.1, forward strand.
AGGGGAGCTTGATCTAGCTTATCCTCTATTTGATGGATTTTTTCTTTAATATCGCGATAAAAATAAGTTTCCTTGATGCGCTTCATGTACTGGGAGAAACCGCCTACGTTTTCACTAATAGACATTTCGTTGTCATTAAGGATTATAAGGACGTCTTTACCCAGATGTCCTAGGTGATTTATCGCCTCTAAAGCCATGCCGCCTGTTAAACCGCCGTCACCAATTAAAGCAATCACTTTATGTTTTTGACTCAATAAGTCTCTGGCAATGGCCATGCCCACTGCCAAAGAAACAGAAGTTGAACTATGACCAGCCAAGAACGCATCATGTTCGCTTTCTAGAGGATTTATAAAGCCGCTCAGTCCTTTGTATTGTCTAAGGGTATCAAATTGATCACGTCTACTTGTAAGCATTTTGTGTACATAGCATTGATGTCCAACATCAAATAAAATTTTGTCCGTAGGCGAGTTGAATACATAATGCAAAGCCAAAGTTATTTCAACAATGCCTAAATTAGAAGCCAGGTGTCCACCTGTTTTATTGAGATTGCAAACAATTTCTTCTCTTATTTCTTTCGCTAAGGCAGTTAATTCGTCCACAGAAAGAATTTTCACATCTTTGGACGAAGTGATTTTGTTTAATAATGAATTAACCAGAACAGAATTTACGTGATTGGCTAAAGCAAACATTGTTTAAATGCCCAGACGAATTTATACTGAAAGAAGTGAGGACCCTTTTATGATAATGTTCCTTGATCAGCTTAATACATTCGGTACTTAAATAATTGATTCGTGAATCTAGATATAAAATCTATAGAAAACTATTAGATGTTAAAACGCTAAATATACGGTTCAATACTGACAATTAAGCGGCAATATTAAATATTGGTCATGTAATTCCAGTCACTGTTTCTCTTTCGAGAATAAATGCTTAGTCAATATCAACCACTATTTCTTAAATACCGACCGCAAGCCATATCAGAACTTGTGGGACAGCAGCATATTACTGTTACGCTCACCAATGCTATTAAATATAATAGAATTTCTCATGCTTACCTTTTTACAGGTCCTCGCGGAACAGGCAAAACCTCGGCTGCCCGCATTTTTGCTAAGTCTCTAAACTGTGAATTAGGGCCTATTGCTGAACCATGTCAGAAATGTACCAGCTGTATCGAAATCAAACAAGGAATCTCTCCTTCAGTATTTGAAATTGATGCGGCTTCTAATAATAGTGTGGATGATGCTCGTTTGTTAATTGAGAGAGCACCGCTGTCTGCTTGTGGTGGCAGATTTAAACTATATATTATTGATGAATGTCACATGCTCACAAAAGAAGCCTTCAATGCCTTGCTAAAAACAATTGAAGAGCCTCCGGCTAACGTTATATTCATTCTTGCTACTACTGAAGAACATAAAGTTTTACCGACTATAGTCAGTCGCTGTCAGAAACTTATTTTTCGTCTAATTAATGAACAAGCAATGCTTGCACATTTAGAGTCTATTTCAGCAAAAGAGAATATTTTTATTGAAAAAGAAGCGTTAAGCGCTTTAGTCACACGGGCTAACGGTGGGCTTAGAGACGCTGTAAGTTTGTTGGATCAAATTAGCTTGTTGGGTGGTAATGGGCAGGCTATTTCAACTCATGATGTATTATTGCTTACCGGTGCATTGCCTGAAGACATTTTAAATCTCATGTGTGCTCATATCTTTAAAGGAGAGGGAAAAGAAGTCCTTTCTTTACTGCAAGAGCTTTTTGCTTCCGGACGCGAAGCACATTTAATAGCTTCCGAACTGGCCAAACACATGCTCAATATTGTAAAGGCATCTTATGGAGAAAAGCAATCTGGTCAATGCCATTTTCTTGTCGATTTAGCCAAACTTGTGGATCAAAACGAATTAATACAAATGATTGAAGAAGTTGATCGTTTGGAAATTTCTTGTCGTCGATCAAGTCAACCAATAATGAATCTCGAAATTGGACTACTCTCTTTATGCCAACGTTTAGACATTGCTCAATGGAAAAATGTTGAGTCACGTTTGCAAAAGCTAGAAAATGCTCTTAGATTAAATGGTGGTAGTGCGGGTATTGTAGAACAAAATCTGATTAAACAGGACAAGCCGATCAATACGAAATTGTCTGACGATGTACCAGTATTGTTGAGCCCCGAAGCCAAGAATTTGCTCGATAATTCAGTGAACAAGATAATAAAAGAAAGTATTGAGTCGGTTGGTAAAGTCGAAGAAAATATTTCAGCTGGTCTGGACAAGCTCCATGTAAATGTTTCTTCTGAAGAAGAGAAGCCTACGCAAATAGATTTCATTGAGTCTGCAGGGGTAAAAGAGATAGCTTTTGTTAAAGAACCAGATAAGAATAATATAGATATTGCATGGCAAAATATTCTTGCTGAGTTACAACGTCGTCATTTGCCGACTTTTTCTCTGGTTTCAACACATGCTTTTCCAATTGAAATAACCGATACTGTTTTGACTATTGGTGTTTTTGTGGAAAACTTTCAAAAAATGATTGAAAACAAAGTTGAATATATAAAAGGGGCCGCTTTCGCTTGTGATTTTGATAAAGACTTAAAAGTAATGATTAAGGTGCAAGCTGATGGTCAAATAGCATCTGCTGGCCAAAAAAAAAACCAAATAAATGACTCTGGCCTAGGCACAGGAGCAGCTTTCGAAATGGCCTCGGTGCCACTCAATATGAGTGATCAAGGACCAGCTCTGGCTAAAGCTGCCGATTTGAGAACAAATGACGAAAAACAAGAACAAGCGGCAGCAAAAGAAGCTTATCGTTTGTTTGAAGGTCCTGGTTCGCGTTACATTGCGCCTAGCCAGTAATTTCGAATTCTTGAGCTAGGGGCATTATAAAGCCGTCTTCTTTATTCTCAAGCCATTCAACAATAGTATTTGTTACCTGTGCCCGCGCTGGTCCTGTTTTACACCAAGCAATATATTCTAGAAGCGAGCTTTCTACGCCCATGGCTTCAGATAAAACATTGCCGTCGGGCAAATTTTTTATCCAGCCTCCTAATTTAAGAGTTTTTGCTTGTTGGCGTGCACTTTGGCGAAAGAAAACGCCCTGCACTTTGCCTGTTATTAGGATGCGCACTTTTGCCATTTCAATCTTTATTTTTCTGCTGCAATTTCATTTTTTAACTATTTATTGATTGCATATCCGAAATTTTATATCAAGGTGGTGTTTTGGTCATAGTCACTACTTAACGTTAATCACTAATAAGGGCTAGAATATAGAAACTGACTGTTTGGTAAGTGCGGAACGGGCGGGATTTAGGCTAATGCAGGATGAAGACCGAGAACTCAGTAATTTAAGCTCTGAGACTATACAAAAGGCGATTGACGCAGTGAGAGCCCAGGCTTGGGATATCAATCCTTTTACCGTAGCTGACGAGCTTAAAGTTTCAAGGTCAGCTATTTATCGCCACGCTGAGATAATGAAACTGATAATTGCTGCCCGGGGCGGCGACTTTGGCATGGATGTGCAGACATCTTCGGACCTTACTTGGCAGCTTAGACAGTTAGAGCTGCAGAACAATGAATTAAAAGAAAGGTTAGCCATAAGCGGCTCACAAAAAACTAGCTCACATAAAGCTAATGTATCAATCAAGCCAAGCGAAGAAATTAGTGATAATTTAACCCTGGTTAAAAACAAAGAGACTGATAAAGCAGAGGAAGTCACATTCAATTTTGCGAATAACGGTCCTCAGATGAGTGATTATTTTAATCAATTAGCTCACATGTCCTGGAAGGACATAGAGACCGTTTATTACTTCAAAGTGTCATCGCTAAAAGACTATGCCAAAAATCTTCTCAGTGTTGACGCGAAGTTAAGGCTCACAAGTGGTGAGAGTATGGAAAATGCCTTGGCGCCAGGTGCAATATCTTACGGTTCACTAATTAGCCTAGAAGCGAATAAAGGCAATAAGCAAGCTTTGTCTATTTCTCCTTTTGCTCGATTAAAGGGCGGATCTTTACCCAATCAAATAGAAAGAGATCCTGGCTCGGGCCAGAGCGTCAAAGGGCAAACCTTTGGAAAAATACTTAATCAGGCTGGTATTGAGGTCCCTCCGGCGATTAAGCCTTCTTCTTTACCAATTGGAACGATTAAATTAGAAGAGGTCGTTTTGCCACTGGAGCGCTTAACAGGATCGCATCCTATTATTGAACCCGAGAAGCCAGTCGATAAATCCGATACTGAGATATCTCGAGTTGTTGCCGAATTGCACAAGGACTTAGCCTCGAAAATTCGTGCTGGTTTGGGGGACACAGGCAATCATCTGGCCGTCCCAGAAACGCCGATCCCTCCTGATAGTGCGCCTGCCGAAATCAAGCTTATTTCTTTATTGAAAGACAAGCCTATAATGCCACAAAGCTCGGTTCCCCTCAAAAACAGCCAAACTGATACAGGTGATATGGCGATTCAGGAGAAAAGAGAGAGTAGTATTGAAGAAAAGCCTTCTGGTTCTGGTGATGAATTACGCGATCTAATACAAAGTCATATCAGAACTACTGCTGAACAAATGGCTGAATTTTCGCATGGATACTCAATCGGCAGTGGAAAAGAATTCGAGGTTTGGTTAAACAATCCTGCCCGTAGCAAATTTGTTGGTTCAACAAAAAGCTCAGAATCTCCGATTGTAGAAGAAGCAGATGTTAAGACTCCACCTAAAAATTTTCCCTTCAAACCACGAGTGGTGCCACCAGATGTAAGAAAGGCGTGTTTGATTTTAGGCGTGCGGCCTGATAATATTACGTATGAAATTGCGCAAGAGTCCTGGAAGAGGGCGATAGCTGCACCCGGTGTTCATCCAGACCAAGGGGGAGATACAGAGCTGGCTGTATATTTGAATACAGCGAAGGACGTTCTTATGCGCTTTCTAGATGCTCAAGCACCCAAGCTGGGCAAAAAATTTGGACCATTTAAAGTTGAAAAAATTATCAAACCAAAAGCAGATAAACCCAAGGACGAGCAATAGCGATATAGATCTATGAATATTGTCGCAATTGTGGGTCGGCCTAATGTGGGTAAATCAACGCTATTCAATCGTATGGTTGGGACTCGCACTGCCATTGTGGCTGATAGCCCTGGCATAACTCGCGACCGCCTTTATCACGAAGTTCATTGGGCAGGAGAAGATTTTCTAGTAATCGATACCGGTGGCATTATTCTGAATGATAAAGAAAAAATGTCGAAACAAGTGCTTGAACAAGTGGAACTTGCTCTCACAGAGGCAGATGTCATAATTTTTCTGGTCGACGGGAAAAATGGATTCAATCCGTACGATGAAGATGTAGCTAAGATGCTCAGACGCACAGATAAGCCGGCCATACTGGCAGTAAACAAAATAGATACGCCAGCTGAAGCAAACAATGTTTTTGATTTTTATCGCCTTGGCTTAGGAGAACCTGTGTCATTGTCTGCTATGCGCGGAACCGGTGGAGTAGGAGATTTATTAGATAGAGTAACTCAAGCTTTCCCTAAATCGTATAAAAAAAAGAAAGAAGAACCAAACGGCAATGAAGAGGAAGAATTAGAAGAAGCAGAGGAAACAAAAGAAACAATTGCTTTAGCTATTGTAGGTAAGCCAAATGTAGGCAAATCATCAATGCTAAATGTATTGCTTGGTCGTCAACGCACAATAGTTTCAGCAGAGCCCGGTACTACTCGTGATGCTATTGATGCCAAGTTAAAATTTGAAGGACAAGAATACGTTGTAATTGATACAGCTGGAGTTAGACGTAAGTCAAAAGTTGACTATGGTATAGAAGCATTTGCGGTTGTAAGAGCCTTAAAAGCAATTGATCGAGCAGATGTCGTTGCTTTACTTATCGATGTCAACGAACCAGTGTCTAATCAAGAACAAAAGTTAGCCACTAAAATTGAAGAAGCTGGTAAAGCAGCAATTATTGTTATGAACAAATGGGATCTAATGGAAGATCGTAGCTCGCGAACTATGAATAGATTTACGGCCGAAATAAAGAGCGAACTCAAACAACTTGCTTTTGCTGACATTATTTTTTCTAGCGCAATAAATAAGTTAAGGACAAATGATTTACTTACGGCTGCAAAAAAAGCCTATGAGCAAGGTGGCAAGAAAGTGCAAACGGCCTTATTAAATCAAGTAATAAACGAAGCGGTGGCCCTGACACCTCCTCCTTCAGGTAAACGTTCTAAGAGATTGAGAATTTACTATGCTACACAAGTAGATAGTCATCCACCCACTTTCTTGCTATTTGTCAATGATCCAGAATTGATGACAGATAATTACCAGCATTATTTAGAACGAAAGTTCAGAGAAGCCTTCAATTTTTCTGGAACTCCGATAAAATTTAAATTGAGGGCCAGAGAAAGGAATAAATAATCGATGGTTGGTATTTGTTTCTGTTTCGTCATTGCATATTTAATTGGTTCAATACCAACCGGTTATTGGCTGGCTAAAGTTTTAAAAGGGATAGATATTAGAACAGTTGGCAGTGGTTCTACGGGCGCTACTAATGTTTATCGCAATGTTGGCAAAGTTGCGGGCATAGCTGTTTTTATAATAGATTTCTTAAAGGGATATTTGCCTGTGCTCTTTGCGACCGAAAGTGAAAAGCTATATTTCATGGACAAACCATGGCTTGAAGGTGCGTACATCGAACCAACGTATGAGTCTTTTCTTTTCCCTGTTTTGCTTGCAACAGCTGCTTTAATCGGTCATAGTCGATCGATTTTTCTTGGTTTTAAGGGTGGGAAGAGTGCGGCTACTGGTTTGGGCACATTATTTGCTTTAGATTGGAGAGTAGGAGCATGTACCTTTATTACTTGGATGATTGTGCTTTATACAAGTAAAATAGTTTCTATGGCTTCCATTCTGGCTACAGCCGCTTGTATTCCACTTATGATATTTTTCCAGACAATACCAAGCTATATTTGTTATTGCATACTTGGTTTTATTTATGTCACCCTAAGACACAAAGCCAATATTGGCCGTATACTTGCCGGAACAGAACCAAAAATAGGAGGAACATCTACTTGAAACTTAATCGTGCGGTGCCTTCTATTTTGCTAGTCATTGTCAGCATAAATTTCTTGCCAGCGAGCTTTGCGATTTTAAGAGCAGCTGCCAGTGCGTCACAAGATAAAATTGTTACTTCGCATATCAGTGAAGAAGAAGCCAATAATATTCGCATTTATAAAAGTGCAAATAAAGCAGTAGTAAATATTTCTACCACAGCGGCTCCGGAAGATTCTATGTTTAATCTTGTTCCGCATGAAGGTTTTGGATCGGGGACTATCATCAGTGATGATGGCTATATTCTTACTAATTATCATGTTATTCAGCATGCTAATGCTTTGCGGGCAACAATTTTTGATGGCACAGTTTTGACGGCTAAAATTGTAGGCGTTGATCCAGCCAATGATTTAGCAGTGATAAAAATTGATCTGCCTTTAGCAATTAAATTGACAATAATTCCTTATGGAGATTCGTCAAATTTAGAAGTAGGAGCCAGAGTATTTGCTATAGGCAATCCTTTTGGTTTGGACCGTACTATGACCCAAGGAATTATTTCCAGTCTGGGGCGGACTCTAAGACTTGAAAACGGCCGACTAATAAAGGGGATAATACAAACAGATGCAGCTATCAATCCTGGAAATTCTGGCGGGCCATTATTAAATTCTCAAGGTAAACTAATTGGTATCACTACCGCCATTCTCAGTCGTTCAGGACAATCAGCGGGAATTGGCTTGGCTATTCCTATTAATATAGCCAAGCAAATTGTGCCGCAATTGATTGCCAATCACCAAATCGTAAGGCCTGATCTTGGTATACAGGCTGTACAGGTGGTTGATAAAGGTTTACGTGTCACTAAACTAGATGAGAAAGGACCAGCAGCAGCAGCAGGTTTATGTGGTGCAAAATTATCGGTTTATCAGCAAGGACCGTTTACTATCCAAAGTCTGGATGTTAATGCTGCTGATATTATTACTGCTGTCGATAATGTCAATGTGCACTCGGTAGATGACCTCTTGTCATATCTTGAGCTGAAAAAGCCAGGTCAAGTTGTTACACTTACAATTTTACGGGGTGAGCGTAAAGTCAAAATTGCCGTAAAATTGACTACGGCTAACGTACTTTAAATGTCACAGTTTGTATAAACAAAAAAGGCAACTCTCATAGGAGAAGAATCTTGGCGAGAATTTTAGTTATTGACGATGATCAAGCAATAGCAGAGTTGGTAAAAATAAATCTTGAGCTATTGGGTCATCACATTACCGTGGCGCACGATGGCATAAAAGGATTAGCCCTTGCTCAGCAAAATAAGCCTGATCTAATTGTTTTAGATGTCATGATGCCAGATTTGGATGGTTTTACTGTTTCTCAAAGATTGAGGCAGAATCCGGTCACTAATCCAATTCCAATATTGATGCTTACTGCTCTTGGTATGACTAAAGATAAAGTTTCTGGTTTTGACGCTGGTGCTGATGATTATCTAGTCAAACCTTTTGAGATTCCCGAATTGCAAGTGAGGGTTAGAGCATTATTGAGACGTTCTGGTGGTTCGCCTGATTCAGCGAATTTGCCTGAGATTTTGACTGCTGGTGAAATCATTCTTATTCCGGAAAATTTGCAAGCCAAAGTACAAGATAGGGTTGTAAAGTTAACACCAACTGAATTTGAGATTTTGCATTGCTTGATGCAACATCACGGACAAACTGTTTCAACCGGAAAGTTGTTGGAAGAAGTATGGGGATATTCTCCGGATGACGACGTTGATACAATTCGCGTACATATTAGGCATTTGAGAACAAGGTTAGAAACATCAGAACGAAAATATATTAAAACTGTTTATGGTGGGGGTTATCAATTGGTGCCAGAAGGCTTCATAAAGGCACATGAAGAAGCCGAGCATTCACACAGTGAAGTCCAACCTAAAGACATTTAGCTTAATAGAAGGCTCTTCCACTAGACATACTTGAAATCTAACCTTTATCATTGGTAAATTCACTATTGATAACCGCCAAGCTTGGGGGATAAATTTTGTTATTTAACAGCCTGCAGTATCTTATTTTTCTGCCTATAGTTTTTATTTCTTTCTGGCTTGTACCGCATAAGTTTCGTGTGCCTTTACTTCTGGTAGCCAGTTACGTTTTTTATATGTCTTGGCGTCCTGTTTATGGACTACTTATTTTAGGTTTGACTGTAGTTAACTTCTTAATGGTTAATCGCTTGGCAAAAAGCGAAAAACACAAAAAGGGCTGGCTTATCGCTACAGTGGCTGCCAACTTGATTACTCTTGGTATTTTTAAATATGCTGGCTTTGCTTTGGTAAGTGTTAAGGGAACACTAGGCTTAGCCCATATTGATTGGCATGAGCCACATTTACATATAATTTTGCCTTTGGGCATATCTTTCTTTGTTTTTGAATTCATTCATTACGTGGCAGAAATTTATAAGGGAAAACCATTAGTCAAATCTTTCCCTGAATTTGCTTTATTTGCTTCATTCTTCCCTACTCAGATAGCTGGACCGATCAAACGTTATCAAGACTTCATTCCACAATTGAGTATTCCAGCTAAATTTAAGTGGGAATATCTCGATGAAGGTATGCAGCTCATTTTAATGGGCTTAGCCAAAAAGGTATTGCTAGCTGATAATTTATCTTTGGTCGTTCAGGCAGGCTTTAATCATCCTGAGCAATTTTCATCAATAGATATGTGGCTTGTTGTTTACGCATTTGCTTTTCAAATCTTTTTTGATTTTGCTGGTTATACAGATATTGCTCGCGGTTCAGCTAAATTGTTTGGCTATAAGGTACCAATTAACTTCAATTTGCCTTATTTAGCTGCTAACGTTAGCGACTTCTGGCGTCGTTGGCATATAAGTCTTTCTACCTGGTTGCGTGACTACCTTTATATACCTTTAGGTGGTTCACGTTGTTCTAAGTGGATGAGTTATCGCAATTTATTCATAACAATGACATTAGGTGGTTTATGGCATGGTGCTGGTTCGCACTTTCTTCTTTGGGGTGCTTACCAGGGTGCGCTGCTTATTTTGCATAAAGAATATACTGAATTGTTAGAAAGACTGCGCGTACCAAAAGCAATTTTGGAATCTAAGCTTTATCACGTTGTCTCAATTATTTGTACTTTCCAACTCGTATGTTTAGGTTGGGTGCTATTTCGTGCGGACAGCGAAAAAATTGCTTGGCACATTATTAAGCAGTTGATGCATGCTCCCTATGAGCTGTTGCATTTCAGTATCAAGCAATTGGCCGTTTTGCAAATTCGCGATCCGATAATTTTCCCTGGTCTTCTATTGCTTTTACCATTGCTAATGGTTTCTCAAGTAATAGTGAATTGGCTGAACGATAAGCGTTTTTATCAAAGTCCCCCTTGGGCTATTCAAGTAGCAGTTATGGTGATTTTGATGTGCGTCTTGACTATATTTAGTCCTGACAGCTCTCCGCGCTTTATATACTTCCAATTCTAATTATTACTGTCTTACGGTCTCGAGTTGATCTTGCAGTAAATATTTTAATGATGTCTAGATTCGTCATCGCTTTATTGTTTTTCTTGAGCATTGGTTTCTTGACAGTTAAAGTCATAGAGCCGTTTAAAGACATGGAATCAATTAAAGACAAAAATAATTTGGCCGAAATCCAAGAAAAAACTTGGACTGAATGGGCGTTGACTGATTTTAATCGTCAAAGAAATAATCCAGCCAAAATAGTAATCATTGGCTCTTCCTTAGTTCTGACTCCGGTCAATCTTGCTGATGCTCATTTTCATAATCACACCATCAATGGTGCACTTCACCACAAAAGCGATTTACTCAGCTCACTTATGAGTAAACAAAGTAATAATGAAGCTGAAAACTTTAGTTTTGCTTTGCCCGGATTAATGCCTTCGGACGCTTATTTGATTACAAAACTTTTGTTGACTGGTAAAGACCATCCCAAGCTTCTTATATATGGAGTTGGTCCGCGTGATTTTGTAGATAATCTGCTTGCTAGCCCAGCTAGTACAGATCCGTATCGTTGTTTGTCTAAATATTTTTCTGCTACAGACAAAGATGGAGCAATATATTTATATAAGGGAAAAGACTGGCAGTCGCATCTAGATTATTTTCTAGCCCAGCATTTTCCTATCTATGGACAGAGAAACGAGATACTAGCTTTTTGCACCAAGCAAGGTCAAAGATTATATACACAAGCGGGTCCCTTAATAGATGGCCGAGATGAGCCATCTACTTTTGCAAACGAAGCTGTTGTAACTAATATACACAACCTTTTGCCTTCCTATAATCCGATGGCTATAGGAGCCAATCAAGCTTTGTTTCAACCTAAGGTGCAGTTAGACCCAGATCGTCTTACGAAAAACTTAGACGAATATCGTGTACGCTATGGCAAAATTAATTGGGATACTTTTACTTGTCAATCGAGTTTCTTCGTAGATGTACTGAAGATAGCAGAGGACAATAACATTAAAGTTTTAGTTGTGGCTATGCCTATTACCTCTGTTAACAGAGACCTTTTGCCCGAATATATATCAGCTCTTTATAAAGATAATTTGCAAGTGTTATCCAAATCTTTTGGTGCTCATTTTCTAGATTTAGATGATGTTAATTGTTTTAATGATCAAGATTTTGGTGACACTGTGCATCTTAGTACTACTGGTAGTATTAAGATGATCAAATTGATTGCTGATTATATTGCTGAGCACGAGCTCTATAAAACTAATACCACTGATCAAAATAAGGTTAATACGACTGATCGAAGGCACTTAGCCGAGACAGGTATTAAATTATGACGATGTTAGCCAATAAAACGCTTGTTCGTGAAAAAGACATATCACCATTATCTAGTGCGTCTATTACTAATAACAAACGGCCAAAATGGTTTTCTGTTGTAACAGTTGCTTCGTTACTTATCTTCGTTATATTGAACATACTGCCAACCAGTGTTTTGCTATTACAAGAATCACGCAAACACAGCTCAAAAAATAACCCAAAACATAGTAGTGTCCCTAATGATTCGTTGAATAAATTAAAACTTTTCGTGAAAAATTGTTCTTATGAGAGTGAACAATTTGGCCCTTGGCCCTGGTGGGTGGCAAGAGCGTATTTCTCAACTCCTGCACCAGATATAGTGGCAATGGGAGATTCGCAAATTAATGCGGCTTTTATACAGGCGGATGCAATAGCTTTAAATCAATCAAGAGATTGTGTCACTGATCGCAACTGTGTGGCATTAGAAAAATCATTGCAGCACTTAGATAAAAAATATAATACTGCTAATTTGCATTTGGTCAATCTCGCCATGGGTGGTGCTATGCCATCGGATTATTATTTGATGAGCAAAGCCTTTTTTACTAAATCACATCATCCTAAAATAGTAATTCTCAGTTTAAGCCCCCGTTCTTTTTTAGATGCCACACTGGCTTCAGCCAGTGCCACAGAGACTTTTCAGTTTTTAAGTCCGTATGTAGATATGGTAAATTTAGTAGATTATGCATTTAGCAATACAATAGAAAAATATTTTTGGCTAATAAAAAACCAATTGGCTGTATTTAAATATCGGCAAGACATTAATTTGGCAGTTCATACATTTGTAGAACACTTATTTAATTCAATACACAATACAGCTTTGAACACACAAGCAGAAGCAGTATTATTTAATCGCTTGCCGATACAACCTATATATGGTGGTGGCGGCTCTGTTGCCGTGGGCACTAATGTGGTTACTCCTAATCCACGTGTTCCTTTTCGTGGTAATAAACCAGAATATGAAAGACGCTTTGCTCAATTAAAGCCAAAAACACTGGCTGCCCAGTCTACTTATTTTTTAGCAACTTTGCAGTATTTAAGAGAGCTCGGCATAACAGTAATAGTTGTAGATATGCCAATGCTCAAACCAGTGAGAAATCTTTTACCGCCTTCATTTTGGCATAATTATTCTGCACAATTAAAAAAAGATTGCCAGGATAATGGTGCTCATTGGCTTGATCTTTCTCATGACGCACAGTTTTCTTCGCCTACCGATTTTCTTGATTATGTCCATCTGAATGCTTATGGCGGCCAAAAATTTATTGATCGCTTAGCAATTTTCATAAATGACAGTCATTAGATACCGTCATTAGGCGTTATTTGATGAGGCAGTAACTTTTCTATTTCTCGAATTTGAACCGCTGTCTCAAAGCTTGGCAATTTTTTTCCACTTGCTTGCAAAGACGTGAAGTAAATGCGGTTTTGAATTCTGTCTTCTTTAGAATATCATCAAGCTGACGGAGAATAATTGGTAGATTCCTGCTTTGATTTTCAACCATGCGACGCAGAATTGGAAAAGACAATTCGGCTCGTTGGCAAAACAGCTGCCAATCTTCTACAGTAACCTTATTGAATTTGTATTGGTTTCCGATTTTCATTGACATATCATGGGTAAGATCTTCGTAGATTTGGGTACACAAAATATCATAGAATGGTGCAATACGGAAATTGCCTAATTCGTCGTACAGTAAGGCAAAGTTTTTAGCGTGAGCATCAGCATTTCCTATTATAAAATTGAAAACCACTATCTCTATGAGTCTGTTTCGGTCAATTGCAGGAATGGTCGATCTAAGAAGAAGGTCGAAGCAGCTTTTGAGTCCTGGACCTTCAAATCGCTCATATTTCTGCTGGGCCCCCAAGGCTTGACAAAAATCTTCTTGATGAATTCGAACAATATGGTTATTGTTTAAAAAACGTCTATCGAAACGCTCTATCAATAGATACTGCTGCGAGCCTGCTTTACGAATGTCAACATCAGGAACGGGAATACCCAGTTTAGAAGCTGCTTTCATACACAGATACTCATTTTGAACTGTTGAATCAAATCGCTTAATTGCTGGTTTTAGGATGTGCGTTGTTGGTGTTTCGTTTGTAGGAAGGCATATCTTATTATCTCTGACACACACGGCTGCTTTTTCTTGCACACCCGCTAAAGACAGCCGCAAACCTCTAACCCCCATAAAAAGTGGTTTTTGTGGTAAGTCAATAATGTGTTTTTCAAGATCAGAATCTGACAATTGCACAATTTTAAGCGTATTTGATCCATCTGGTACTACAGGAGTATTTATAGGTACCAAAGATACAGCTCCAGCACAATCGTGCCCTATAGAGGCAAGGAGGCTAAATGTGTTATTTGGATTAGCACCGTACTTTGCGGCTATTGCTTGACGAGCATTTACACTTTCCGGTAAAAGTCCACCAAAATATGTTTCGCAAAGCACGTTTCCATAGCGTTTTCTGCTAAGCGGTAGACTCTGTGAGATGGGTACTTGCGCACTGTCAAGATATTCAAACCGTAGTTTACCATCTTGCGTCTGCTCAAGAATTCCCAAAGGAATTCCGCGTAATCTAACTGAAAGACTCTTGTTTTTCTTCATGATTACTTTTCAGTCACTGCAATAGCATCAAGTTTAATTCCTAACATTAAAGCCACTCGAATTGCTTTGCCTAATTCGCATGTTGGTTTGCCATGTTCTAAGTCCACTATAAATCGTATACCGGTACCACAAGCGCCAGCAAGATCAGACTGGGTTAGCTTTAAATCAGTTCTAGTTCTCTTTATTACAAGAGCAAAATCTTTGGGAGAATTAATTTTCATGCGTTTTAACCCGTTTTATTTACCGTACGGTAAATTATAGATCAAAAAGGTATATATGGCAATAAATTTTACCGCACGGTAAAATTTGGCAAAAACCCCTAGTTTGCAAATTCGAGGAGTAAAAGTGATAATTGTAGATATGCCAATGCTCAAACCAGTGAGAGATCTTTTACCGCCTTCATTTTGGCATAATTATTCTGCACAATTAAAAAAAGATTGTCAGGATAATGGTGCTCATTGGCTTGATCTTTCTCATGATACACAATTCTCTTCGCCAGCCGATTTTCTTGATTATGTCCATCTAAATGCATACGGCGGCCAAAAATTTGTTGATCGCTTAGCAATTTTCATAAATGAGAATCGCTAGATATGTTTAAAAAGAGCCATTACATATTCAGTATTTTAAATTCTCCGCGTAGGAAATTATTGTTTGGGATAATAGTTTCAGGACTGATAGCATGTCTATTTATAAAATTTATCAGTTTTACGTTTAACAGTAGAACTTGCTCTCTAATTGACATGTTTCGAGATTATTACGCCTTTTATCAAGATCAATATCTCAAGCCACTCGATTATAGTTTGGTCACAATTCCTTTTCATTATGACAATAGTGGGCTTATATTACTGCCGATCCAATTGAATGGCAGAAAGACTGATTTCCTTTTGGATACCGGCTGTTCACAAACGATAATTTGGGAAAATACAGCAAACAGTATAACTAAAGTTGAATGTTTGCCAATGTATGTCGATGGTGTTTGGAGCAATGCTGATATTTGTAACATAGAAAAAATGGTTATTGGGGGTTCCACACTTTCTAATATATGTTTGTTTGTTCAACCATTTTCTGATGCTCCCGATAAAACTGCAGGATTATTAGGAGGTAATATACTGAAAAGATTTACCTTGACTATTGATTACAAGGCTAAACAACTTAGTCTGATAGATCCTAGAAAGGCTTTATCATTTTCATCAAATGCAGTGGTTGTCCCTTTTAAAGACTACAATAACATACCTTTAATTGGAATAATTTTAGATAGGACAGAAAAATTATCCGCTGTAGTAGACACTGGTGCAACCTTTAATACAGTTTTTGAAAGTGTAGTTGCAAAACTTTTGCGCGGTCCAATTTCTGCATGCGATAGTGTTAGCGGTCTACAATTACGGACTGGTGATATTGGTTTCGAGTGTTTTAAAAACCTTCAAGTGGGATCGCTCAAATTTCCGAAACCAATCTTTGCCGTTATGCTTCGCAAAAAGAATGTGTCTATGGGTGATTTAAGTGATGCGGCAATTTTAGGTAATAATTTTTTGAGCCATTTTAGGGTGACAATTGATTATCAGCACAAAGTCGTTGTTTTTGACCCTATTAATCATATGGTTTCCACAGCAGCCGACTTATTAGCATATGGTGATTATCTTGGCAGTCACCGGCATGCTCAAGATGCGCTTGCCGTATATGACAGAGCGCTTGCCTTAGAACCAGAATTAGCAATAAAAGGCTACCTGGGGCGAGCGGATATCAAAACGCAACTTAAACAGTATAAAGGCGCAGTCGCAGATTTTACAAAAGCAATAGTTTTAGATCCTTATTGTTCTGATACTTTTAAAGGGCGCGGATATGCTTATCAGCAATTAGGTAACGATGCAGATGCAATTCGCGACTTTGATAAAGCGCTATCTTTAGATCTAGAAAACACTTCTGTTTATGATCTGCGAGCGCAAAGTTATCGAAAATTGGGGAAAGAAAGTCTTGCTTTGCAAGATAGGCAGAAAGCTCGTGAACTGACTAGTGGATACAAAAAATAGTATGCATATTATGTCTTAGTTATCGTTTTTGTTTGACTTTACATTGTGAAATTGATTCCAGACCGATTCAGCTGATAGTTCCGAAAACATCTGAACTAATGCCAGCTTCATTAGAAAAGTAGGTAGTGGGTCAGCTTGAATAAGCTACATTCCAAGTAAATGCTGCAATCCAAGCCGACCTAATAAATAGATAGCAGCACAGCCAATCCACGACCACCCATTTTTTTTATAAGTACCTAGAAAAAATGCAGTAGCAATACCAAATGGAACTCCGGAGCAAACAGCTTTCTGCCATACATATCCTTCGCTTATGTAAGAGAATAAGCAACAAATTAATGCAAAAACAATCACCTTCCCGCAGGCTTTGATTATTTGCATATTCTTTGATTCATTCACGGCAATACGTAAGAACTGTTGAGAGACAAATAGACAACTTAACATCTTGACTCATAATATCATAATGTGGGCATGGCTAAATACAAAAAACCAAAAGATACTAACCAACTCGCCAAATGCATTGTAGATATTGCCGTAGGGGATATCTACGATATTGATTCAAATGCAGGCAAAAACGCTGCTGCATCGCCCTTGGTTCTAAGGGTGGCCCAAAGAGATTTTGAAAAGCAAGAGCTAAAACGCTGACAGCCAAGCAAAGAAGAGAATATTGAAAGGATAATAATCCTGATCAGTGTATTCTTTCAAAGCGATAGAACGAAGATAAGGTTTCGTTTTCATACATAGTTTAATGATGCTAACCACTAAGGGCAATGTGTTTTAGGTCATTGCAAAACCTTTTTATTTGGTGTTTTTATTTCGGTTTGCTTTACATGTTTTGCGTGCATTCATATATGCTCTAAGCAGTGCGTTTATGCGAGTTTGGTAGCCATAACCTTGTTTTTGAACCATTCTAGGACGTCTCTGTCAATTCTTAGTGTAATAATCGCGCCTATACAACCTATTTATGGTGGTGGCGGCTCTGTTGCTGTGGGTACCAATGTGGTTACTCCTAATCCACATGTTCCTTTTCGTGGTAATAAGTCAGAATATGAAAAACGTTTTGCTCAATTAAAACCAAAAACATTAGCTGCCCAATCTACTTATTTTTTAGCAACTTTGCAGTATTTAAGAGAGCTTGGCATAACAGTAATAGTTGTAGATATGCCAATGCTCAAACCAGTGAGAGATCTTTTACCGCCTTCATTTTGGCATAATTATTCTGCACAATTAAAAAAAGATTGCCAGGATAACGGTGCTCATTGGCTTGATCTTTCTCATGATGCACAATTTTCTTCGCCAGCCGATTTTCTTGATTATGTACACCTAAATGCATACGGCGGCCAAAAATTTGTTGATCGCTTAGCAATTTTTATAAATGATAATCGTTAAATATCATCGCTCATTATAGATTGTATTTCTCAATTTATATTTTTATTTGTCACTGTTCTGTCACAGCAATTCAGTAAAGTAGCTTCAGCTCAGAGATGTAAATGCAATTTGAAATGTTGAGGGTTAATTATATGTTGTAACCCCCCTTGCATAATAGTAACTTATATGGTACTTTATATAATGAAATTAGTGAAAGTTGAAGAATATATTCGGGAAGATCAGTCTAATCCTTATAAAAAGTGGTTTGATGGATTATCACCTGATGCTGCTGCAAAAATTGCGGTGGCAAAACTAAGAATGGAAATGGGGCAGACATCTTCTATAAAATGGTTTGAAGGCATAGGCGAATATAAAATCGATTGGGGTCCTGGTTACAGAATTTATCTTGCGCAAGATGGAGAGGCTTTAATTATTTTATTTGGTGGTGGAACGAAAAAGAGTCAGCGAACTGATATATCTAGAGCCAAAATTTTATATAAAGAGTACAAAAGGCGAAAAAAATTAGAATCGATAAGAGCTAAATGTATAGGGTGATTAACATGGTATTAACTCGAGATTTTAAACAAACAATAATGGAACGGGTCAATCGCGATCCTGCTTTTGCTAAGGCATTACTTGATGAGGCAGTAACTTTGTTCTTCAATGATGAGCCGGAAACTGCTCGTCTGGTTCTGCGTGATCTTATTAATGCAACGGTTGGCTTTGAAACATTGGCATTAGATACAGCCAAGCCATCTAAAAGTCTTCATCGTATGCTTACTAAAGCTGGCAACCCAAGCATGGATAACTTAGCTGCTATCTTTAACGCAATTCAAAAAAATCTTGGCGTTAAAATTCAAACTCGAGCAGTTAAGATATAGTTTTATCAGTTAGGTATTGGGTTCGATGAAAATTGACCAGGCTATTATTGATGCGCTGATAATTAAAAGCAGTACTAAGCAGCATAAAAATTTCTGTTTTAATTTATTCATAAATATGCCTTACCACCTTTTATTGAGTGGCAATGATAACAGAAAAATTCTAACCGTAGCGCGCAAAATGCTTAATATATTGGCTAATATATTAGCTAATATATTAATATTAGTGATATACTGGTCTATATGTTATCTTTAAATGATCCAACACCAAAACAAATTATGCAGATGCTTTCGCAAAGAGGGCGCCAAAAACGGCTAGAGCTTAATCTCACTCAGTCAGGATTAGCTAGTCGCGCTGGTATAAGTCTTGGCAGTTTAAAACGATTTGAGCAAACTGGTCAAATTTCATTAGAATCTCTGACAAAAATAGCGCTTGTATTAGGAGAGGCCAATAGTTTTGATAAATTACTAAACACAACATTAGTATTACCATCCTCGCTAGATGAATTAATAGCAGAACCGCCCACCCGGTTAAGAGGAAGAAAACAGTGATATTAAATACCAAATAGAATATGCTTATAGTTTAATGGCTAAGGCAGCCGGACTGGAGATGCCACCTACACATCTTTTCGTTTCAAAAGGGCGCCGTGGATTTTTCGGGGTGCAACGATTTGATCGCTATAAATCCAACCTCAAAATCCATGTGCATACAGCAAGCGGATTGCTTCATGCAGATCACCGTTTTCCATCGCTAGATTACTATAACCTAATTAAAGCCGGTTGGTTATTGACTAGAAATATTGAAGATGTGCTAAGAAAAAAATATTTCAAAGAATTAGCTGAAAAACTAAGCCTAACGCCAAGACAAATTAACCCCATCTTCAATGAAGTACAAAAATCAATTAGCCAATGGCCCCGCTGGGCTAAAAATGGTTCTGTCTCAAAGTCTTCAGCTCTCTCTATTGCCAAACATCTGAAGCAAATAAAAGATAATTGGGATGGCTAAAAGCTTTTCGAAAACTGGCGTCTTGACTATGTGTACCTAAATGCCTATGGTGGTCAAAAATTTGTTGATCGACTGGCAAGCTTTATCATGAAAAGTAATGACAGTTTCTAGTAGGGATCAACAGGATGAGTTTGGATCCATTCTGTAAGAGACCAGCCAGGATCTTTGGCTTTACCCCATTGATTGTCCCACAATACTTTGGCTCGGCCTGGGTGCACTGTCGACTCTCCTACATTATTAACCGTTGTCCAGTGATATTGTTGTGTCCCGGGATACAAAAGTAGTGGCAATCTGCCTTTAGCCTTTGCATCACGAGCTATGGAATCATCTATCCATGCATGAATCTTATTTGGACTATTGTCTTGCCCAGTCATTGCGACAGTAAGCATAGGTGTCCCAGTCATTGCGCCAGTAAAGTTTTCAATGTTAATATGATTGATACCTCGTAAATCAGTGCGACCATTCTCTTGGTACGCATATGCCATACAAAGATTTTGTATTACCATACTTGCCATATTGCGTGCGCCGTCTTGCGGATACTTGTAATTTCCTACTATATAGTGTCCGCCTTCATTATCAATGCTCCAATGGGTTTCCTCGTCACTCGGGTTAAAGTGTGCTGGCTCAAATGATTGATCTCCTACTTTGGCACTACCAGTTTGTATCACTTGTTGTAAGGCTGTCATATAAACGCGCGCGTCTCTTTGGGCTATATACTTATCGGCACAGGTTTCTCCACAAAAGCCCAGATACGAGTGTCCTTGATCAATTCCCTCAATATCGGATAGATTTCGCAAACCTTCCAAAACAGTTTTGTCTTTCAAATCCTTATCGGTAAAGATACCAATTCCTGGATTATTCAATATAGCTGCTGCGGTTTTATACGCATCAGCCAAATTTTCTGCAGAGGGGACTGTTAAACCATCGTCTTCGTAGCATCGTCTTTCTAACTTGTTGAGTATTTCTTCTACACGCGTGCTATAAAGTTTTTGAGCTTGAAGAGTTTCCTTTAACTCAGCCCTAGCTGCAGCAACCTCAGGTGATGTTGATTCCATGTCACCAGTACCCTCAAGGGTACGACCTTCTGCTCGGGCCGCTTTGGCTAAGCGCAATTGATCTAATGGTTTGGTAGGTCCTACAGAGGGCATTTGTTTAGTTGGAGCTAACGGCATTTCATTTGGTTTGGGCGCTGGGTTGACGACAATATCTGGACGACCATCAAAAAACTTATATTCCAAGCCGCCCTGAGGTGTAGGCTTCATATCGACTGAGAAACGATTTTCTGGCTTGGGTCCGAAACCTTCCATATGCCGATACCCGGTTTCTGGATTGACTGGACCAACAACGCGTCCTGCTTTCCCCCCGGGACCCATAACCACCCATGTATCATTAGGATATTTGAGATACCGATTGCCGTCTTCGTCGGTCGACATGAGTGTAGCAGCACCACCTAATTTGGGATTGCCCTTACCAGCTAGGCTTTTTGGTTCTCCGGCTAGAAGAATTGTATAGTCAGGTGGCAAGGCGGTTTTCGGGTTTACTTGTGTGGTAGCAGATTTTGGGGATAGGTCGTTGGGTCTTTCGGCTGGGGAAGGAACTTGTCTAACTGGGACGGTTGTAGCACTAGCAACTCGATTTTGCTGAGATCTGTCTGAACCATCTAGAAAACTGCTAAGCTTCTTCTCATTCATTTGGTCAGCAATCACCTGCATACTTCCAGAAAACTTGGCTTTCATTTCTTCGGCTGGCCAAATGGTATTTTGGTTTCGGTGAGCATTAACGAGATATGCCCATGCTTCTTGATTGCCGAGCGGGTTTTGGTTTGCATCCAGATGTTTGAATCTTTCACGATCCATTGGACTGAGTCTGCTCAATTCTGCTGAAAATGTGTTTTTGAACCTGTCTTCATTAGAAAGCAGTCCTGTTTCATTGTTATAATCTATAACATGACTAAGTTCATGTGGTACGGTATTACCTATCCACGGTTCACATGATACAAGCTGCGATCCTCGGTATTGTGTTTCGGCTAAATAAAGTGTTTTCTGTTCGTGATGGTATGAACCTTTTACAAATCCTTGTTGTTCCGAAACTAGATCTTTGGATGCAATTTTGATTTCTCTGTCTTTGAAATATTGGATGACCTCATTATCGAATGTATTGAGTATCGCTTCAACTTTTGCTTCGAAGCCAGGGCTTACCCGTTCTGCGGAGAGCATGCCAGAATAAGTGCGTTCAGTAGATTTGGTGCCGTTGTTTGATTCTGGTAAAGATTTTGGCCGTTGAGCTTCAGGTGGTGCGCTTGGTGGAGAGCTTAATGCCAAATCTTGCGTGCGTGCAGGAGGTCGTTGTAGAGCTTGAGCAGGTTGATTAGACACTACTCTAGAGTCAGTGCCGGGTCTATTTGCTGGCGATAAATTTGCTTGATTTGGTCTGCTAGAAACTGTTGTCGATGGTGATGAAGGTTGATTGAGAGCAGTTGATTCATCCTCAAGCTTTACTTGTCGTAAATTCAAAGTTGTATAATAAATGCCATTTTTAATTGGTTCGCCGGAAATTTGAGACGCCAAATCTTGTCCCACACGACGTTGTGATATGCCGATTCGATTTACCCTAGGATCTAACATTGCTGACTTATGAGGTGCACTACTCATCCACATATCATGCAGTGCATCAACTGTACGCCCATCCTGCCCTGGACCAGAACCTATAACTGGACCCCAGGCAGAGTTCTGGCGCAAGGTGCCATTAAGAACATAATGTCCTATTCCCCTTGCGCATTGTTGATCTGTATTTTCAGCAGCCCAGTATGTAGTTTCTTCATCAAATCCTACTTCCTGCTGTATACCATAGGCTTTTCTGGTCTCATTAAGCTTTTTCGTAAAAGCTTTAGCCAAATTAGTTTCAGTCGAAGCCCTGGCGATTTTTTCAGGCGTAGCGCGCTCTAGCCAGTGCGTGTCATTGCGTGGTTCTCGTTTACCAGTAGGACTGGTTGAATCATTTGGTTTTATTGTTCTTTCGGCGGGCGGTGTTGATTCACCTGGGGATTTTGTGGGTGGAGTTGGTCGTTGTGGCTGACGGTCACTTGCACCATTTGGACCTTTATTTAGGCCACGGGGGCGAACTTGGGGAACAGGAGGAGCTGGTGGTGCTGGTTCAATAGGAGGTCTGGTGCTATTCCTATTTTGAGGAGGTCTTGGGGGTCTTGCTTGCGGAGGTTGGTCGGTTTGTCCGTTTCGATTGATAGGTGTATTTCTAATTATTGAGTGGCTCTTGTCCCAAGCTTGAATCAGACCACTGACCGATTTATCTTGTCGATCTATTGTTTGTTGAGCGACTGGAGCACCCCAACCGTTATAGTTTCTCACATCAACTTTGCCATCGTTCTCATGAAAAGCTAATTGTTTGAATTCAATTTTTCCATCGGCGTGCGAGGCATGAAAAACTCTGGTTGGATGATTAGGTTGTCCTACATAATCTTCAAATGTATATGTTCCGGTGGATTGGTCAAGATGATGGACACCTTGGGGAGCCGACCACGAACGATTAAGATTATCTTTACATGCCCAATCTTTTTGATTTGCTTGTAATTCGTGAGTAAATGTGAGTCCTGGATAAACTATTGGATTTTGTACTTTTATTTGCGTTGGTTCAAGAGAGTCACCATTGTATTTATACTCGCGTATTTTGTCGCTAGTAATTTTTGTGAAACGTCCTAATTGATCAAACTCATATTTTGGACCAATGGGTAATTCATGTCCATCGCCACGCACAACAAGATCACCCCTAAGATTGCCTCTTTGAACATCTTTATATATGACATTGCCGTTGGCATGAAGTTCAATATCATCGTATGCGCCAACTTTTTTGCCATGACTGTCTGTGCCGAAGAAACGTCCTTCTTCGCCTCTTTTCCAAGTAATTTTGTTTCCGTTCTTTGTTTCATCAAAACTTACGAGCAGCTTGTGTCCATTGTGCTTAGTATCAAGATATTTGGTATTATCTATTTTTGTTCCGTTTGTGTGGTTTAACTCTGTGACATCCTTATCTTTATCGGTTTTCACAGGAGCGCCAAAAATATTTCCGCCTTCCGATGTAGTTGGCGCAGCTGGTAGTTTGGCAACTTTATCTTTGGCATCAGCGCGAGCCGGAGCAGAGGCATCAGCAGATCGGGTTCTTGTAAGAGGGGGTGCAGGAGGCGCTGTTGGCGGTCTTTCAGTGATCCCTGTTGGTTGATTTGGGGGACGGTCTGGTGTGGCTGGTTGATTCTGTCTTCCCAACACAGCTCTGGCGCCGGCAAGGGGTGTGGGAGGACGTGGAGGTATACCGGGTTGCGTTCCAACAGTATCTCTACCAGCTATAGTTGTGTCGGGCGTGGATGAGGATGAATCATAGTGAGTGAGAGTTTCAACTAGAGTTCTACCAGAGAGGCGCTTTTGAATTATATCGCCAACTCTTTTGATTTGTTTCATATCATCGCTAGCCCTGGTTACGGGGTTGTATCCTTTAAGACCGCGTTTGTAATCAGCTATGAGCCCTCTTCCAAATGGTCCTTGAGCATGTTGAAGATCAACGTGCTCAACTTTGGTTTTTCCATTACGTAGTGTGGTAGTTCTAATACCTTCACTTTGTAGTGATCTATCGTTAAGGGCCATAACGGTTACACCAGAGTTCTTACCGCCTGGCATGTATGGAAGCAAGCCATTTGACTTAAACATGTTATCTAGAGCCCTGGCTGTACGATTTGACATAGGAAATTTACCGCCAGCCGAGAATTCGTTCATACCGTCAAGGTCGCCTGTGGTAAGACAGACAAGAGCTTTTACATAGGTAGCTTGATCGTAGCCGCGTAAGTGATTGCCAAAAGCAAGGTTTTGTTGGAATTTTCGGTCTCTCTGTAATAACTCATTTGTTGACATTTGTGGACGAGAGTCCGCAGAATCGGCTGGACGGCTAGGAGGAGATTGCGGTTTTTCTGCATTACCTCTTGCTGCTACGGCTGGTTTAGCTCCATTGTTAGGTTGGCCGGCAGCGTCTCTTGCTACTGCTGCCTGTGCTCCATTGTTAGGTTGGCCGACTGTAGTTGGGGGAGCAATATCTTTACTAGCTATAGCGCTAGCGGGTTTGGTCGCGTATGAGCCAAAGTCAGCCTCAGTCTCAGCCACGGTTCTGCCCGAAATGCGCTTTTGAATTTCGTTGCCAACTCTCAGAATGTCTGCTTTACTTTCGGAAGCGTTTTTAACTGGGTTATATAATCCTTTTGCACGTTTTATGTCAGCTGTAGTACCTTCCTTCTTCTGGTGTTCAACGGTAACGTATTCGAGTTTGGTGGTTCCGCCAGGTAGATTGGTAGTTCTAATGCCTTCACTACTTGTAATAAGTTTGCCCTCGTTTGATTTATTGTAAAGGGTCATAACAGTTACGCCGGGATTTTTCTCGCTTGGAGGGTACGGAAGCAAGCCATTTGCCTGGAACATATCATCTAGAGCCATAGCTGTATTATCTGGTAGTGGATGTGCCCCACCAGCCGCGAATTGTTTCATGCCCTCCAGATTGCCGGTATGAAGATAGATAAGAGCTTTTACATAGGCTTCGGCATCGGCACCTTTCAAGTCATTTCCGTTCGAGTCTTTTCCGTATTGGAGGTTGTCTTTGTATTTGTTTTTGTATTTGTCATCGTTGGTCAAAATATTATTTATTTCAGCATCAGACAACCTCGGACGGCTGGGAGCAGAATCGACTGGGCGACTAGTTGGAGAAGTAGGTCTGCTTGCAGTATCTTTTGCTGCTACTGTGGATTGATCGATAGCCCCATTATTTCCAGGTGTACTTGTTGGCGCTGCTGTGTCCCGATTAGCCGTTGTTGGCGTAGTCGGTTGCTCAGTTCTAGGCGTTGGAACTGGTTGTGCAGGACGAGTAATTGGCGGAACTACGGAAGGCGGCGGTGTACTGTCTCTACTTGCTGTTACAGTTGGTGAAACCGGTGAACTTGGGCGGTCTGGAGTTGGTTTAGCGTCCACGGCGGCAGATTTGACGCCTGACTCAACCGTATCACTGCCGCAAGGAGTGGCTGTATTTGCAACGGCTACATCATTTTGTTTTCCAGTGTCAGCAGGAGTTGCGGCGTTTGGTTTGGCGGCTATTGTTTCAGGATTTTTGACACCTTCTACTTTAGCCAGATTGGAGTTTATTGATGCGGTAGTTGCAGGCTTTGTCCCGTCCAACGCACTTTTCGACACCAGTGTTATGCCAACAATGTTTCCTCCGGGATTGTATACAAGCAATTCTTGCTGGGTGGCGCTTTTTTCTCCTGGAATTATCTTAGCGCTTGGTTCTGGTTTTTCTCCTGTGGTCGCCTCTTTTATCCCTTTATTAAGGTCTTCCAGTGCTGCTGTGCCATCGGGAGCGTCCTCAATGTAGCGTTCCAATTGAGCTTGAAATGCGGGGCTCTTAAATTTGTCATCGCCGGCTAGATTGAGAGAAAATTCGGTAACTAACTTGTTCAAGCGTGCTTGCTGCAGGTCACTGTCATGATTTACGTCTGTTGGTTGGATAAGATCCAAATTCATGATACGCGACTCTTTGGGGCCTGCCGGCGTCTCAGCCGGTCGGGTT
Source organism: Candidatus Melainabacteria bacterium (assembly GCA_013288645.1). Lineage (GTDB taxonomy): Bacteria > Cyanobacteriota > Vampirovibrionia > Obscuribacterales > Obscuribacteraceae > JABDBL01. The sequence continues at coordinate 146,739 of JABDBL010000001.1, forward strand.
GGTTTGGTTACTCCTGCTTCTAGTGATAAAATTGCCGTGGAGGTGGTAACTGCTTCTACTGCTACAGCTTCTGGTAAGGTGGACGTTGTAGCGGAAGACTTTGATTTGGCTGCTGCTGCGCGTAGATCTGCTACCTTAATGTCTCTATCAGCCATCTTTGATAATATCGAATTTATGCGTTGATCAACATCTTCTGGCTTAGCGGATATGGGTTGTGTTTCGTCTGTAATTTTCTGATCAAGACCAAACTCTTTCATTATTTCGATATCTGCACGATCTGGGTTATCTTTTATTGTGACTGCATGAAGATGAGTTTCGTGGGTCGGATCACCTTTTCCGTAGAATGAAATTTTTAGAGCTTCATTGGAACCTTTAGGAGCAATAAAAACCTCTGTATATTCTTTATCCCCTTCTGGTGTGGTCGTGAAGGTGTCAATATTTTTTTCCTTAAGCAAACTGCTCATTACCACGCTGGCTCGCAGGGATGGTTCTATGTAAGTCTTGAAGTCTCCCTTATTTATTGCTTCTATATTTTTTCTAAGTATGCCTAAATCTTTTTCATCAAGGTGATCCACACGATCTTTAGGATCAATTTTAGGATCAGCTTTAGGATCAGTTTTAGGATCAAGGTGATCATTTTTTCCAAGCAGCTTTGTCTGCATTATGGCTGTTCCCCACAGGCCGCGCCCTCGATAGATTTGGCCGTATATGTTATCAGCTCTGGCCATACTAGGCTCTAAATCAAGAGGGAGTCTAGTTTTGGCTTCTGCTTCTCGTTTTTCCGCGATTTCTTTAGCCCGCAGTCCATCGCCGCGTTGTATCCCTCGGCTCTGTCTATCGTCTCTTCGTCCCTGCTGTCCGCCATCGCCATCTTGTACGTAACTAGCTCGCCTTATGACGCGAGATTCATTATGTCCATTGTTGCTTTCTCCGTTCCCAGATCTGTCATGTCTGTTACCGTTATCTCTTGAATCGGATCGATTATGCGGGCTAACAGTATCTCTTAGTCCAGATCCATTGTTTGGTTTTTCGACTCCATTTTGTTCAGATGATGCTTCTCTGGACTGATCTGGTGCGAATGGACTTCTGTCACCAGCTTGTCCATTCCCGTTTGGTGAAAATGGACTTCCAGTGCCAGCACGTTCAGACCCTACTGGTCCGGTTGCGGGAGTTTGTGACCGTTCGGCACTTGTTCCGGTGCCATTGCCATTAGTTTTTGGAATCAAAGATTTTTGACTACGACGGAATTCGTCAACTTCATTCTCTGCATTAGATTGACCGCCCCCTTGTCCGGGGTTCTGTGGTTGATCTGTTTGTCGTACTGCATCCCCAGCCATATATATCGACTCGCGTACTATTCCAACAGCAAGTTAATGCGTTTGCATTTGTTATTAACTCTGTTTGGTTTCCTGGTAAATACTTGCTTGCAGATTGATTTATCTGTCACTTGCTAATCTTAATTATCAATTGTGAGATTTCTATGAGAAGACCAGAAAATCAGGCTCGATAAGCGAAGAATTAATGCTTTGAAGACTTAAGCAAGTGACATTTCACAAACCGCTTAATCCTAAGACGCTTTATTTGATTTCTAGCTCTGATTTAGGAATAAAAGAAGCAAGATCCCGAGTAATTAAACGAGGCATTATGCATTTTCGTTGTGATGAGGAGATGATGGATCAGTTGTTGCAGGTGGCACACTAGAAAAAGCTTCCTGTCGGCTCCATGGTGCGCTCTTGGGTAGCCGAAAAATTACGGGTAGAATTTGCTTGTCTGTCATGACTAAAAGCAATTCCCGAAGCATGGCGGTAAAAATATATAAATCCTCCAGATTATGTTATAATACGGACAGGGTGCAAAGGAGCATAGATGCCTAAGGACTTTCGTAAATTCAAAAGAGAAATTGAAAATGCGGGCTATTTGGTTGAACTAAATAAAAGTGGACATTATGCAGTTAAAACTAAAGACGGATTTTTTTAGAAGGTTTTGCAGTATCTCATGGTAAACGAACTAAAGGAGGCGAAGTTTGGAATCCATATGTCAATCTGGTAATGAAGGCAATCAAAAAACATAAAGAACAAAATAAATAATTTGGGATAATCACATAATTAGTCTTTCGTTAAAGAGATAAGAGCATCATGAATAAATTAGCAATAACTAAAACTGCTATTTGCCACTACGATAAGAAAGAAAATTCTTTTGTCGTGCAATCTTCTTTGTTTGAGCGCTGCATGGGAATTGCAGAAACAGAAAAAGAAGCATGGAAAATTTTCCATGAACTATTGAATGATTATTACATTGCATACTTAGAAGGCAAGTTAGTCGGTCATGAAAAACGGGGCAGACCAGCTAAAGGATACGTTGAACTGCATGTACAAGTCAAACCAACCATTAAAAACGAAATTGCGAGCACAGCGAAAGAACTAGGTATTTCTCAGGGAGAAGTAATTGAATACCTGTATCATCTGCAAGAAATTAAAAGCAATCTCGAAGAGCGCCAAGGAGAATTAGAAAGGAAATTCAAAAAACTAAATTCTATACATAAAAAAGCTAGCTCCGTCCGATATGCATAGAGTAGGCTGTTTACTATGCTGATTTACTTTATCGAGTCCTATGAAATGTACTATCAGTTTTATAATAGTTGGTATATCGACTATTTTTAATAAATTATCTGTTGTAACATCTATTAAAATAACTCATTATTCATGTTAATATATAATTGGACGACTATTTTTAATAAATTATCTGTTGGAGCATATATTAAGTGAAGCAAATGATTTTTGGTTCTCTAACAAATACTCGCCAGTCAAAAGGGCTTACTCAAAGTCAACTTAGCCAACTATTAAAGCTACCTCAAAGCTACATATCTCAAATTGAACAAGGGAAACACGACATAAAATTAAGCACTCTTTTAAATTGGGCTCGTGTTTTAGATTTGGAATTTATGTTGATACCACGGCAAGAAGTTCCCACAATTTCTTATTTAATTCAGAAGAGCAAACCGGGCGAACAGGAAATTCCTCCTGCTTATGGTCCCCTTCCGGACGAGGTTGACTAGACATGCCACCATCACGGCATTTGGCTGTATATTTAGGCGAAACATTTGTTGGTAATCTTACTCAACTAATAGATGGTAGGACCTTTCTTGCCTTTGATGAAAAATATACTGCTGATACAAATCGTCCTACCCTCAGTCTCTCTTACAAAAATGTGTTAAACAATCTAACATCTACTGCTCAAGGGTCTTCTTTAGGATTGCCACCATTTTTTTCAAACTTATTGCCAGAGGGAGTTTTAAGAAAATATCTGGCTAAAAAAGCTGGCATTAAAGAAACACAAGAATATCGACTTCTAACTGCACTAAAAGACGATCTACCTGGAGCTGTACTACTAAAGACTGAAGATGGAACAATATTCGAAGAAGTCAACCAAGAACTTAATTATGCTCCTGCAATCGACCAGCCGTTACGATTTTCGCTTGCAGGCATACAGTTAAAATTTTCAGGAGATTTGCATAACTCCAGATTAGTTATTCCGTCCAGTGGTGCGGGTGGGCATTGGATCGTAAAGTTACCATTTCCTGGCTATCCAAATGTGACAGGGCTTGAATATTCGATGCTTATGCTCGCTTCCAAAATTGGAATCACAGTGCCAGAGTTTAGACTTTTGCCAACTACTCATATTGAGAATTTACCTCGCGACCTGCCAGAAATGTTTGAGGGAGATTGTCTGATTTCACAGCGCTTTGATAGAAAGTCAGGAGGGGTCAGAATTCATATGGAGGATTTTGCCCAAGTCTTTGCCATCAGAGACAAATACGATCCAGCATATAATTATCAATCTATTGCCAATGTTATATGGATTGAAAGCGGACTAGGCGATATTTTGGAATTTATTCGCCGTCTAGTACACATGATAATTACTGGCAATGGGGATATGCACGTAAAAAATTGGTCTCTAATTTATCCAGATGGCCGCCAAGCTAAGCTTGCTCCAGCCTATGACTTTATTTCGACTAAAGTTTACTCTGGTATTGAATCGCGATTGGCCTTAAATATGGTAGGCACTCGTGAATTCGGTGATATTAACATTGATACCTTCAAACGGTTTGCAAAAATAGTCAAGCTTCCCGAGCGTCCAGTCGTGAACACTGTGATTGAGACTGTAGATGCGATTAAAGAGTGGTGGCCAAAATTACGGCAAGACTTTAACATACCCGAATCGTTCAAGCGCTTGATTGAAGAACACATGAAGAGCGTCCCTTTATTTTATGAGCATTCAAAGCAGATTTGAATTTATGTGGATAGGCGCAATGAATAATCAGTCAATACATCCGACCACGTTTCGTGAACGTCTTTTTCCGTTCTTATGTGGGCTTATCTTATTAGCTCCAGCAAGTATTTTGACATTTGTTGCTGGTGGAATAGGAATTGAGTCACTCACCGAACAGTGGCGTCTTAAGAATTGGTCTATGACCTCGGCCATTGTCGAAGGAACCCAATCCATACGACAAACCTCCGGCAAGTATAAAGTTTCCATTCGCTATCGCTATACTTTCCATGGCAATGAGTTTCACTCTCAGCGCTACGAACCATTTAACTCCAATAAGCTATTTGATTCCACCAAAGCCGAAGACTTTGTCCTCAGATATCCAATAGGCAGCACAATCACTGCCTATGTGGATCCAGCTAAACCTCGTCATGCCTTTGTGAAGGCGAGTAAGAGTAGCGGATTACTTGCCTGTTTAGGCATAGTGTTTTTTCTGACAGGACTGTATTTAACAGGCCACACTATCTATTTCATGTGGCGCTCCGTGACGGCTTTTTGTATCGTTAGAGTAAGTAGAAGCTTTGGCAGTGGCACCGGCATAAGATTTTATTTTTACGATTCGCTGGAAGCGGCCACAAAAGCTGCCGACTGGACGCCTTCGCCTGAAGGCGTTCTTAAACCGAGTCAATTTAGAGACCGCTTAAAGCCCTTCCTTGGGGGATTATTATTTGCCTCTGTTGGTATAGCAGGATTAATAGTTTTGATTGCGCTACACAATCGCTTGCCTCAGGTCGTTGTGGTGACAGGATTTATACTTATGCCGGCATTCAGCATTATGGGCATCGGCTTAATGTGGAGTGCCTCTATCGCCAAGTATATTCTAGACAGAAAAGGATCATTTGATCAGGAAGAAATTTCCCTCCTCGATTCTCCGGATGTTCCCCCGCCGTAAGAGCCCTAGAAGAACACCAAGACCCAAAGAGCTTCGAAGCTAAAGTTGCTCTGGCACGAGAATATGCTGAGAGACATCAAAGATCCAGACTGTCAAATTTACTACTTACTTGACACCGCCAGTGGGTGAAGTGGCAAAGTAACCTGAGTGATTGTTGCCGGCTGGGGTACCATCAGGGGTTGTTAATTTGGGTGCAGTGGGTGAGCTAGCTAGAGTAGCAGCATGTTTGTGTTTTTTATGTCGA
>JABDBL010000002.1 GCA_013288645.1 Candidatus Melainabacteria bacterium
GATTTGTGACAGTTTACATGACACAAATAAGTCATGCGATACCAGGCACATTTATTTTTCTCTTGTCAGCAATTATTTTTTGGACTGTGCAATTTCGTGCTCAGCAAGTAATTTCCCTTGCTATTTTAGACGACATAGAATCGCGCAATTTACTCAATATGTTCATTTCGCCAGTGAGAATTTTTGACTATATGGTCGCCTGTTATTTAGTGGGTTTTGTGCAAGCCTTGTTCGTTTTTGTCATGCAAATGATAATTGCTTATTTCGCCTTTTCTTCTAATTTTTCAGTTTTATCACTATCTTGTGCTGTCCTTTTCTTGAACTTATTATTCACCGGCTGGTCATTAGGGTTATTCACCTGCGGTCTTCTTATTCGCTTTGGTCACTCAGCAGCTACTTTAATTTGGGTCTTACCATTCTTTATGCAGCCGCTTACCGCTGTTTTTTATCCAGTCGCTGTTTTACCTCAATGGCTACAAATTATTGCTCTATCTTTGCCTCCGACACACGTTTTTGAGGGCATGCGACAAGTAATTGCCACCGGACACATGGACTGGTATCACTTACAATGGGCATTTCTACTAAATATTATTTACATGGTCCTTGCCGGAATGGCATTCCATATGCTTTTTGAAGAATCACGTAAAAATGGTTCTCTAACTAAATATTCTACTTAAGACAAGCTTGTTTATCTTATTATTAGCCCTACACCATGCCCATTGATATATTTTCCGATTATCAGCGTCAAGGGCCCACCTCACTTAATCAATAATTGAAGATTATGCTATAAGGGCTAATGATGAGATATGAGATATAAGATCTACAATATTGACCTACAAACGCCAGTGCCAATAGAAATAAGATTGAAAATTATTTTTCAGCCGTTGTTTTTGCGCTGAATCAGGCTCAGAATCAATAAAATAGCTAGCTAGCCAACTTGGCATAATTTTTATTTTTTGGCGCAAAGCTTGCCTATCGTGTCTATTAAATTGCGCAAGGGCATCGCAAACTAGCTGGGAAGAGCAATTTGGTTTTCTTAGATACCAAAGAGCCCGTATAGCCAGACCAGATAATTCATCGCCTAAACAGATTTTTCTTGGACTGGCAGCAATGAAGCGGATACGGATATTGCCAAAACGAAACGAGCTGGAAGAGCCGCTGCAAGCATAGATGGCTTCACGTTGCGGACCAATATTAGTGCTGAGTCTTAATTGTTGAGCAGCTTGCGATCCGTGTGTGACTAGACTTTTACAAAAAGCGGCCGCTTTAGTTAAGGCTACCTCTAAAACAGAGGGCATAGGCGATGTATCTTTTATAAATATTCCTCTGGCGATACGTATAATTTGACCTGATTTAACTAATCTGTAAAATACTTGATCAACGGCATTGCGAGAACCATAATTCAGGAAGTCGCGTATAGAAAATGGTTTATCATTTTTAAGTTGGTTAATGTGTCTACGTATTAATACGGCAGTATACATGTGTTTCCTCCTTTTTCAGCATAAAAGAAATCTTTCGTGTTTATCTTATATACGAAAAAAGTGCAGAAGTAGTTCATGCCGGCGGACTTTAATTATGCAATGCCACTCTTAAGCGGTGTAAACGGGGAAATTCAATATAATCCACAATATCGGACGTTTTATTTTAATATCTTAGGTAAGGCTCTAGTTACTTATTTAATGATATAGAATCAACCATGCACACTTCGGAGCAATAATATGAAAACAAAGTAGTATGAAAAGGTAAACACAAAATCAAAATCAGCAAGCACTAAGTCCAACACTTACAGAAGGTGGTCGCTTTATCTGAGCCATGATCATAGCTAGGAGCTACAATCAAAGATTTCTTTGGAGGTCAAGTAATGAAAACCGCAGTTGCACAATTTAAAGCAAAGCTAGGTGACATCGATCATAACCTTAGGCGTATGAATAACTATATAGAAAAAGCATCAGCTCAAGGTTGCAAACTAATAGTTTTTCCGGAAGTAGCAGACACGGGCTATCAAATGGAAATCATTTGTCAATTGGCATCCTCATGGGATTCAGGCCGAGAGCTAAACTATCTTCAGAACAGCGCACGTGAAAATGCTATTTACGTTGTAACTGGTTTATCGGAGCGTAAAGGTACCACCGTTCATAATTCAGCCGTAGCAATCAATCCTGCTGGAGAAATCATAGGACAGTACCGAAAAATGCATCTATATCCCGCAGCTCCAGCTTATGAAGATAGACATCTGGAACCAGGGTCGGGAATTGCTATATTTAAGGTAGCAGATTTGACTTGTGGTATCATCATTTGTTCTGATCTACAATTCCCGGAACTTGCTCGCCTCTATGCGATCAGTGGTGTCCAATTGTTGTTAGTATTGTCAGCATGGTGCGTGCAGGATGCGTACCACTGGAGAACTCTTCTCGCAGCAAGATCAATTGAAAACCAGATCTTCATCGCCGCGGCTAATCGTGTCGGTACTGACGCCTCGGTGACTTTTTGTGGTTCCAGTCAAATCCTGGATCCTTCTGGAGCAGTATTAGCCTCAGCTTCGGAGGACGACGAGTGTTTGGTTATTGCTGAAATTATGGCAGATCGAATAAGTGCCAATCGCGCTAGTTTCTTTAAGTTGCAAGGGCGGCGACCGGAAATATATCAAAGGCTCAGTGAATCTGTGCTTGGAAAAATCTAATAGCCGAAAAGGCCCAAATATCGTTTGCGGCAAAATTGACTAAAAAACTATGCCGTTATCAAATTCATAGATTTAAAGCTCTTGCTCGAAATCATTGGATCCTTGCACATGACTGCTTTCTTTTTCTAAACATCTCCATTAGCATTCTGCGTTTTAGAATGTTTTTCAATTATCAGTGCACAGAGAGCAAAAATAATTGTTAGCCAGAAAAAAGGATTATAAACACTTTTTTCTATTGCATTACAATTAATCAGCATGTCTAAAGGCAAAAGTAAAATAGCAAGAGTAATCATAATTAATAGGGCTCTGACATATTTTAGCCAGCTATTTATCGACATTAACATGAGAGAAACAATGCCTGGAAAAAGCAATAACAGATCCTGACTTGATGAGCGCAAAGACAGAACTAAACTTAGCGGTAGAACAGCAGTAAGTAAAATGTTTAATTGCCATTGTTTAGCTTTTACTCGCTTGCCAATGACAAAAACAGCAACCATCAAAATAAAAAAAGCGGCAATGGCAATTTGATTAGCTAGATCTCTGTGCAGTGTAAATCTCAACAATTGTCCTTGCAAAGTACAATCAGCAAGACCACCTGACCAATTATGCATTTGCTGAAAAAACAACTGATACCAGACTTTAACAATACCAAAACCACCGATTAAAAATGATATCAATAAACCAATAACTGCCAATAAGGAAGTAATAGTTACAGTATAAATCTGACCGATGCCAAGCTCAAAGCAAAGCAATGGTAGCATCAATTGTGGCTGCAACCAAAATAAAGACTGATAGATGCTAGCCATTAAAAAATTTCTCTTCTTTAAATTTGCAAATAAACCTACCAATGCTAGTAGTAAAAGTGGTATCAAATAGCCTTCACTTATAGACAGTACGAATGAACCCATGGCACCGAGTAAAACTGCCAACCAAGCTCTTTTAATCCCACTCAATCCTAAATTGCGGCAAAGCATAAGAAATGACGCCAAAGCAGCAACTGCCAAAATAAATGTCCATAAATAAAATGCTTGTTGGAAATTGAGGAAAGGAAGTGGATAAAAAACCCAGCTTATTATAGGGGGCACAATAAATATTGAATGTCCATGAACAGGGTTCAGTCCTAAAATTCGCTCCATACCCTGAACAGCATTTGCATCATAAATTTGATTGTAAGCACCAGCCTTTATCAAACGGCCAATCGCATAATACTGCGAGAATTCGGCTCCTTGCGTTAATTTAAAACAGTAAACTGTAGCCACTGTCGGCGCCAAAATACACACAACGATAGTGGCTATTTCTAACCATTTATTGATTTTTGCACTTCTAGCCATAGTAAATATAGTCTCCGATGTAATTCAAATAATTATAATTGTTTATCTATCTGATTTTCAGACTTCTGCAAACTTAAGCGAAAAGTGTCTCAAAATTGATGGCTCTTCTATAATTCTGAGCCCCTTTAGCTTATCTCGATCTTTGTATATTTCTATTAATGCCTCAACCACATAGTCTATATGGCTTTGAGTATAAACCCGTCTTGGTATAGCTAAACGTACTAGCTCCATTTTATGCGACGGGTGATGGCAATTTTTTTGGCTGAGATCGCCCCCATCTTTTCCAAACATAACACTACCAAGTTCAGTCGCTCTTACGCCTGCCACTCTGTATAAAGCACAAACAATAGCTTGTCCTGGAAACAAGTTCGGTGAAATATGAGGACAAAACGATTTAGCATCAATATAAACTGCATGCCCACCGGTTGGCCGTACGATAGGAATATTAGCTCTCAACAGTTTTTCGGCTAAATAATCCACACTGCGTATACGATAACGTAAATAATCTTCATTCACTGCTTCCAGAAATCCTTCTGCCATTGCTTCCAGATCTCTGCCGGTTAAGCCACCATAAGTAGTGAAACCTTCGGTTAAAATCAATAGATTAATAGCTCGCTTAGCCAGTTCATTATCGCGTAATAACAATAAGCCGCCAGTATTTACTAATCCATCTTTTTTCGCACTAATTGTTGCTCCATCAGTAAGATCAAATATTTGTCTTACGATTTCGCCAACACTCAAATGAGCATATTCTTTTTCTCGTTGTTTAATAAAATAGGCATTCTCAGCGAATCTTGCTGCATCAATAAATAATGGAATATTGTGTTTTTGGCAAATATCTTTTATCTCTTTTATATTAGACAAACTCACCGGCTGTCCACCAATACTATTATTGGTAATCGTAATCATGCATAAAGGTATGTGCTCAGCTCCAACCTCTCTAATTAAAGATTTTAGCTTTTGTGGATCAAGATTGCCTTTAAAGGGAAATGCTTGATCAGGTTCATAAGCCTGATCTACCACCAAATCAACAGCCTTTGCTCCAGTAAATTCAATATTGGCTCTTGTAGTATCAAAATGATTATTGTTGGGAATTATTTTGTCTTTTCCCCCTATGAGGCTAAACAATATTCTTTCGCTTGCCCGGCCTTGATGTGTAGGCAAAATATTAGGCATACCGGTCATGTTTCCTATAATATTCTTTAAGTGATACCAGCTGGCAGAACCTGCATATGACTCATCAGCACGCAGCATGCTGGCCCACTGCTCAGAACTCATGGCCGAGGTACCGCTATCAGTAAGCAGGTCAATGGTCACATTTTCTGCTGCAACTTGAAAAAGATTAAAATGAGCCTCTTTTATAATATTCTCTCGCTGCTGCCGCGAAGTGAACTTTATAGGCTCAGTCATTTTGATTTTGAAAGGCTCGATTATTGTTTCCAAGTTATCATCCTAAAAATGCGCTGCCTCGCTTAAAATATGTGATTTTTGATCAGAAATCATGAGAGAATTATTCATCTTAAAGATGTAAAGAAACGGATAACACTTATTTATGCAATCTCTTACAGCAAAAGCGATCCTTTTTGATTTGGATGGCACTCTAGTCGATTCATGGAAATGTATTGAATATGCTTGGAAAAGCTGGTGTCTCGAGCATAGTCTTGAATACAATGACTTAGTGCACCGATTTAATGGTAGCCGGGCTATAGACATAATTCACACTTTGAAGCCTGAGCTAAATCCAGAAGAAGAGAAAGCTAAAATAGATGCCTTCGAGTTAGCACACCCAGAGAGCATTTCTGTAATTCCTGGGGCTTTGAAAATATTAAGCCTGCTTCCTAGAAATAAATGGGGTATTGTAACCTCGGGATCGCAAGTTGTAGTAAGGCACAAATTAACACATGCCAGAATAGAGTCACCGGACGTGCTAATTACATCTGAACAGATAAACCAGGGAAAACCTCATCCACAAGGCTATCTAAAGGCAGCTTCTTTGCTAAATACAGATCCAGCTGACTGTTTGGTCTTTGAAGATTCTCCCCAAGGTATTAAGGCTGCCCGATCCGCCGGTATGAATGTAATTGCTCTTTCGACGACTTTTCCCGTAGAAAGCCTGGCAGAAGCTCATGTTTGTATCGACAATTATGAAATTCTCGATATTTCGGTAGGCACGTCACACATAACAATTTCTAAAAATCGGGTTCGTATCGAATCAAACCTTTAGAACAGCTAAATTTTGAGATCAGCTCGAGTTTATTGAAAGACTAAGCGTAAAATAAGAATAAACATTGTCTTTTACAACAATTAAAATACACTGTTAGATATACGCTTCGCCAGAAAATGATTAGCACAATATACATTATGAATAAACTTTGGCAAATCCCACTTACTCTGGGTGCTTTGTTGGTATGCAGTCAACCAGCGTTTTCTGATTTACACAGTGATTCCAAAGCAATTGCAGTCAGCTCATATAATTCAGAAGACCGGGTTGCCCCTTCTACCGAAAGTAGCGCCACTAGTTCCATACGTAAAGGTAAGGCAACTATTTTACACGGCAAAGCAGAAGTAACTGAGCAGGTAGACAATAATATCCAAGCCTGGCAAGCGTCACAAATTTACCGGCAAGGCGTAATTGCTCTTTCTGCAAAAGAGTATAACCTGGCAGCGCAGTTTTTTAAACTGGCTGGAGATGGTTTCGCTGCAGCCGGCAGTAACGAAAAATTTCTGGCTGAATCACGATATGCCGAAGGACAGTCACGTAGATTATTGGGACAAAACCACTTAGCTATACCGTTGTATCAAGAAGCAATATCTCTATTTAGGCAACATGATCCTTTAAGCCCTTACTTAAAAGCAGCCGTTGATAATTTAAGGACTATTACACCTCCTTTGCAAGCTCGGGTCGCCAAAGTCGATATACGACTGAAAGCTTTAGCAGAAATTTCTGGCATCCAGGCCGTAGATAGAAACATAGCTCTAAAAGGCAGAGCGACTGATGTCGATAATGGAGATCCATTGCGTGCAGAAAAGGCAGCCAACAGTGTCACAGAAGGTCATATAAAAAAGACTGTTTTGCAGGCATTTGTAAAAATGACTTGTTTAGAAACAGCTGAGTTGGGTTCCAACTACTATACGGCAGCTGACAGATTTTTACCTTTGAAAGCCGCCGGCAAAAATGTGGCTGTTCCTGCCTCTTCTGGCTTTAATGCCCCAATAATCAACATCAAGTTAAATGGTCACTCTTATAATGTAGGCGTCGATTTACCGGAACTTTCCGCTAGCCGTAGAACTGTATATTTAGTGACTGATGGCAAAAGCGTATTAGCCATTGACCCTGCCACATATGACGTTTGGAAATTGTATTCTAAGTTAGATAAACACTCGGCTGAATTTGATTGGCGCAAACTTACTCATCAAAAAGATTTCCAACGACGTATTACCCCACCAAAGGCTGCCGAATAGAGCCCATCTGCTAGTCATTCAATATTACCACTCCTCCGCCATCAGCTGTAATTGTGCCATTAATTATCTGGTCCATTACAGTCGGGATACAATAATTCATTAGCACTGACATTACCTGCGATACCATTATCTTTTGTGACACCGCCCACCTAACTGCTATTCCAAAAAGACTAGAATTTCTTACTCAAGCAAAAAATATAAAATCTCACTCTAGCAATTACAGTTGACGGCTCATATTAGATTAATTGCAGCTATCCAAGGCAGAATATTTTATTCGCCCATTTAATATGAAAAACCTATTTTCTATTTTACCGGTATTTTTGCATCAATAAAAGGAGCAAAAGCTAAGTAGGACATCAGTGGGCACTAGTAAAAGTCGGTTTTTGCCTGGTATTTAAGATTTCACTATGGGAATTCCCCCACTGTTAGGGGAAAACCACCAATTGTTCAAGAAGCTTAGTTTTTCTAAACTGTTTCCATCTTGAGAACCAGCCAAATCGTAATAAGAATGAACGATTTGAGTTTCTAAAAAGAAAGAGTTTAGAGAAACGAGGAGCTATGAATTATATGAGTATCTTTAAGAATCCAACCGACGAAGACAGATTGTGCCATGTTCTTAAGGCATATGTCGAAGAATGGGGACCACAAAACGTAATCGTTTCTGTTCCTAATAAATGGAGCGATTACAACACAGACAGTCTTGGTTTAGTAAGACTTGAATTTTCTACTTCTGATAGTGTTTCTATTCGAGTCGAATACGACAAACAAGTTCAATTATCCTATGCAGTCCAATTGCAAACAGCATAATTACTGTATTTTTTGTTTAATTAAAGCTGATTTTGTTTCATGATCCACCCACACTAGTTGCTGCTTAAGTTTGGGATAGTCCGTAAGAAAGCTCAAATGCACATGTTTCTCAGAATGTGGCTCCAAATGAAATAGAAACTGCGAATTCTCTTCGGGGCTCGAACACAATGGATGACGATTGCCGTTTGTATCCTCAAGAAATAAATCAATAGAACTCAAATCTGCCTCCCCATCGTTTATTAAAGTAGCCTCTACAGTTACGAAATGTCCTCCCACACCATCATTAGCTATCTTGCTTTTTTCAATTTTTATTCTCAACTCAGGCAGTTCGGCAGTTTTGCTTGCTGGCTCTTTTTCAGTAGCTGCAGGCATAAGCAAATCAGTATTAATAACCATATTAAGATCGTCGCCTGGCTCTAGTGTTGCTTTTGGACCCTTACGCATAACCGCATAGCCTGTGGCTATTAATGCACCGGCTGCCGCACCACCTGCAATGTTATATCCATGCATAGCAATAGTATTTTGAAGACCAAAAAGCTCATAAGCAACCAATGCCCCCACGATAGCGCCACCTGCAGCATGAGCAGCTATGATGCCGAAGCCCTTTGCTTTGGTTTTAATCGTGGAGCGCTTAGCATTATTCGCTTCCGCGCGAAAAGCAAATTTCCTCCCATCCGGAGTAATTAACTGATTAAAAGAAAGCTCAAGCGATCCAGGTCTATATACGCGCCTAGGCGGCAAAATTTTGGACACAGAACCACAAAAGACTGAGCCTTCCGGAATAATCTTATTCTTGTCCACATAAATATCTTCCGTTGTTCTAGCGGTAATTTGCTGACCCAGACGGGCTGGATATAGATTGCCATCCAGATCACGGTTTATTAGACTAATTGGATGACTGGGTACACTTGCAAGTTTAAGCTTAATCGGCGTACCCGTGGGCACTGTATAGGTAATGCCACCCTGCAACACAAAGGGGGGTTTAGCTGGCGAATTTTTATCATTCTCTATCTCGAGCTGCTTCTCTTTTTCATTCTGAGCCTTTAAAGATTCATTTTCTATTTGGTCAGAATTTGAACCTTGATCGTCTGATAAACTATCCGCCTCGATATTGCCTTGCATAGAATTATCGATATCATCTGATTTAACAGAGGGCTGATGCAGATTAAATTCAACAGCTCCTTTCTCTGTATTTGTTTGCCCTTGTCCAGCAGAAATGCTTGCGCTAACAGCATTGAGGAATATGACATTAACTATCGACCAAATCAATAAATTCTTATTGGTCCTACAGAACGAAAAATTTGCCAAATCAACAAACAAAATAACCCATCTTTCCATGTTAATAAAGACAGTCATATGATAGCCGGCAGGAGGCGCTCTGAAAAGAGTAAAGAATTAAAAGAGGTCTTCAGTAAGTAGCGCTCTATTGAATAGATATAGTTAAGTTAAGCCACGCCGGGAATGGCGAGGAGCCTTCCGCAGCGGAGCGTTAAGGATACGCGCGGAGGAGCCGAAGAATGAAAGCGACGGAGCGCTTAAACATAAGGAACAAACGATTTAGCGCAGCAAGGAACGGCGAGGAGCCTTCCGCAGCGGAGCGTTAAGGATACGCGCGGAGGAGCCGAAGAATGAAAGCGACGGAGCGCTTAATATACGTTTCGTTTTAGTCACTTATTGGGCATACCATCTTGGGAAACACTCGCATGTCCAATCAATAAGTTGTAGATAGCTAGCTTGTTCAAAATTTGATGTTGTCAGGACAAACTCGATCAGTAAGTGCTTTATCCGCCGATCAAAATGCCGGTGAGAGCATCTGCATTCTTACAAACGGTCCCAACCTAATAGAAGAACTAACAGAACTCCAAGCCAATAAAAGAAAATTTGAGATACTGCTAATTGACTCTCAAAAGAGTGGCTTTTTATTTCCTGTTGAAATATTTTTTGAAACGACTACTTTAGTCAAACAAATATTGGAAGTAGAAGGCTCTGTTATTTTTCTCACCAGTAATAGGGCTCTGGCACTTAAAAAGGAATCTCTTCTAGGCAACCTGTCTTTGCATACCTTCGCTAGTTATTCAGAACTGTTCGATCATTCTCCGGATTTAACAAGGCACGTTCAAGCAACTACTGCTAAAACTGAAATATTGCCAGAAAATACAGACCTCACTCAGCAAATACTTATGTCTTCGGTGCCTGTTCTCAAAGAGGCCGGCATTAAGGCTAAGGGAATTCGGCAGGCAACCAGTAAATCCACTATGGTTTTGAGCGTCATCGATAGTTTCACCCCTATAAGCGCTATTTGTTTGCGCCTGAGTGAAAACCAGAACCTGACCAATGAACAAATATGGCAAGAAATCAAAGCCTTAGAACTAGATAAATTGATTTATCCTATATTTCCAAAAATCCCATTTTTGGTCAATTGCTTTCGCAGCCGTTCTTCTTTTACACTCAAAGACTATTTATTAGCAGCCCAACTTGTAACCCAATCTCAGTTTGATGAATTAATGGTCGGTGGGGCGTTTAAACCAGGTAAAGATGCCACATATATAGGCGGACAATTATTAAAACTGCAGTATATAAATGCACGCCAGTTAGAAGTAGTTATGCAAGATCTAGCTTTTTATGGACAAAAGGCCAGTCTGGAGTCCAATAAGCTAATTAAAACCTCAGGCGACGAGTCGCAATTACAAACACTGGTTGGTTATTTAGGTACTACGGACCCGGCAAACTTATTGCAGAATTTTGCGCAAAATAGAGATACCGGCGTTCTTTCGGTTGAACACCGCGATGCTCATTTTCGTGCTCACTTTGAAGAAGGACGCTTAGTCCATGTCAGAGTTGGCAAAATAACCGGCAATAAAGCTATTATTGAATTTGCTAGCGCTTGGCGAGAAGGTATTTTCGTTTTTATTCAACGTAAACCGCCACCAGATTTAGCCATTGAAGCTTGTAAGTTGACAAAGAATCTAGACAAATTGCTTTTGGAAGCCGCGTTGGCAAAAGATAATATGGATCAAGATTTGCTTGCTCTGCCCAAGAAATTAGATGTAATACTTGAAAAATTACCAGATCCACGTAAATTCCTTGACCAAGATGGTATACAGACTGCCATTAAAGATCCTAAGGACAATAGTCCTATAGCAGGCAAAGAAATAGCACAAATGAAAAGACTATGGGCTGAGCTAGATGGTTTAACCAAGTTATCAGATGTAATAAAAAGGTTAGGCGATGTAACTCGATACGAAGGTGTGCGCAGCGCTCACTTGCTAGTATATAACGGTCTAAGTCATGTCCCAGACACAGATCTAATGCAGCCACTAGAAAAATTCAATTTAATTTGTCGCCATATAGGCGAAAGAATTGGTCTCGAACGCGGCACGGCTTTTTTGCGTCTCAGTTTGCGTGACTCGCTGGGATATTCCGCTAGAGCTCGTCTATATATTATAACTTCAGCCGGTGAACTAGGTATTGATCAAGGTGCTGCACACTCTGCACATGCTTCTCTATCGCAGGTATTGCAAGACGTTGAGGATTGGCAAGTTAAGTACATAGAATATGTAAGCCAAGAGATGAATCCAGAGGAACTTATGACCATTATCCAAGAAGTGCATATGAATCAGTTAAATTAAGCTTGGTCGCCAAATCATCAAAATTCATTTGCTTTTTCCGCCATCCTTGCTCTGCTGAGCCCTTCAGTTTAAACTAATAGGGGTTGAAATGGTGATTTGGATGAAGCAGGCTTTTATTATTGATGCTATACGCACACCAATTGGACGTTATGGCGGTGCACTTAAATCCTGCCGCCCCGATGACTTAGCAGCTCTTCTTATCAGAAAACTTATTGAACGAAATAATATAGCTCCCCAACTCATCGAAGATGTAATTTTAGGTGCTGCCAACCAAGCAGGTGAGGACAATCGCAATGTCGGACGAATGGCTGCTCTATTAGCTGGGTTACCAGTTGAATGTGCTGGAGCAACAGTTAACAGACTATGTGGTTCAGGCTTAATGGCAGTAAATGAGGCTTGCAAATCAATTATGGTTGGCGAAGGTGATTTGTTTATTGCCGGGGGAGTGGAATCAATGACTCGCGCGCCGTTAGTAACAGCCAAAGCGGAAGAAGGTTTTGCTCGAGGCAATCCCACATTATTTGATACCACCATTGGTTGGCGCTTCATCAATGAAAAATTGGCTTCTCTATACCCTCCACTTTCTATGGGCGAAACGGCAGAAAATCTGGCACAAAAATATTCCATTAGCCGCAGTAGGCAAGATGAGTTTGCTTTAGAAAGCCAAAAACATTATGCGCAGAATAAAGAAAAATTGGCAAAAGAAATTATTCCGGTTCCGATTGCTACTAACAAAGACAAAGAAGCTCGATTAGTAACTGAGGACGAACATCCAAGACCACAAACCACTATTGAAGATTTAAGTAAACTAAAACCCGTTTTCAAAACAGATGGAACAGTTACTGCAGGCAATTCTGCTGGTATTAATGATGGTGCAGCAATGCTACTTATTGCCTCAGAAAAAAAGGCCCAAGAGCTCAGGCTGAAGCCTATAGCTAGCTATGTAACTTCTGCTGTCGCCGGTGTTGATCCTTCATACATGGGTATTGGACCAGTTCCAGCTACAAAAAAAGCTCTCACTAGAGCAGAACTCACACTGAAAGATATACAATTAATTGAGCTAAATGAAGCTTTTGCTGCTCAAAGCTTAGCTTGCATCGATCAACTAGGTTTAGATCAATCGATTGTTAATGTCAATGGTGGCGCTATCGCTCTTGGACATCCATTGGGCTCAAGTGGCGCCCGCATTCTTACCACTCTTCTATATGAAATGCGCCGCCGACAAATTAACTATGGTTTGGCCACTATGTGTATTGGTGTAGGACAAGGCATAGCGACTATAGTTAAACGGATGGAATAAATTATATTCAAGAAATAAATCAGATAAATGTCATGTAATACAGCCACTATTGACGGCTCTACGATTAAATAATGAGAAGTATGGATCTTAGCATGCCTATACATGGTCGGACCGCAATATATTATCATTTGCTAATGAGATAAGATTAACAAACTAACAAAATGCCACGTATATGGTGAAAACCCATTGCGGCAGGCTCAATTGAACACGAAGAAGCCGCAGAATTAAACTGAATAATTACTCTTATTAGTAGTCGACACTCTTAAAATAATTGCAACTTGGACGATTGCAATAGGATAATTATCTACAACACAATTTTTGGATTAGCAGCAAAGTGTACAGACTCTTTCAGCATTTTTTGTACAGTCGCCCTGTCCTCTCTGTTTCTAGATATTGCCAATTGTCTCAATGGCTGAATAGTAATTACAGCCTCGGCAACGGAAAAATCTGCTCCAAATCCTCTTATTATCTCGCATTGACCATTCAAATCTAATGGTTGTACATTGCGATAAGCAATGCGGTGGCAATCAACTTCTAAACTTTCGAAATTCTTAGCCTCTTGCTCAGTTAAAACAAGCATGCGCTCAGGCTTCATAAAGATCCTATTCTTGCTGACTGTCACAGAGATTTGTTTAGGCTTTGTTTGGAGTAAATCATAAATTGCTATGTCTTTGTCAGAGGCCATAATAAAAGCAATTGCTCCTGCCCTCACTCGAATGTTTCCTGACCAGGTACCGACAACAATATCTCTTTCTGCATTGAGTAGAATGTTTCCGCCTTTAAGATCGATATAATTGCGGATACTGTTGCTGCCTATGTAAACGCCTTCTTTGGCTAGACGTGTAGCTTCATCACAGCCAAAATTACAGGAATATATAGCCACTCCAGGGATAACCTGACCTTCTGCCGCCATCAAACGAGTTTGTTCTGGTACATTTTTGCACGTCGCCGTTTGAGCAGTAGCCGGTTCAATTACTGCCATCATGTTAGGTACCGGATTTTCATCATAGGCGGCCCAAGCAGCACAGCCAAAAGACTGTACAACTGTGAAATAGATTAATATTAGTATAATCAACCTTTTCATCTGCTTGTTACTACATCCTGAGATTACTCACTTGCTCACTACTAGTGTTATTCCACAAGTTTTATTTTTCAATATTCCATAAGCATACCTTTAAACATAATTTAAGCGATCTGCTGGAATAAAGTGTCCGTGCGACTTTCCCTTAATGTCAGTAGTAATTTTTGCAAATTATCTTGATCGATTACCATAGTGTTCAATTTAGAGAGTAATGGCATTATTATAGAAGTGATGCCTGGAGCGGATTATTTTGTCAGCCGGTAGAGACAATTAAGGAGATAAATAAAAATGGAATTTATGCGCAAAATGTTGGCGGCCAAAATTCATCGGGCAACAGTCACTGAGAGCAATGTTGATTACGAGGGCAGCATTGCTATGTCACCTAAACTCATAGAGGCAGCTGGCTTAATGCCATACGAAGCAGTGCAGGTATGGAATGTTACTTCTGGCACCAGATTTGAGACATATGCGATAGCCAATATCGATGACAGCGGAGATATTTGTATAAACGGTGCAGCGGCACATTTAGCTAAACCAGGAGATTTGATAATTGTCGCCCGTTTCATTTGGCTCAAAGAAAGTGAGTGCAAAGATTTCAAACCTACCATTGTCTTTGTAGACACGCAAAACAAAATCAAGTCAATAAACGCTGCAGAAACTAAGCTTAAGCAAAATACTAAAGCATTATCTTAAACACTCGCCACTAATTTAGTCTTGTACCTGATCCACTATTCTCGAATCCGGTAATTTGTAACCCGTTAGTTCTGACAAGACACCCATTATTTCCCAAGTTTTTGCTTCTAAGTCAGCTCCCGGCTCTATTACTTTGCCTATGCGCGCATAACATTTGCCTTTCTTTTTATTGGTGTCAATTAAACCTAATGGTAATATTGGCAAATTATTAGTGTAGGCAAAATAAGCTGCACCTGTATGTGGCGGTCCCATCGAACCTTTTACTCTGCTCCGGGTACCTTCAATAAAAATCCCTAAAGACCAACCAGCTTTAACAGCCTCTTTGATTTTTTTTATAGAAGACAGAGTTGGTTTTTTTCTGTCTATTGCTACCGTACCGAGCAGCTCAATTAATTGTGCCAAGTAAGGATTTTCAAACAACTCTTTCTTTGCTATATAACAAATGGGTCTTTGTGTAGCTATAGAAAGTATGGGCGGATCCCAGAGAGATAGGTGGTTGGAAACAATGACCATCGGTCGGTCTTTTACAATATTTTCTCGCCCAGTAACAGACAACTGTTTAAAGAGCAGGTAGAAAGGACGGACGATAAATCGCTCTGTAGCTAACTGTATAGCTGATCGCGATGGACTAAAAATAGGGCCCGCTTTGCTCACGCTTGTCTTTAAGGAGTTGACTGACTCACCGCCTCGGTCGCATTATGCGCCAAGTTTATTTTCACAATTGTATTATCTTCCTGTTGACTGACAAACAAATTTCCCTCTTTATCCATAGCTAAATAATAAGGTTTTTTCAAACCAGAAACTATTATTTGTGCAATACCAGCCGGGTTAATGCGTGTAACAGTGCCAGCCACATAATTAGCCACATATATATTATTATCATCATCACAAATCAGACCAATTGGTCCTTTTAAATTGACACCACTACTAAACTGACCCTTCTTACCATCTGGTGATAAGCGATCAATAGTGCTAGTAACAAAATTTGCCACATACAAATTTCCATTGCGGTCAAAGGTCAACCCCGATGGCGCCGAGAAACCATTTGCTATAACTTGCACTGAGGTGTTATCGATTAACGCAACTGGATTGCTAGCGGGCGTTGGAGCAACGACAGCAACACTAGAATTTGGCGTAGTAGAAGCATTGTTCGTTGTATTATCTATCGTTCCTAAATTTTGTTGATTAACACTAGGAGCCACAGCATCCGGTATATTAGTAGTATTATTTGCATTAGAAACATTATTAAAATTCTGGGTTACAGCAGTCTGGCTGTTAGCTGAAGTAGCAGTATTAGAACCAGAATTAGCCAATTGACCATCAATCAGTGCCACTTTCTTCTGTGCGTCAGCAAAATGTGAGCTATTAGGCGCGATAGCCATTAAATTTTGCCGAGCTTCTGCTAATTGATTCAAGTCCATCAAAGCTAATCCTAGTTGATAGTGCGAGTCAGCATCTTCTGGCTTTACGCGCAAAGCTTCTTTGAACCTAGGCACAGCTTCCTTTAATCTTCTTTCGCTTTGATAAAGCACACCCAAATTATATTGAGCATCAGCTAAATCAGGATCCAAATCCACTGCCCGCTTAAAAAAGATAATTGCTGACTCAGGACTACCCTGTTTATAGGAACTTAATCCCAGATTATAAAGACTAATGGCGTGCGGGTTCACCCCAGCGGTATTAGGAGCATTGTTACTTAAATCCGACGCGGCAAAGCTGCCATTGGTCGACATAACCATAATTAGCAAAATCAGAAGTCGTTTTCCTAGGATCATATGAACCTGCCCTTTTATCATTTTCATAGCTCAGTATCGTCTAATTGTCGTCCTGACGGGTATATCAAAGAAATAAAACTTGCATAAATTTGTATATTAGCTAGAATTAAGAAGTGTTGTCAGCAGAAAGGCTGGTTTTCATGAGAACTATGGGCCATATTGTTACTTCCGCCGGAATCGGTCTAGCTAGTTATGCACGTTATAAGTCTCCCCCCGCAGCAATCGCCAGCTTTTTGGCTGGCTGGTTAATCGACCTTGATCATATCGTAGATTATGTCCGCGCTCACGGTTGGACCCTTAATTGGGCAAAATTCAACGAAGCAGCGCACGAAAATTACAGTGGCAAACTTTATCTGCCCTTGCACTCTTTTGAACTATTAGCCATTTTCTTTATGCTTTTCCGCGGTGTTCGCTGGCAACCCTATCGGGTAGGCATCAGCGTATCCATATTGGCCCATTTGTTATTGGATCAAAAATGCAATCCTTCACGCGGTCCACTAACTTATTTTTTGGCCCATCGCATAAGACACGGATTTAACGCTAACTCAATACTTAAGGGCTAATGCAAGACTTAGATCCTCCTGCAATTCCTTTTTTATTTAAACTGGACACAGAGCTCCGCAAGTCAAAATTCACAGTTTGGCGGAATATCTCATGGCATGACGGAAGTGAAATTCCTATTTTTGCCTTTAAAAACTGCTGGTTTGTCAGCCAATTTTCTATAAGCCTTTTTTTGAAAGATACTGATCGAGTCTCGGTAAATGACCTCAATCTGTTAACCGAGGCATGCCTTCAGTACCTTGAACGCCCAAGATCAAAGTCAACGAAAGCCCCTTGGTCTACTCCATACCTGATTATTCTCATATTAGTATCAGAACATCTTGCACAGGAAGCAATAGATTTTGTCTGCAAAAATGATGCCATAAAAAAGCACAATATCTTTTGGAAAGAAGTGTCTGTCTGTCCAGTTCTCATTAACTCTAACATCGACCAAATTTACTATAGCCAGAAGAAACAACTATTTGGTGGAGCACTTTACCATTGGTTGTTCAAGAATTTGGTCGAGCGTCTCATAGTACAAAACCTTTAACGAAAGCCAGATTAAATTGCGCTTGACTTCCCCGGGAATGAAACATAGCATAGTGTTTGCTGCTCAAGCTTATAAGAGAGTCCTATTTAGGTGTCTACTTTTTAAGGTCGCAACTAGGGTCGCAAAATGAAATCTAAATTTACTAAAGAGTGGAATGCTCTTCTCGATCCATTTGCGCCTGAATCCAAATGGCTGCCAGCTGCCATGGCTGTGGAACGTCTTGCACTCCCTAGTCCCCCCGCCTCTATTCCTGCAAGCAACAGGCAGAGAACACAAGCTGGATTAATATTGGCTTTTGTTTTTCTATTTTCCTTGACCATTATTGCTAAGCCAATAATGAGTAGCACTTATTATGACTATGGGTATAAACTACACAACCAAAAACTATGCACAAAGGCGCTTGATGCATTCAATACTGCTCTTTGGCTATCGGATGGTAAAGATGCTAGTGTGTATTTCAACAAAGCTTACTGTGAATCCGAAATTGGCGATCACAAATCCGCGATTAGGGACTACACTCAATCGCTAATTATTGAACCTAATGATGCCTGTGCCTATAACAATCGGGGGGGACAATACCAAGATATCGGAAATAAAGATTTAGCCTTAGCGGACTACGACCAAAGCGTTTTACTTTTTCCAAAACATGCCGAACACTTTATTGGTAGAGCTGAGCTCCTGAAAGATCGTGGTCGCTTAAAGGAAGCTTTAACTGATTTTTCTACTGCTGCAACACTGGCAGGCGAAAATATTAAAGACACCAATAGTACGAGGCACGCACTAAACTATAACTTTCGAGCCAGAGCTTTATATGAACTAGGCATGTATGATCAAGCTTTGCCAGATGCACAAGAAGCTATTCGACTAGATCCAAATAATACTGACTTTCTTTTGATACGGGCAAAGATTTTTTCGGCCAAACATAATCTTCTCTACGCCCTGAAAGACTTAAATATCTATGCGGCGAAAAACAGCAAAGATCCCGACGTATTCATTGAACTAGCTAAAGTCAATGAAGAACTCGGTAATCCTGCAATAGCAACATTTCAGCGATCAAAAGCTGCCAAACTAAACCAGCAAGCTAGGAAATCCGGCTAGAGCCTTGCTGAGCAGTACCTAAACAAGTAGGGAATTTGCCCGATCTCTCGTGTTAAAGCTAGCTTGATTAAAGTTACCGCTAGCTTTATAATAAACATAGTTAGCTTTAATAGAGGTTTTTATGCAATCAGAACCTGCCCGGTTAAGGATACCGGAGCTTCGACTAAAGACAGATCGTATGACCCAAGCAATTTTAGCAAAAGAATCAGGACTGTCCAAAGCCACAATATCAAATTTGGAATCTGGGCGCTTGAAACGCATCGAATTAGAAACAATAGCTAAACTCTGCAAGGCATTTGCTTGCCAACCAAATGATTTATTTGAACTGCCTCGACAGACAGAATCGACTATAGTCCTAAGTCAGCGCCAGGCATTAAAAAAGGTATTGGGTTCATTGCAATATAACAAAGCTCCAAATACTGAAGAACTGGATAAGGATTTAGCCAATATAACTCATCAAAAAATAAAAACAACCAAACACAAGTCTAAAAGACGTGCCAAAATATGATCTTTGTCGATACAGTCTCATGGCTTTATCTTTTTGACAAAGGTCAAAATAATCTGGAAGCGAAAAAAGCAAAAAGATTTATTGAAAGCTTGAAAGAACCGCTGTGTACTTCTGATTTAATTATTGCTGAGACCTACAAATGGCTACTGCACCATGGACGTCCTCAAGCTCAATCAATAGCAGTATTAGATTCATTGCTTTGTCAGCAGATGGCAATTATTTTGTCGGTTGAACCTAATGATCGCACTATTGCATTCGCCCTAATCAAAAAATACAAAGACCAAAATCTCTCATACGAAGACGCCATTACTGTAGCCCAAGCAACCCGACTTGGTATCAAAAAGATTTTTTCTTTTGATAGGCATTTTCTGCTTTTTCCAAACTTAAAGCGGGTGCCTTAAGCAGGGGCGTTGAAGCTACCTTCACCAATTGGAGGATAAATATCTTCTTCATCTTCTTCAGGCTCAGCTAGACTTTCATGTCCTTGGAAGCCAGTTCCGGCTGGGATTAAGCGGCCTATAATCACGTTTTCTTTTAAGCCACGTAACCAGTCTTTCTTACCTTCCACTGCTGCTTCAGTAAGGATACGTGTCGTTTCTTGGAATGAAGCTGCTGAAATGAAGCTTTCGGTATTCAAACTGGCTTTTGTAATACCCAGTAAAACCGGTGTATAGCTTGCTTCCATTTGCTCACTCATCGCTGCTTTTTCATTTTCATGTTCAATATAAAACCGATCAAGCAATTCGCCTGGCAACATGATTGTCTCACCGGGTTCTTCTACTCTTACTTTTCTAGTCATTTGACGCACAATTACTTCAATGTGTTTGTCGGCAATTTCTACCCCTTGTGAGCGGTATACCGATTGCACTTCATCCACTAAGTATTTTTGCGCAGCTTCTAATCCTTTTAGTCTAACCAAATCATGTGGATTAGGCGGACCATCTGTCAATGATTTACCTGGTGTAATTTCTTCACCATCTTCAACAATGACATTCAATCCGGCTGGTATAGAAATTTCTTCTTCACTACCGTCACCATAAGCAATTAGCAAACGTGTGATGTCTTCTTCTGCTACCAGCTTAGCTTTACCACCTTTCTCAGCCAATATTGCGCTTTCTTTTGGCTTTCTTGCTTCCAAAAGTTCTTCCACACGCGGCAAGCCTTGAACGATGTCACCTGTTTTTTGTCTTTCGAAGATTAAGGTAGCAAGCAAATCACCACGCTGCACAAGTGCACCGTCTTCACTTTGCAATTGCGTACCAGGCGAGATCAAATATGGACGACCTTTACGCACAACTATTTCGCCAGACTCAACTGAAACTACTTGTCCAGAATGAGTAGAGGGAGTTGATTTAGAAAGTGGATCTCCACCTCTTACCAAATCATTTTCTTTTGCAACCACAGCACCTTTAATCTGATGCGGTATTTGCTGCTCAGCCGTGATAAGCAAAATACGTCTTTCGTCTGACTTAGACAATTGCACACGAGCAGAAGTTTTTGTGAGCACTTGTGTTGTAGCAACCGGTGCTTTAGCGTCCACAATATCGCCTTCTTGAACCGAAAGCAAAGTAACATTCAAATCTTGATCGCGACGCAATAAAATATTTTCTTGCACAACTATATCGAGCTCTTCACCAATTTCTACAACACCTTTTAGAATTTGCAGATTTCCTTGCATTTGTAATACAAGAGAGGTACGTGTAAGTTGAGCGCCATTTAAATTGCGCACCTTTTCACGATCTTTAAAGAGCAATTGTGTTACTGCTCGCAAGCTAATTTTGTCATCGGTAGCTTTGTATTTGAATTTGGTATCTAAAGGTTCAATATAGAATTCTTCTATTGGCCGAACCAAAACATAGATAGCACCATCTTCGCGTTCGAAGATACTGATCATTTTTCTATCTTTAAAAGTCAAACCTTCAATTATTTCAGTACCAGGCTCAACTATTTGTCCTTCTGGAACTTTTACTTGCGAAGGATCTGTAATCGCATGCAATTCACCAGGACGAACAATTACCTCATGAATGATGTCATTATCAGCTACGATTTCGATAATACCATCCATATGAGCAAATACGTCTTTAACTACTTCCTGACCAGCAATTACTTTGTCGGCTGTTTCAGCTATTTTGAGCGAAATGTCTTTAGAAATGAAATGTACTTCTTCTGGAACGAAGAGCACTTTACCAGGCTTGATGATGACGCGCCTGTCGTCCACTTCAACGCCGTCATAAATAATTTCACCACCACTATGAACGACATTCTGTCCTTCATCAATAAGTTCAGCAATGATTTTGCCATTTTCGACAATTTCATCGTTGACTACTTTAAGAACAAAATTCTCTTTAGTCTTAGATACATGCCAAACGTAACCTTGCTTGCTGGCTTCCAGTTTGGCATTAGCAGCACCAACCGCAGAAATAATGATAGTTATTTCTTTACCTTTAATAAGCTTGGTTACTTGTTTACGTCCTGATTTGATTATTTCTGTTTCGATTTCTGGACCAAATCTTACTTCACCACCATACTCGGTGCAGATTGTAATTTCAGCCAATACATCTAATGGTTTGACGTCCTGTCCGTCCTTAACTACAACATGCGCACCAGAAGGCAGATTATAAACATCACCTTCTAATACCCAAATAATGCCGCTGCGGTTAGCGGTGCGTGAAATATTACCTTGCCTATCACGCTTTTCGTCCCCCTGGAAGCCACTGAACATAACCCGTCCAGAGATATCAGCTGTGATATCTTTAGCTGCTCGTTCGGTTAGATTTTTCTTGGAGCCCGGCGGATCGTACTCTGCCATTACTGCACCAGTTTTGACTTCAGTTCCCGAAGGAATCAAGATCAAACTGCCTTGTCCTATTGACACTGTGTATTCTTTATTGCCGGATATTTTGAGAACACCATCTTTAGTTGTTTGTTCAACGAGGTCACCATAAGCTGTACGAACAGAACGACTGGGGATGTTAAAGCTAACAGTCCCTGCAGCTGGCGCTTTTAACTGAGCCCGGCTAGCACCACCAGCCACAGCTCCACCTGTGTGGAACGTACGCATGGTTAACTGTGTACCAGGTTCACCGATTGATTGCGCCGCAATAATACCGATTGCTTCACCGATGTCTACCAGACGGTTATTGGTTAATGACCAACCATAACATTTCTGGCAAACACCAAATTGACTTTCACAAGTCAGTGGCGAACGTACTTTAATTTGTGTGCCTTTCTTACTAGCGTTATTGATTTTTTCGGACAATTCGCGATTAATAAGCTCGCCAACTCTACCGACTATTTCGCCTGTTTCTTTATTCACAGCGTCTTCAACCAAAACGCGTCCGTAGATGCGTTCGGCTAATTTGACCATCACTTTATCACCGTCAATAATAGCTTGCATATAGATACCGCGCTTACCATTACAGTCAAGATCGCGTACGATTACATCTTGGGCCACATCTACTAGACGTCTAGTCAAGTAACCAGAGTCAGCTGTTTTCAAAGCTGTATCTACCAAACCCTTACGCGCTCCGTAACTAGAAATAATGTACTCAGTGACATTTAAGCCTTCACGGAAATTAGCCTTAATTGGCAAGTCAATAATCTGACCCTGTGAGTCAGCCATCAATCCACGCATACCTACTAGCTGACGCACTTGCGAGATATTACCCCGGGCACCAGAGAAAGCCATCATGTATACAGGATTCAATCTATCAAAATTATCAACAACTTCCTTTGTTAATTGGTCAGTTGTAGCAGACCATGTATCAATAACTTTATTGTAGCGTTCAACTTCAGTGATTTCTCCACGTTCATAACGTCTTTGAGCAGCTTCAATTTCTTTTTCTGCGCTAGAAATTAAACCACGTTTTGCTTCTGGTATAACAAGGTCGTCAATAGAAATTGTTACACCAGCTTTGGTGGCATATTTGAAACCCAGATCTTTAAGAGAGTTAGCTAACTCAGATGAGCGAGCTGTACCATATTTTTCATAAACATGTGAAAGGAGAGTGCCAAGCTTTTTCTTGTCCACAGTTTGGTTAATGAATTCCAACTGCTCCTTTTTCTTTGTATTTCCCACCATTTCCATTTATTGCTCCTCGCTTAGATTGATTATGGTTGATATGCCTTTCTTATTTCTGTGGAATTAAGTAACTGCGGTTACTGCTTCTCTCACCACTTGATTGAAAATTACACGCCCTGGTGTAGTTTCAACCATCTGCCCATCGTCATCGCGTACTTTAATCTTGGCGTGTAAATCTACAACTCCAGATTCATAAGCAGCACGCGCATCGGCCAAATTCACAAAACGCATTCCAGCGCCTCTGCAAACCTTAGGATCGTCACTACCTGGCTTTTCAATAGTTAGGTAATAAATACCTAAAACCATGTCTTGCGTAGGTGTAATAGTTGGCTTACCAGTTGCTGGCAGCAAGATGTTGTTAGAAGCTAACATTAACATATGAGCTTCTGCTTGTGCTTCCACTGAAAGTGGTACGTGTACAGCCATTTGGTCACCATCGAAGTCAGCGTTGAAGGCTGAACAAACCAAAGGATGTAATTGAATAGCACGTCCTTCTACCAGCACCGGTTCAAAGGCTTGAATACCCAAGCGGTGTAACGTAGGAGCACGGTTGAGTAATACAGGATGTCCCTGTATTACTTCTTCCAAAATTTCCCAAACAATGGCTGAGCCTTTTTCAATTTGCTTTTTAGCAGATTTGATATTTTGTACGATTTGACGTTCAATCAATTTGTT
Organism: Candidatus Melainabacteria bacterium; assembly: GCA_013288645.1. GTDB lineage: Bacteria > Cyanobacteriota > Vampirovibrionia > Obscuribacterales > Obscuribacteraceae > JABDBL01. Next base: position 24,211 of record JABDBL010000002.1, read on the forward strand.
GATAACGAATGGCTTAAACAACTCAATGGCCATTTCTCGAGGCAATCCACATTGATGTAATTTCAGTGTTGGTCCAACTACGATTACAGAACGGCCTGAATAATCAACCCGCTTACCTAATAGATTTTGACGGAAGCGACCTTGTTTACCTTCAATAATGTTAGACAACGATTTTAGCGGTCTATTATTTGGACCCACTACTACCCGTCCACGGCGACCATTGTCGATTAAGGCATCTACTGCTTCTTGCAACATACGCTTTTCGTTGCGCACAATAATTTCTGGCGCACCCATTTCTAATAAGCGTGACAAACGATTATTTCTGTTTATAACTCTTCTGTATAAGTCGTTAAGGTCAGATGTAGCGAAACGTCCACCATCTAATTGCACCATTGGGCGCAAGTCAGGTGGGGTAACTGGTAGATTATCAAGCACTACCCAATTAGGATCTGTATTTGAATTTACCAGCGCCTCTACTAGACGCAAACGCTTAATTATTTTAGCCCGTTTTTGTTGTGAACCACCAGCATTACCAAGTTCTTGACGTAATTGTGTGGAAAGCTCTTTTAGACCAGGTAATTCTAAAAGACGGCCTCTGTCTTCTTTATTGTCTGGACGCTCATAAGCCGGCTTAGCTAATTCTTGCAAAAGCTGTTTAACGGCTTCAGCACCGATGCCAACATCAAATTGCAAATTGATATCATCAAGCAGTCTTTCATATTCTTCTTCAGACAAAAGTTGATGCTTAGATAAATCTGGCACATTACCAGGATTAACAACTATATAAGCATTGAAATAAACAACTTGCTCAAGATCGCGCAAAGGTAGATCAAGCAAAAGACCAATATAACTTGGTATGCCTTTTAAGAACCAAATATGGGTTACTGGGCAAGCCAAACGTATATGCCCCATGCGATGGCGACGCACTTTTGAATCAGTTACTTCCACACCGCAACGTTCGCAGGTAATACCGCGATGTCTAACCCGCTTGTATTTACCACAATAACATTCCCAATCTTTAGATGGTCCGAAAATGCGCTCGCAAAATAAACCATCTTTTTCTGGTTTCAACGTACGATAGTTGATTGTCTCAGGCTTTGTCACTTCTCCGTGTGACCAACTCAAGATACGCTCTGGAGACGCAACACCAATTTTTATATAGTCAAAACGATCAATACTAGTAGCCATTAAGAAAGACCTCCTGCACCGTGGCCCGTTGTTTATTTCTCAGTTCTATACTTCTTCTTCAACAGAATCCGAAACATCTTCTAATCCGCTTGGTTCTTCTTCCGTCAAGGATAAAGTTTCTACAGAATCACTTCCTGCTTCGATGTCGGTTTCTACATCTGGCATTCCTTCAGTTTCTAGTTCAGTGCCTAAAACTGCTCTTAAGCCTGAAGCAAGTTCTGGATCGATTTCTGGACGAAGATCGCCTTCAATCGATTGACCTTCTTCAGCTTCTGGGTCGCTTACAGCGACCGCTGTCTGTGATAGCATCTGTTGCTTATTGGTCAATTCAGCCAATTCTGACTCAAGACCAATTTCACCAAATGGGCTCGGACGTCGTCCGCCGCGTGCTGGCACTTCTTCAACTTCAGCCATCAAGTCTACTTCCACTTCTTCGCCATCTTTTGTACGTTTGGCGACAGAGAGATCTAAACCAATTGACTGTAATTCGCGCACAAGCACTTTGAACGACTCTGGAATTCCAGGACGTCTTAGGTTTTCGCCTTTAACAATGGACTCATATGCTTTTGATCTACCATTTACATCGTCAGACTTAATGGTGAGCATTTCTTGCAATGAGTATGCAGAGCCAAAGGCTTCTAATGCCCAGCATTCCATTTCACCCAGACGCTGTCCACCAAATTGCGCCTTACCACCCAACGGTTGCTGAGTGACAAGACTATAAGGACCAGTAGAACGAGCATGAATCTTGTCATCCACTAAGTGCACTAGCTTCATCATATAGATTTTGCCAACAGTTACTGGATTATCAAAAGCAGCGCCGCTACGACCGTCATATAGAGTGACTTTGCCGTCATTGCCTACCCATTCACAGCCTGAAACAACTTTACCTTTTTTGATTTCGCCGTGTACTAATTCGCTAGATGCTTCTTTAGCAAACATTTCATCAAAAGGTGGCACTTCATAGTGGTGTCCAGTAAGCATAGCTGCTAAACCGAGCAAAGTTTCAAATGTCTGACCGACATTCATACGGCTTGGCACACCAAGCGGATTAAGTACGATGTCTACTGGTGTACCATCTGGCAAGAATGGCATGTCTTCCGTAGGCAGAATTTTTGCCACAATACCCTTGTTCCCATGGCGCCCAGCAACTTTATCGCCCACGCTAATCTTACGTTTTTGAGCAATATATACACGCACTACTTTATTGGCGACCGGTGGCAATTCATCACCTTTTTCACGGTCGAAGACTTTTACATCAACTACGCGCCCACCTTCACCATGTGGTACACGCAATGAATTATCACGAACGTCACGTGCCTTTTCACCAAATATAGCTCTCAGGAGCTTTTCTTCTGGTGGGTGTTCAGATTCACCTTTAGGTGTAATCTTGCCCACTAGAATGTCATCTGGATAAACACGCGAACCAATCCGCACGATGCCTTCTTCATTGAGATGACGCAAAGATTCTTCCGATACATTCGGCACTTCACGTGTAATTTCTTCTGGTCCCAATTTAGTAGAACGCGCATCAATTTCCAATTTTTCGATATGAATAGAAGTCATCACATCATCGAATACTAGTCGGCGACTAATTAAAATCGCATCTTCAAAGTTATAACCTTCCCAGGGCATGAAGGCTACAAGCAAATTGCGCCCTACTGCCAATTCGCCACCAGAAGTAGCAGCACCATCAGCAATTATTTGTCCTGGTACAACCGAATCTCCCACTTGAACAATTGGTTTTTGATTCAAGCAAGTGTCCTGGTTAGAGCGTTGGAATTTAGACAAAGTATATTTGACTAAACGCTTATCTTTAGTACGAACATGTACAGAGGTAGCTGTAACGTATTCAACTTTGCCTTCTGCATCGGCAACTACAACCATACCTGAGTCGCGAGCTGCTTGCTTTTCAATACCAGTTGTGACATAGGCACGCTCAGTTTTGATTAACGGCACGGATTGACGTTGCATATTTGATCCCATAAGGGCACGGTTGGCATCATCATGCTCCAGAAATGGAATCAAGGCTGTTCCAACAGATACGATTTGAATTGGACTGACACCTACATAATCTACTTGATCTGGTGAAGTTTCAATAAATTCCGCTTTATAACGTACGGGTATTAAAGGATTTAAGAAATTGCCTTTCTTATCAACCGGTACATCTCCTGGCGCTACTCTATATCTATCTTCTTCATCAGCAGTTAAATAGTGAATTTCTTCAGTGACAATTCCGTTCACAATTTTGCGATAAGGAGTTTCAATAAAACCATATGAATTCACACGGGCGTGCGTAGCCAGTGATCCGATTAGACCGGCGTTTGGACCTTCTGGGGTCTCTACCGGACAAATACGTCCATAGTGGCTTGGATGAATATCGCGAACAGCAAAACCTGCTCTTTCTCTAGACAAACCACCCGGTCCTAAAGCTGACAAACGTCTTTTGTGAGTCAGTTCAGCTAATGGATTGGTTTGATCCATAAATTGTGAAAGCTGAGAAGAGCCGAAGAATTCTCTAATAGCCGCTACCAATGGCTTCGTATTTAAAAGATTAGCCGGTGTAAGAGTATCGGCATCTTGCAAAGTCATTCTTTCCCGCACAATACGCTCAAGACGAGTTAAACCAATACGGAACTGGTTTTGCAAAAGCTCACCAACTGAACGTATACGTCTGTTACCCAAATGATCTATGTCATCAACTTGTCCTTCGTCGTAGTGCAAACTAATTAAGTAATCAACTGCAGCCACAATGTCTTCTCTAGTTAACGTTCTTTGTGTTTCAGGAATCGAAAGGCCAAGCTTTTTGTTCAGCTTATAACGACCGACGCGTCCTAAGTCATAGCGCTTATCATCAAAGAAGCGACTGTCAATTATGCTTTGACCACCAGCAACAGACGGCGGATCACCTGGTCTTAATTTACGATAAACTTCAATTAAGCTATCTTCGCGCGATTTTGTACTGTCCTTATCAAGAGTCTTTTTGAGAAAGTCACGGTGACGGAAAAGACCTTCCATTTCTGCATCTGAATAATTCAATGCTCTAAGTAAGGTTGTAACTGGCAATTTACGATTTTTGTCTATCTTTACATAGATAACATCATTGACATCGCTTTCAAATTTGAGCCAGGCACCTCTATTGGGAATGAGAGTAGCTGAAAAGGTACGCTTACCATTAGTATCTACTTCTCTTTTGAAATAGATGCCGGGGCTGCGCACAATTTGGCTGACGATAACCCGCTCAGCTCCATTAATAATAAAAGTACCGCGGTCGGTCATCATTGGAATGTCACCGACATAAATTTCTTGTTCTTTAATTTCGCCGATTTCTCTATTTACTAGACGCATTTGGATACGTAACTTTTTAGTATAGCTAGCGTCCATTGCTCGGGCTTCTTCTGGAGTTTTTGGCTTATTTGGCTCTGTGTGATCTTCACAGCTATAATTGGGCAAGAAATGCAATTCAAGCCTGCCAGTATAATCACGAATAGGACTGAAGGCCTTTAATTCTTCAGCTAATCCTTCTTCTATGAACCATCGAAAAGAAGCCTTCTGTATTTCCGCCAAATCTGGCAAATTCGAAACACGAGAACCCTCAATATCAAACGTACGAATGCGCTCAGATAACTCTACAGCCATCGGTTACCTCTATTTATTTTCCTATTACTATCGTTCTTAATCACTAAATCAATTACAGAGATTGGGGACACAAAATAAGCCATAAATTCAAAGACTGAGATTCTGGAGCTTTGAATTCAGATGACCTAAAATTTTTGAAGCATGAAACACCTGTCAGCAAGAAAGGGCAAATTATCCAGCTAGCTTTCTCTATCTTGCAAGCACAATAAGACGCGACTGGCGCGTATGTAGCTTGAAGAGAAAAATATACTTATTATCTACTTGTATTGTCAATTATTGACTAAGACTTGTTGAGACAAAGTAAAACACAGAAATAGCAGCTAAATTTAGTACAATCTTGCCAAAATTTAGACGCAGTTGTGCTTTTTATACCATAAAAATTAATTTATTGGCTGTACAACCGTTTACTTTGCCCAAATCCATTACAAAACATAACTTTCTAATCTGTTAGTACATGTAAAACAAGACAGCCAAAAACTAAATTTTTTGTCGCATTTAAATTTCTCCTTTACAAAGTTATTAAATTGCTGATAATAATGTAAGATTTGACAATTATTACTAAACGTTGGTTACTAAAACTAGAAAGTAGGGTGCGATTTGAATTTACCAAGGCAAGCATTAGTTTTCCTTGATCAATTTGCTGGTTATTTGCAGTTAGAGCGCAATTATTCCTCAAATACTATTCGTGCCTACTTAAATGATCTCAGACAATTAATTTCTGATAACGAACAATTCGATGCCTCTCCAGTCCGCTCAGCTGAAGACTTACCGACTAATCATGATATCGACAGCTCAAACATCGCTGTAGAACAATCCAGCGAAGGGTTGCCAAGGGTTTCGACAAGTGAATTAAATGCTCCCCAAGACATAGGTCTTATGGAAGCTGAAAATCTAAAAGATTATATTCGCCGTATCCAAGACCACTACGCCCGCCCGACAGTAGCTAGAAAAATATCTGCCATACGAAGCTTTTATCGCTATTTACGCCGGGAACAATTGATAGACGACGATCCGTCTCGTTTAGTCAAAGGTCCTAAATTAGCCAGACGCTTACCTTCTTGTCTTGAAAAGGAAGAGATAAGAAAACTTATGTTAGTTTGTGACGACAGTCCGCTCGGTGTTCGAGATAGAACAGTGTTAGAAGTGCTTTATGCCACCGGTATGCGGGTTGGAGAGCTATGCCGACTATCTGTGCAAGACTATGACCGCACTCTTATCGAAATACGCGTTTTCGGTAAAGGTGCTAAAGAAAGAGTTGTATTGCTGAACGAAAGCGCTCAGCAATGGCTAAATCGCTACTTAGATGAATACTGGCAACATTTCAGTGATAATGAAAACGCTCAGCCAGAAAGTCCACTATTTATAAGCCGTCAAGCAAGCAGGCTCTCCAGCAGATCGGTTCACCGTATCGTACTGAAATATGCTCGCCTAGCCAAAATAGATAAATCCATTACTCCGCATACTTTACGCCACACTTTTGCCACTCACATGCTTGAAGGCGGCGCCGATTTGCGTGCCGTGCAGGACTTATTAGGACACACTACAATAAGCACCACCCAGATCTATACGCATGTAAGTGTTGAACGTTTACGCAAAGTTTACCTGGCAAGCCATCCTAGGGCTTAATTATAAGCGCTCCGCTCGCCTCATACTTCGGCTCCTCCGCGCGTACCTATCACCGCTCCGCTAGGCTACAATAGTGCGCCAGCATAACTTATATGCTTCTGCACTATTGCACCGGCGCACTGGCTTCGCTCAATTATTACATCCCGGCGCTCCGCTCGCTTCATACTTCGGCTCCTCCGCGCGTACCTATCACCGCTCCGCTAACGTACGCCTTTGCGAAGCTCATTCGTGCATATTTGGCACATATACTGCTATATTCTATAGATAATAATCTAGCTAAACAGAGGTGTGCTTGTCCAGACAAAGGCGTCCAACTAATCGACCTAATTATGCAAAGCAAGGCTTTGCCTATAAATTAGCTGATTTTTTTTCTGGCTTAACCAAAAAATTCATGCCCTTAATTCTTCTTGCCATTGCTGGTCTCCTTGGCTATTTCGGCGCTTCTATATATTTTCAAGGTAGAGACTTACCAGATATAGCCACACTTGAACGTTATGAACCAATTGAAGCAATACAAATTTTTGACCGCAATGATCACCTCGTTTGCTTGGTCGAAGGAGATGAGAATAGACAAGTGGTTCCCCTTGGTGAAATTGCTATTGTTATGCAACGAGCAATGTTAGCCGCTGAAGACCATCACTTCTTTGAGCACCACGGTATTAATGTAAGCAGTATGTTCCGCGCGCTAATGGCCAATATGCAAGCCGGGCATGTAGTAGAAGGTGGATCTACTATTACACAACAACTAGTAAAAAACCTTTTTTTCAATGAAGCAGGTCGTACATATGACCGCAAATTAAAAGAAACTCTTTTGGCTTTCCAGATAGAACAGCACTATAGCAAAGAAAAAATCTTAGAACTTTATCTCAATCAAATCTATTTTGGTAGCAATGCCTACGGTATAGAACGAGCAGCTGCCCGTTATTTTAATAAAACAGCGATGAAACTAAATTTGGCCGAATCAGCATTTTTAGCTGGCCTGGTTAAAGCGCCTTCTGAATTAGGCAATCCCCATAACCGGTCCCAAGCTATAGTTAGACAGCAAGAAATTTTAGACAAAATGGTTGAATATGGCTACGTTACACCAAGTCAAAAAGCAGCAGCTATGAAAACAAAACTTGTTTTCCGTAATGGTGCTAATCCATTTTCACATTATCCATACTATATAAGTTATGTTCTGCAATGCTTGCATGAAAAATACAGCGAAAACGACATGCGCAAAGAAGGATTAAAAGTTTATACCAATCTTGATCCAAAGGTAGAAGAAATTGCTGAAGCTACACTCAATGAATCTATCAAACATGCCCCTCCAGGCGTTAGTCAAGCCGCGCTAGTATCAATATCAGTAGCGGATGGAGCCGTACTCGCATTAGTAGGTGGAGTGGGAAATTTTTGGAAAAATCAATTTAACCGAGCCACTAACCCTCATACAGTGGGGTCATCTTTCAAACCATTTGTTTATTTAACTGCATTTTTAGAAGGGCTTGCCACACCTGATACTGGAATTGATGACGCTCCCTTAGTAGTTCATCAGGGTTGGGGTATGCCGGATTACATCCCAAAAAATTTCGATCATAAATTTTATGGCCATATTACCGTACGCAAAGCACTTTGCTTATCACGAAATATTCCAGCTTTAAGAATGGCCCAAAAGGTAGGAATTAATAATGTAATTGAAACCGCTAGATTAGCAGGCATTCGGGCAAAATTAGATCCTAATCTTTCATTAGCATTGGGCAGTTCTGCTATTTCACCTTTAGATATGGCCGGAGCATATTCCACTTTTGCTCGTGATGGTATAGTCATAAAACCTTCTGTTTTGCGCCGTATTGAAAACAATAAAGGATCGGTTCTCGAAATTTTCAATGAACCAAAAACTAGAGTATTTCCTCCGGAGCCTGTAGCTGAACTTATCGATGTTTTACAAGACGTAGTTAGATACGGCACTGGTACCCAAGCTAAATTAGCTGATCGCCCCGTGGCCGGTAAAACAGGAACAGCTGATGAAGGAAAGGATATATGGTTTATAGGATTCACACCTGATTTAGTCACAGCAGTTTGGGGAGGTAATGACGACAATTTGCCGATCCCTGGACACAATGTGACAGGTGGAGTAGTAATGGCAAAAATTTGGCAAGCATACAATAAAGCTTATTACCAAGCCTTTCACACTCCGCCAGGCTCTTTTACAACTTATGATAAAAAACTTGCACAACAAAAATATAACAGCGTCTCTCAAAACCAAGAGAAAGAAAATATATTAAGTCAACCCAATCAGATAAAGGAAGGTAATGCTGATTTTCTACAACCCAAGGTAGAAAAAATAGATGAGCCCAAAGAAGTACCGGTAGTAGAAACTATTCCAGCAAATGAAACTAAGCCCATCGAACGATTACCAGGCACACGATTAGTACCTGAGCAGTCGTCTGCACAAATAAATAAGCCAGTTATTGAGCCTGCTGTAGAACCGGTTATGCCGTTGCCCGCTCCCGCAGAAGTACACACAAAAAGCAAAATATTAACGCCACCATTAGCACCACAGATAGTGCATTCGTCGCAATCAACTTTATCTGCTCAAAGTCCCACTTTGGCGTCACCACCCCTACCATCAATTACGCCATTACAGAGTCCTAGTCAAGGCATGTTAGCAACACCAACGAATACAACAGATCCTATTGTTCACAGACTTATTCCATACCAACAAAGATCAATTTACCGACCGGCACAATGATAGAAAATAAAGCACTTTCTCTTCAGAAACAAAATCGCCTTGAACAATGTTTTGGTTGCGGAACAAATAATGCAAAAGGACTGCATATACAAAGCTATTGGCAAGGCGACGAATCAATTTGTACTTTTCAGGCTCAGTCACATTATCACGGCGGCAAACCAAACATAGTTTATGGCGGATTGATTGCTTCTTTGATCGATTGCCACTCTGTTAATACTGCCATTTCAAACGCTTACAAAGAGCAAAATCGTGAACCCGGCACCGACCCTGTATTAGTGTATTTAACCGCTCAACTCAATGTTACTTATATCAAGCCAACACCTTTAGATAAACCCATTAGACTAAAAGCCAAAATAATTAGTGTCGAAGGCAAAAAAACTTGGGTCGAATGTTTGGTCACATCCGATAATGAAATTTGCGCTCAGGCTAAAGTATTAGCCGTATGCGCAAATTAATGGCTATAAAACCGCATTAATACGAAAAGAATTTTTTACTTCTCCAACAACAACTCAAACGTATCAGTGCTCGTTCAGTTCAAACTACTGGCGTACAAGCTTTCAATTTTGTCGGCATGCTTTTGTTTTAACACACTGCGCTTTATTTTCAGTGTGGCGGTTAACTCGCCGTCATCGACTGACAAGTCTTTGTCTAAAACAGAGAAATGCTTAATACATTCGTATTCAGCTAATTCACCGCGTTTGGCATTAATTTCTTTCTTTAAGTACTGATGCATTTCTTTAGAAGTGACTAGGTCAGCATACTTTTCGTATTGCCAGCCTTGTTCGCCCGCTATTTCCATTGCTCTCTGCTCATCCAATGTTAGCAATGCCACTAAATGTTTGGTTCTATCACCAAAAACAATGGCCTGGCTAATTGGAGAAATCGTTTTTAAAATGCATTCAATACGCTGAGGCGCTATATTCTTACCAGCAGCATCAACAATTAGATCTTTTTTGCGATCTGTAATTTTTAAATAGCCATGATCATCTATTAAACCTATGTCTCCCGTGGCAAACCAGCCATCTGTAAACGATTCGTTGGTAGCTTGAGGATCTTTGAAATACCCTTTAAAAATACTCGCGCCTCTGACAAGTATTTCACCGTCATCACCAATTTTAACTTCTACAGAAGATAAGCTTGCTCCTACCGTTCCAGGCTTGACGTGCCCAAGTCGATTTACATTGGTTGGAGCACTTGTTTCAGTTAGTCCATAACCTTCTAAAATAGGAATGCCAATAGCATTTAAAAAAGTTAGAACAGCTACTGGAGCTGGCGCACCACCACAAACTATAAAGCGCAAACGCCCACCTATTCGCGCGCGTAATTTGCTCAATACAAGCCTATCCGCTAACCAGTGTTTAAATTTCAATACTTGCGAAATAGCTTGTTTTTTTGCTCGATGTTTTACTACTTCTTCACCAATTGCAATTGACCACTCAATTAATTTCTTGGCTCGACTGGATGATCCAGAAATACCATTTCTAACTTTAGTATAAGTACTTTCTAATACTCTAGGAACCATTACCATAACTGTAGGTTCTATTTCGCCAAGATTTTTGGCCATAGTCTCAATAGATTCCGCAAAAGCACAAGTACAGCCACTATATAACCAATAAAACTCACCACATACTCTCTCAAAAACATGTGAAATTGGCAAATAGGAAAAGTAGATATCATCTTCAGTAATTGGAATTACACCAGGTAAATCAGCCAATACGGCCAGAATATTTGCATGTGTTAAAGGCACGCCTTTAGGGCTACCGGTTGTACCCGAGGTATAGATTAAAGTAGCAGTCTCATCAGTATTACTTTCTTTCAGCCGCTTCTCAATAAGCTCAGGATCACTCTTTGTTAACTCATCACCCAATAAGCACAATTCATTTAAATGAATCAACTTGCCTTCGAGCATATTGTACTTAGCCTTTAGTAAGTCCCATTCCGGCTCTCTCTTTGTTAAAGAAGGCAAATAAATAATCTTCTGAACACGAGCAATTTTTTCACTAATGTTGGCTATTCTCGCTAATTGCTTCTCGCCAGCAACAAAAATAGCTTTTGCTTCAGAATTGTTCAATATATATTCAAGATCAGTACTTGAGCTGTTTGGATAAATTGGAACAGATACCGCCCTTAAGCTTATTGTAGCCAAGTCAGCCGCCACCCATAAATACGATGTTTGTGAAAAAATTGCCACAGTATCTGCGGCATTGATTGAAATAGTAGCCAAGCCAAAAGTAATTTCTTCTACGAACAAAGAGAAATCTTTCCACGACATGGATTGATATAGGGGATTTAATTGTTTATAGCGTAAAGCGGTTTTCTGGCCCAGTTTCTGCGCCTGATTAAAAAATAGCTGTCCAATAGTGTCTGGTAACGTCATAATTCCCACTTGCTCTGAACCAGTTGCATTAATTAATAATGCGGATGTCAACACTAACGACGCTAATTATAGCGAGACAAGCCAAAATTAAAAGGTTATATTTACCTAGCCCTTTGCTTAGTAACGAGGTTTTCCTTTTCTTTGTCCTGTGTTTGTATAATCGAATTACTCCAATCTATAAGCAAATTTGCAACCTGCTCAACCGCTAAGTCAAGAGTTAAGTCATGCATAGCATTCGGCAAATTGGTCTTTTTCTTATGTGGTGAATTAATTTGTCTAAACACTACTTCGCTAGCTTTGTTGTCTACAATTCCATCCATACCTGCTGTTATCAAGAAAAGCGGACAGTCCAAATTAATTTTTTTCAGGCGCAAAGATTGGGTTAGGAAAAATAAATCTAACAACACTTTACTCGGCACAGCACGCCTACGATCCTCATCATTATCTAACCAAATTTTTAACTGCTCTTCCTTTGTAATTAATTCTGTACCATAGGGCAAAATTACCTGACTACTTGGCTTAATTACGGCTTTGACCAGTTCGTTTATTTGATAAGACAACGGAAAAATTTTAGGATGTCCTGCAAAAGCTGGCGAAAGCAAAGCCAGTCCGCTTGGCTTGACACGCTGGCAGGCTTTTAGAGCTATTAGTGCACCCATACTATTGCCTAATAGAAAAACAGGTTTATTGCCCATAAGCGAATGTAAATATTTGGCCGCTATTTCTAAATCTTCTATCCAATTATTCACACTTACACCAATTTCATTTTTGCGTTTGCCAAATCCTCTTAGATCCAAAGCCAGACCGAAAATATGCTTTATCTTTAAGCGTCTAGCAAAAGCCTCGAACCAGCCGCTATGCCCACCTAATCCGTGCACTAAAAGGAAAGCAGCACTGCTCTCAGAGGCAATACCCCAGCTACGACAGGAAATTTTATTACCAATTTCCAAGAGTGTGGCTGTAGGTGTTAAATTGATTTCTATATTAGCCATACAAGTTATTATAGCTATTAGATTAACTCATTTGTTACTACTTGAAGGTAGAGAATGGCGCCCGAAAAAATAAAAAACCAGAAAGCCACTACCAGTGGTTACAAGCTCATTTCATTTGTTTTGATAGGCATCGCCCTTATCGCCTTGATAGTTGCCTCTACTAGACATTTCATATTTAGCAAGACCCCATTTACTATAGCTGTTTCTTTAATCAAATCGGGCAAATCTGCGTCAGCTCTGCCTATACTAGAAGACCTGTCTATACATCACCCTGAAAACGCCAATATATTTCCCTGGTTAGCAGTAGGATATTTAAATTGTGAAAGAATAGCTGAAGGCAGAATTGCTCTAGATACGGCATTAAGAATGGGTTTACCCCCGTCTGAAGTAACCGATGCGGTGAATGCTTATGCTGACTTTTACGAACATCGAGAAGACTTTGAAGAAGCAGAAAAGCTGCTAACTTCTGCTAATTCTAATTGTCCAACACTTCAATTAAACGAAAGCAGAGCAAGACTTTATCTTAAGTGGGGAGAATCCGAACTAGAAAATAACAATATTGAAGAAGCAGTGACTCATTTAGAAAAAGCTAATAGTCTCAATAATTTTGTTCAAGAGCCATTGAGCTCAGTTATCCCACGTCGCTTAGCCGAAACCTACAAACAGCTTGCGGCCCTTAGTGAAGCGGATAAGGACGATAGCAAAGCAATTCTATGTCTAGAGAAGAGTCTCAAAGTCCTTGACGATTCCTCCAATAGAATGTATCTGGCTCAGATATACGCTCAAGTAAATCAAACTCAGAAAGCAATTGAAAATTATCAAATTGTGGCTGATGCCGATATAAACAACTTGGAAGCCAGACACCGCCTCATAGACCTTCTTATCCAGTCCGGCAATTATTCGCAAGCCCAAGAAGCTCTAGGCGACCTAATAGACAAAGAAAAGAGCGTAGAGAACTATGAGCAATTAGTCGAAGTATCTCTACAGCTTAAGAATTATGCTCGCGCAGTACACACTCTAGAAGATGCTTGTGAGCTTGGTGTAAAAGCAGATTTGCTTAAGCAATTGCTAACAGTTCTTAATGACTGGGCAGCCGCGCTGACTCGAGACCAAAAATCTGAAGAAGCAGCCTCAGTTAAGGGACATGCTGAACGTGTTGCTGAGCAGCTAAATGAGGTCCTACTCGAAGAAGCTAAGAATGAAGACAAACTAGCAGATAAAAATGACAAATTTGCCTCAGCAAAGGATCTCCCTGTAGCCCTTATATCATCACACATTTGGCTTTCTGCCGGGAGCCTTACGCCTGAGGGTGAAATCAAAATAAAAAACATTACCGGTAAGCCAGTGCACGACTTGACTTTAACAGCAGTATTTTACGATCATAATTTAGGACACAATAATGGCACTGTAATATTACCTGTTGTCACACCCACCTCAGTTCCATTTTCTGCCGGTAGCTCTCGCACTTTATACTTTTCATGCCCCAACACGGTAAGATCAGAGCACCGCCTTGCAGTAAAACTCTTTTGGAACGGATATTTTCTTAAAGAATTTCCTGTTGCCAAGTAATACAAAAATAGGGTTGAACAAATTTTGAATGTAGAAAATAGTGAAAAGCCCTGCCGACATGAATATGTAAAAATGTTCCAGCGCAAGTATAAAGACTTCGGGCGCCGTCTTGTTTCTACAAGAGGTTATTTGCCCACCGGCTTTTCCAATAAAGATTTTTCTTTCTTAACTGGCGGAGCTTATTGTTTTTGTACCAAATGTCGTAAACGCCTATTTCCTGTTCGCCACGAAGCGACTAAATTACAAAACACAATTTTGCCTAGCCAAACAGCGGATACTCAAATTAACGAACCAGTAGATAATATTTGGACTGAAACTGAAGAAGTTGTGGAGATAAATCCCGCTATAGCTCAAGAAATAGCAGTAGAAGAATTACAAATAGAACCGACAGATGTTAGTGATATCGTAGACAAAGAAATAGCAGTCAATCAACAAAACAACAATGCACAAGAAGATGGAGAAGAATAAAATGGGTAAATTAATAGGAAGCTTGATCTTTGGAATGATGCTTTTTCCTCCTTTGTATATTGCTATGAGGTTTTTAAAGTGGTCGTGGCGATCTTTAGAAAAAGAATTGAGTGACGATTCACAAAAATAATTCATGACTAAATATATATTGCGCTTATTCAGAATTGCTCTTGTCAGTACCTTAGGCTTTGGAGGCGGCATAGGCTTACTTGTATTCATTATTGTGATGACTTCTAAAGGCAACGAACATGCTGCAGGATATGGACTAACAGCCGGCATCCTTTTTGGACTTATTTTTACTACTCTATTCTTTTGTGTCATGATGCCGCTCGATTTACTGTCACGGTTCTTTGTTGCCAGAAGTAGTAAAAGCCCCGAAAACGCTGGATTCTTGGACAACGAACAAGTACGGGAGCTAACTTTAAAAGGCACAAGCAAGCATGTACACTTTATTGGTCGACAGGCTTTACTAGCCATTCCTGGCATTAAAGATGTTCACGACGATATGGCTAATGGAAAAATGTCAGGATCAACAAGCGCTAGTTGGCGATCAGCTGGTGAAAGGCTAGAAGTTCAAGTGATAAGAAAAGATGCTGGACAATTTGTCTTACGCTGCCTCAGCGAACCGTCCATGCGAAATGTAGTCTTTGACTATGGCAAAAACTTTGACAATGTTGAAACTTGGAAGAAAAAAGCAACAGAATTTATGATAACCGGAGTTGGTTTTAATTAAAGAGTCCCTGTCCATTCAAATAAATTGCTAAAATGATTAAATTAATAGGAGAAGAATTGATTGTAGATGCGGGCGTAGCTCAGTTGGTAGAGCGATAGCTTCCCAAGCTATAGGTCGCGAGTTCGAACCTCGTCGCCCGCTATCTTTCAAGGATCTACTATCTTCCCGGTGCCACTTTGGTGCCACCCCAAACAGAAATTTCGAGAAAACATAAGAAATAAATTAGCAATCTCAGAATCTATTAGGTCGGCTTATACAAAGATAAAGGTCTCTGTCAAATATGGCACAGTCACAGAATAGACAGTTTATTCCAGGGCTTGATCTTGCTGGACATTTCTACTTGGAGGCGGTCAAGCCAATTTTGGATGAACGATTCCCTCATTTGAAATACAGCGCAGCATTAATTGGCAGCGGCTCTGAAGTTTTAGGCTTTGATAACAAAATGTCCTCAGATCATCATTGGGGCCCAAGACTTATGATTTTCCTTAGCGAAAATGATATTGCTGAAAATGCAGATGCAATAAAAAATACTTTGCGGGATAAATTACCTAGAACATTTCATGGATACCCAACAAGTTGGTTAACACCAGACAGTGCCAATAAGAATATTCAACTCTTGGATTATGACTGCGACGGCCCTGTTAATCATCGAGTTGAGCTGCTTGCAATAAGACCATATATTCTTCAATATTTAGGTTTCGATATTGACCAGCCTATTAAAGCTACTGACTGGTTAACATTTCCAGAGCAAAAACTTAGGACAATTATTAGCGGGCGAGTATTTCATGACGATTTAGATTTAAACAAATTGCGCTTACACGCCTAATTGTATAGAAGCTAATAAACCTCTACATATAATGGAATTACTATGGTTTGAACTTAACGGTCCAATAACAACTAAGAATTTACGTTTAGTCGTTTCTCAAGTTTACCGCAATCACTTTGGTTTCAAGGTAGAAGTGGTAGATAGCATGATTTCAGAATTTCAACCATAACAAATTAATGATTTACCGCAACACAACTAAAACATAAAACCGCAAATCAAATGAATGGAAGTTCATATTGCATAGCTCATCAATCTCTAAAAAGCCAGATCATCGGCGCGTGCTCCATATAGAATATGCAGGTGTGGACCTTCCTGTTAATTAGATTGGGAAGAAGCATAGGAGGCAATGATCTTACCGAAGGCTTTCAGGAAAGAGCTTTTAGATTGGTGCGCCCCCAGCGAAGTGCCGCACTCATCCAAACTAGTTCATCAATAAAAAGCTTAGCTCTTTTTGCATATCCGATCGCGTCTTTAATGAATCCTTGTTCGTCAAACTGATTTTGAACACTTGCAAAGTTCACGTCAGAAAATGTCACGGCGAGACCAAGTTCGCGAACCATCGGCACCATTGCTTCAATAACTCGGGTACCGCCCCACGGACCGGCTGAAACGCCGACAAGTCCTACCGCTTTATGAATATACTCTTTCAACAAGACATCTAGAATGCTTTTGAGAATTCCAGGATATCCATGGTTGTATTCGGGTGCGATAATGACGAGCCCATCGGCATTTTTTACGGCATCAACCCAACTTGGAAATAAATGTTTTATCTCTGACCCATAATCATCGCTCGGAAAATGAAAGTCATGGGCATCAAACAAAACCGTCTCCAGATCATCTCGCTTTTGCATCGTCTGCAACATCCATTTTGCAACGTGTTGGCTTTGACACCCTTTGCGATTAGTTCCAAGAAGAATTGGAATTCTCAGTTTTTCCATTTAGTGGATACCTCCGATTAGAATTTGGGGCAAAGTCAGTTAAATTCTACCAAACACCAACCAACAGTCCCCGACTTTCGCGTACACTTATAAATCAGTGGAACTGGCCCGTGCGCAGACCCCTACAGGAGAATTTATGAATTTCACAAGTGCCATTGATAACATACAGACTCAATGGAAACCCGGTGAAGTTGGAGAAAACAAGAATGGAAGACTGGGAAATTCGAGCAGCATTGGATGTCCACTGGGCTGCGTCCGACGCAAATGACTTCGAGTTGGAACATCAAATCTATCAAGAAGATGCTGTGCTTGAATATCCGCAGTCAGGCGAGCGCATCCGCGGGCGGCGCAATATTCAGTCTTCTCGCTCAGCACAGCCTAGTAAGAAGCGCTTCAAAGTGCGGCGCATCCTCGGCGCTGCCGAGCTCTGGATCACTGAATTAGTCATTACTTACGATGGGCAACCGTCTCACACGATAAGCATCATGGAGTTCAAAGAGGGGAAAGTAGTTCGCGAAACCCAATACTTTGCCGATCAGTTCGATCCGGGTCCTTCGCGCGCTCAATGGGTCGAGCTGATGCAATGAAATGCAAACGCCACTCTTATCAGTGGAAGTCACAATTATTTCATTCAATCGGCTAATGCAAACCGAATCAATTCATTATAGTTTCCAGCATCGGCCTTTCTTAACGCATCCAGATATTTATTTCTGACTTTTCCTTCTAAATCAATTGATTTATGCCCTCCCCAAGTGAGCAGATCTTGTCCGCCGTAAAACATTATCAAATCAGCTACTAACCGGCCATGACGACCATTGCCATTTACGAATGGATGTATCTTCACTAATCGATGATGTATCCGAATTGCATATTCCGGTAATTTACAAACTGAATTTTCTGCCCAATATTTCGCATCATCGTACAGACTCCCAAGTTGCTCACGAATCTGATGCGGTTCAATACCAATATTCGTTTGATTTGTTCTAAACTGTCCGGACCATCTCCAGGTTTCATTGAACA
This sequence comes from Candidatus Melainabacteria bacterium, assembly GCA_013288645.1. Classification (GTDB taxonomy): domain Bacteria; phylum Cyanobacteriota; class Vampirovibrionia; order Obscuribacterales; family Obscuribacteraceae; genus JABDBL01. Next base: position 42,318 of record JABDBL010000002.1, read on the forward strand.
TCAAACGGTGTAGCCAAGTTAAAGAATCACTACTCAACAGATCACGTTTTAGTTTTGTACTTCGTTGCGCTAATCTAACCGCTTGAAGTATGTTGCGCTGCTCAAATTGGTTCAGCTCCTCTCTTGTCGTTAGACGTGGGATGAGCCCTTTTAGATCATCAGGTTCGAGCGGTGTCGCTCCGGATGACGATACTATTTCCATAATTCATGGCCACCTTGTTTGATTAACTCATCAACCAGCTCTTTACGCAGTAGATCTCGTTCCTCTCTATCTGTTGATTGCAGTTCTAATCCCATGCTACGAAAAATGTTCTCAGCTTGAGTAGCAGTTTTCTGATGAGCTTGCCTATGAACGGTTTCCTCTAGCGAATCCTTTGGAACAAATGCATATACCAAGCGACAATCTAAAGCTTCCGCAGCACGCTGAAGTGTATTGAGCGAAATGGTTTCCTCCACTTCGCTACGCTCCATAGAAGCTGTAGCTGCCTGACTTACTCCTAAGCGCTTTGCCAATTGTGCGCCCGTCATTCCCAAGGCATCCCGAATCTCGCGTATGTAGCCCGCTTTAAACCGAGGCAAAGCTCTATAATTACTCAACTGCTTGTCGAGCTGTCGGCGCCTCAATGCTGTAGTGATTTTTGGCATCATTCATAACCTATAACTTATTAAATTATATCATATTTATAAGTTATAGTCTATAGATTTTTGAATTTTTTATAAACTATAGATTATACTTGATGCCCCAAATGCAAAGAATTTCCTCTAAACAATCTCTTGATCTGGCTATTCGCAGCTTTGGCACCAACCAATGAACAACCGATGATTATTGCTGTGGAGCGAGTGAGCTTAGTTTCTAATCCAAACTTCTGAAACAGGTTGCTAACGAGACTCTCAAACTCTGTAGACGTCAAGTCCATCCAGCTTAAATTGATCTCGCTAATAATGGGTGTCATTGCTTGGAATTTTGTTCAACAAATATCCTAGAATATTACAAATTAATGGAGAAACAAAAATGCAGAAACGAAAACTTGGAAATAATCTTGAAGTATCTGCCAAGGTCTATGGATGACCTGCATATCACCGTTTCGCGTGATTACCAATCGTTGAACAATTATTGACCTGGGATTGCTAAATTAGGAGAAATAAAAATGATCAAAACAGCCATCAAAACAAAAGCATACGCAGCTAATGGTTCTGGTCAAGAGCTGAAGTCTTTCGAGGTCCAACGCCGAGAACCTGGTCCAAGCGATATTCTTATTGATATCAAGTTTTGCGGTGTCTGTCATTCAGACCTGCACCAAGTGCATAACGAATGGGGAATTTCAAACTTTCCGATGGTTCCTGGTCATGAAATAACCGGCATTATTACTAAAATCGGCGAGCGGGTAACACGCTTTAAACCAGGAGACCGAGTGGGCGTTGGCTGCATGGTTGACTCATGTAAGGAGTGCAAATCCTGCAAGGATGGTTTGGAACAATACTGCGAAAAACGCATGGTGCTTACCTATAATGATATCGAATTAGATGGCAAGACACCAACTTATGGCGGATACTCAGAACGCATCACGGTTCATGAGCGTTTTGTCGTGCGCATTCCAGATGACATGCCGCTAGACAAAGCCGCACCCTTGCTGTGTGCCGGCATAACCACATACTCGCCTTTAATGCACTGGAAAGCCGGTCCGGGCAAGGCCGTTGCAGTTGTTGGTCTGGGCGGACTTGGACACATGGCTGTCAAACTTGCTAACGCTATGGGTGCTAGTGTCACAGCAATAAGCAGAAGTGCTAACAAGAAAACTGATGCTATAGCAATGGGAGCTAAAGAGTATCTAGCAACCTCAGACTCCTCAGCTATTGAAAAAGCACAGGAGCGCTTTGATTTGATAATCAATACAGTATCGTCAGCCGCGGATATGAATACATATCTGGGCATGTTGAAGCGTGATGGTGTTATGGTGCTTGTAGGCGCGCCCAGCGAAGCCTTGCCCGTTCACCCTTTCAGCTTGATCCCAAAGCGCCGATCTTTAGCAGGCTCAACAATCGGTGGTATGCGCGAGACTCAAGAAATGCTTGACTTTTGCGGTAAGCACCTAATAGCAGCAGACATTGAACTGATACCGATAGACAAAATCAATGAGGCATACAAGCGTCTGTTAAAAGGTGACGTTCGCTATCGCTTCGTGATTGACATCGCTTCATTGAAATAAATAAAGGTGAAGGAGAAGAACTGGCTAGAATGAAAAAATGGCTTTTGCCGAGCAAAATAAATTCTGAGTATTGCTTTTCCAGTATTAATGTATGGTTTTAGGATAGACACACCAGTTAATATTCGGGCTAATGTAGTAGTAGACAGCAAATTTAGGGGTTCTTATGAAAACAGATTGTCTGCTTCGTCCCAAAAACCACATAAAGTTGAGTCCTTTGGCCTCAACGCCTAATGTAGACGACCTCAAACAACTATTTACAGAAGTGCAAAAAACCCGCAATCGCTCTATTGAACTACCGTGGGTAGTCGATATGGTTAGATTTACCTTGGACGTGCGCATTAACTTAGGCACTCGGGAACCGATTTGGTCTTTATATCAAGGCGACGGCGTGCAGTCACATGTTGTTTGGGACGCACCATTTACCGATATTTATCTGCTGCGGGAAGTTTTAGCCATTTCAATCGCAGAAATTGTCTTAGAACACAAGCAAGCCCAGGCAAGTCTAAACAAGCCGGAAGATCCACAACAAAATGGCTTGGGTGAGCATTCTTACAGAACTGTAGAAAATTCTTTAGCTTCTGTTGCTGATATGGTCAATGAACGAGTAGTCAGGGCGGAACAAAAAACCAATAAAACTGACAAAGCAGTAAAACAGCCCGAACAATTACTAAATATGGCCGAGGAAACAATTAATAAAGCTGGCGAATCGATTAATAAAGCCGAAAAATCAATCAATAAGGCTGAAAAATCAATCAATCAGGCCGAGAAATCAATTAATCAGGCTGAGAAATCGATTAACAGGGCCGAACATATCATCGAGAATATGAGCGAAACTAGTGCTCTAGCTTCAACCATTTTACAAAGCGTGGCGAAAAAGACTGTAAGTGAAATGGTTGAAACTCCTTCACAAGATAAAGATAAAGATAAAGATAAAAGCATAGCTCAGCCTGCGTCATCGCCTTATGCATATGTTTATCCGGGTACTGCTTCTGCTCTTTCCGGAGCACCACCTGTTAACACAGGATCTGTAGCTTTAGTCGCAGCCACAGCACTTCCTATGACAGGACAACCAGCTTCAAACGCAGGAATACCATTTCCCATTGCCGGATCGCTTCCTGTTACAGGACCTCCTCAAGTGGCATTTGCTATTCCTAGCCAGTCTTTGAATTCAGCGGTCAACCCGAGAGCTTCGTCAATGCGTCTAGCACCAACTGATGATCGCCTTCTGGACAAACAAACTAAATTTCTCATAGGGCAATTTCTGGTTGATTCAGGAATAGTGCCAGCAAAAACCCTAGACGTGGCATTAAAACTGCAAAAAATGATTGGTGGAAATCTAATTAGTATAGAACAAGCAGTCGATACAATCAGCCGCGTTCATTTTAGAAATGGAAATTTCGACATGGTGCTGCTGATGCGAAATTCCACGACAAGTGCCAATAAGGTAAACAACCCTGACTTTCCTTTAATAGGTGATCTTTTAATTAGAGCTGCCGTAATAGATGGTTCGACTTTACATGCTTCATTGAAAATGCAAGAAGTCGTCCGTGGCGGCGCAATGAGCAAAGACAAAGCCTGCGAAATTCTAAAAAAAGAATTTGCAGCATCAGGACGAACTAAGAGCAATATTGACAAAACTGAACAGATGCGAGAACAAAAAGTAGTAGATCTTCTTATAGACGCTGGTCTCATTAACAAAGAAGATAAAAAAACAGCACAAGGTGTCCAGAAAAATTTTGGTGGCAAAATAGGAGAGATATTGGTCTCAGCACATAAGTTGAGTAAAATAGCTTACGAGGCTGCTTTCGAATGCGAACGACTTATTTGTCAGAACAAAATTAAGTTAGAAGAAAGTATAATCGCTCTGAACTATTGTGAGCGCAGTCGAGTTAATTTGACTGACGCCATTCAAGAATTGGGTTTTCAAATCGATTTATAGTATTAGTCCGTCAGTTTAAACCGCGTCGCCCGCTTATTTTAAGAGATCACAGATCTTTCTAGTGTCCCTCTCGTAGACCGGTCAACGGCTGATTCGCGCCTATGATCTGCGCAGCCGACTTTGTAAAAAGCTCAGACTGAAATCAGAGGCACAGCCCCTCTCTTTAGCAAATTTTTCACATAACTCACAGACGCTTATCGACGGCCATTCATTCAACATTGTTAATTAACCACGTCCGCCTGGCTTTAAGAATACGCAGATAAAGCCAAGCTAAAATTGCTACCGGTATTATTGGTTGTGCTAATTGCGGATTGATGAAAACAAATAAGACAAGATAAATATCGATAAAAAACCATCCTATCAATAGATCTCTGATCAAATCATGATCAGCTCGAAAACGTGGTTCCCCATAAATTACTATGCCCGCCAGCACGAGAATACTAAGATCGTAGAAGAATAAATGAGGTGAAATCATAGGCATAAGAAAAATTCCTAGGACGAAGCAATAAGGCATAACGGATAAATAATCCTTTGTTTTTTTAACCAATTGTGCACAAGTATAAAAAGCATGGAGCACAATACCTGTCGCCAAAAAATAAAGCGCTATTCTCCATTTTGTTCGCAAAAGATGCGGAACGAGTTGAAGTAGTGCTCTAGGCAGGGAAGTTTGCAAATACGTGTTGCAACTATAAGAAGGATCAATTCCCAGAGCCTCACTCGTATCTAAGAGCTGTAGCCACTGATGCGTTGTCTCCTTGCCTAAGCAAAAAATGTTACACATTATAAGAACAATTACACCAAAAGCGAAGCCGGCAGCGCAACGCCAATTTTTTGCAAAAAGCGATGTTATAACGAACAATAATGCCAAGGGCAGAAACTGTATTTTAAGTATTAAAAAAGACCAAGCCAAGCCAGCTGCCAATGAATGTCCACGCATCAGCAAGAAATAACCAAGACTCAAAGGCAACAGAATCAAGATAATTCCAATTTGACCAGTCAATAACGTATGCAAAATTGGTAAATATAGAAGACTCATTGCCAAACACACTATCCAATTCAAACTGCCAAGTGATGCCAAAAGAAATATCGATAAACAAAGAGCAAGAACCGAAAAAAACTGCCAAACGAAGAAGGCGTCTTGTAGTGATAGATAGCTGATTGGTTCTATTAAATACGCTAGCAATGGCGGATACTGGAATAGTGGTATTTGGCTCGCTGGCAGACTACTGAGCAACTGATGAGAATAAGTGGTAAATGCCGAATGATGCAGCATATAACTGTCCAACACCGGGTAAAGATCAGAAACTTTTCCTTCTTTAACTAAGCGGGCAGCAATATAAAACGTTGTACCGAAATCTGATACTTGCACGAAGGCCGGATTACTTAAGGCACAATAAACTGGTGTAAGTAGAAGCAAAATGATAAGAAGCCAGAGTAAAACTGGCCCGATTGCAACCAATTTAGTTGTTTTTCTTTTATACATTTTGCTCAATTACTTTCCTTTAAAACTAACTTCTGCCAGATTATCTTAGCTGACTTCCATGCCTTAGATAGAATTTGGTCCAAGGCAAATCTCTCATAACCAATTTTCATATTATTAAAAGTGACTGCTAATGAATAAACTGCATAACAAGGTAATCTCTGGCATATCTGATTTTTATTTATTGCTCGTCTATGTAGCGAATTCAGGGAGGCAGGTTGAGTCAGCAACAAAGTATTACTTAATACAAGGATAAAATACTACTAATATTTACTTACCTCTCTTGCTTGGGTTTTCCAACCATGCAAACTAACTTTAAAAGTTGCAACAAGATACGCTAAACAAAATCTATTTGCTGAAACCAGCCGTAATGAATAGAATTAGTTTAGGAGTTCATTAGTTAAGCGTCATCAATAATGATTTTGTCTGGACTGAATACGATAATGATATTTTTTGTTTACCGACCCAATAATCAACTGTTTAGAACAATAGCTGTTATTGCTTTAATAATGATTCTCTTTGCCCAATGTCTAGCTATGTCCGCTCTTTCATCCACAACCGAGAGTTTATCATCCATAGAAAATAAACTATTTGAGCATGATTATCCAAAGGAGGATGATAAAACACGGCTCGATCGCATTGAAAAATTCGTCTTTGGTACAACCAGTTCTGATCCTGTCCGGCAAAGACTTGATTCTTTGCTTAAAGTCATGCCATTATCAGATGAAGGACAAAACCCTAATCAAACCAAAGCTGATACCACATTAAATGCAGAAAAACCGAGTCCCGCAAACCTTCCTTCATCAAAACCTACAACTGATACGGATTCTTCTACAGCTCCTTTTGATTACTCGCATTACCCTCGAGTAACTGGTCTCGAACAACAATTATTAGGGCGTAGCTATGCTGATCAAAATTTGACTGAACGCCTTAACCGTCTTGATGATAAATGCTTTGGTAAACCTTCCGATAATCCGGATCTCGGTCAAAGAGTAGAGAATTTAGAAGCCTATGCACAAAGGCATGATATCTATGGTGAATATAATCCCGCAAATAATTCTACCGGACACAAGAGTCGGCTAGGACTACCCGATACTGAAACAAAATCATTTCAACCAGTGGGTGGTCAACAAAACATCGAAGGCATGGTATCTATTATGGAAAACAAAGTATTCGGTCACTCCCATCCTCACCGCAGCCTGCCAAAGAGGCTTACTAAGCTTGAAAAGAGAGTTTATCATTATAACAGTGGCGAAAATAATCAACCTATTTTAACCAGAGTTAGTCGCTTATGGTCTACGCTCAAATCCTCAGCAGACAGAACAGTCTGGACAAAAAATAGTAATCACAAAACCAAACACAGCAAGAATTTCCCAGAGCAACCAGTTGACACTAATATGGTAGATCAGGATAATAACTCCACTCTTGGAGCACAATCTGATCAATCGGAAAATACAAATAGTTATGCTCCAGGCAAAACTCACCATTCTTGGCTCCATAAAGTCGGTCAAGTGGCTGGCACTGTTGGCGGTGTCACCGTAAAGGCACTATCCGGCACCTCATCTTACAGTGGTTATGGAATGGGTGGTTATGGATCTCCTATGTGGTAATTGCGCGACAAAGGATTACGCACCTAGACCGACTAATGAAAACTGTTCATATTGATCCTTAAAATATCAGCTTCTTCCACAGACTATTAAATTGATCAGGCACAATTCGCGTCTAATCCGGGTATATTGGTTTTACGAATGACAAGCGGGTTTAATCCATGCAGATATTCAGATGGCTTCCTAAGATTTTAAAGACAAGCATTCGGATAATAAGTTCGCAAGAAACGGCCAATGCCTTGAGTATATAGAGAACCATCAACCACTCCAATATCATTATGCGCGGCATGGGGAAGTAGAATGAGTTGTTTCGGTTCACAAGCTTTTAAAAAAAGTTCTTGCGAATATCGACAGGGTAATATTTTGTCTTGCTGCCCGTGTATTAAAAGAACAGGTGGATGAGCTTTGGCTAATACGTCGATATTATTAAAATATGGTGGGGCAAAACAACAATCAGGATAAAGTTTTAACAAAAGATATTTGTCTCGAGCTGCATTAAGAAGCGATGTCCAACCAGACTGCAAAATCATGCCGCCAACTTTTCGAGATTTACTAATCTCACAGCTCACAGCACATCCCAAAGACTCACCGTAAAGAATTAATTGCTCTGGTTTGACAGACTGCTGCTTGACCAAATAATCATACGCAGCCAGTCCATCTTCACATATAGCTTTGCGTGAAGGCTCGCCTTCACTTTTACCATAACCTTCATAATCATATACGAGGACCGAACCATATGGCAGAAGCGTTTTTATTAGTTGTAATCGATAACAAATATTGCCGGCATTTCCATGACTGATTAAAAACGTAACTTTTGCTGAAGGTTTATTGAAATACCATGCATGAATTCGATTTTTATTTTGCACTGGTATGAACACGTCATTTTTAACAGTCCTAAATGGCGCGATAATTTTCTGCAATGACTCTTCCACTTCTTGATGGTATTTATGATCGGGATAAAAAAGAAGCCGATCCAAAAAGCCCAGAATAACTGCAGAAAACAAAATATAAGAGATTGCCAAAGCAATCAAATAGCTTAGTATTGTGTGCTTAGAAAGGAAATTCTTAAAAACATTCATGAGAAATCAATAGCCTAAATCATTTTGGAATTTACCATATAACTGATGAAATCTAGCAATTCTTGACATGGCTCTCACTTATTTGAAAACTATATATTTCACGCAGTATACATCAGCCCTTCAGATTGGATCTTAGAAACTGAATTCTGATATCTAATTGTTGTTTAGGTTATTATTGTCTTCTAGGGCATGACCCAAAATACATTAATGCTGCTGAATTTCAAAACGAGGACAAAAATTAGATGTCATCAATCAGCGTTCTGAATCAAGCATTTGGTCATCCAGGCATCGAACCCAAATGGACATCCGCGCGCAAGGATGCCATAGGCACTGCTTATTCTGCGGCAAGTCGCCTTTGGTTCACAATTTGGCGCGGAATAATAACTGAGCTTTACTATCCGACAATCGATCGCCCACAGGTGCGAGACCTTCAATTTCTCGTTAGCGACGGTGAGACTTTTTTTCATGAAGAGAAGCGCGATATGTCTTCTTCTCTTTCTTGTTTGTCTCAAACTTTAGGTTATCAAATAAATAACCAATCTGCCGAGCAAGGATATCAAATTTCTAAAACTGTAATATCGGACCCACACTGTGCATCACTTTTAATGCATATAAACTGGAAGTCACAAAAACCCCTTAAACTTTATGTATTGTGTTCACCACACTTAGGCGGGGGCGGCTTTAGAAACAACGCCTACGTAACAACACTTTCTGGACGCAAAGTTTTAAGTGCAAATTATCATAATACTTGGATGGCAATTGCAGCCACAAAAGGCTTTTCCAAAGCCTCAGTAGGTTTTGTTGGCGCTAGTGACGGTTGGACCGATCTTGCTACACACTTAGATATGAAATGGCAGTTCGATTCAGCAATAGACGGAAACGTGGCCCTATTTGCTGAAATTCCGCTTGCCGGTATAGAAGACGAATTTGTTCTTTCACTTAGTTTTGGACATAGTTTGAATAATGCCTGCAGTGCCGCTCTGCAATCTCTTGTTGCCCCATTCCAGCAACAATCAACCCGCTTTGTCGAACAATGGCAACGTGCTACCCACTGGGATCAAAGTATTGCTGCTGGATCAACTGATAATGGCAAATTATTTCAAGCCAGTTGCAAAATTCTTATGGCTCATGAAGATAAACTAAATCCAGGAGCAATGATTGCTTCTCTCTCCATTCCTTGGGGTGAAGCTAAAGGAGATGATGATTTAGGAGGTTATCATTTAGTATGGCCACGCGATCTATGTAACAGTGCCACTGGATTATTAGCAGCTGGAAATACTAGCACCGCTGTTAGATCATTGCTATTTTTAGCTGCTTCACAAAAAGACGATGGAAGTTTCCCACAAAATTTTTGGATCAGTGGTGAACCCTATTGGAGTGGTTTGCAGCTTGATGAATTATCATTCCCTGTTCTTTTAGCCTGGAAACTTCTAAAAGAAGGTCGTCTTAATAACTTCGATCCTTTTTATTTAGCTGCGTCCTCCATGTCTTTTCTTATTCTCAAAGGACCAATAACAGCGCAGGAACGTTGGGAAGAAGTTAGCGGCTTTTCTCCATCTACGCTTGCCGTAAACATTGCAGCCTTAATATGTACTGCGCAAATATTTAGGTTGCAAGGACACCACAAAGAAGCGCAATTCGTCGAAGAGTACGCCGATTATCTACGTGCACATATAGAAGAATGGACAGTAACTGATAAAGGCGAAATTCACCCTCAAGTCTCTAGACATTTCATCCGATCTAATCCCTGCTCTTCACTAGAAAATTACACCTCTCCAAATGACAGTAATATTTTTATTGCTAATCGCAGCGCAGAACAACAAAAGGTATTCAGAGCAAAAGACATCGTAGATGCTGGTTTTCTCGAATTAGTAAGATACGGTATTTATCCACCAAATCATCCTCTTGTAAAGGACTCTCTACTCGTTATAGACCAAGTCTTAAAGGTAGAGACCAGTCAAGGACCTTGCTGGCGGCGCTATAACAATGACGGTTACGGACAAAACGATGATGGGCGACCATTTATTCATACTGGAGTAGGACGTCCTTGGCCATTGCTAGTCGGAGAAAGAGCTCATTACGAATTAGCCGCTGGAAGAGATATTACACATTTGATAAATACTATGGAAAATTTCTCCTCCCCTGGTGGACCGATACCAGAACAAATTTGGGATGCACCAGATATTCCATCCGCTCACCTCAAAAACGGTGGTCCGACGGGAAGCGCTATGCCATTAGCCTGGGCACACGCGGAATATCTAAAACTCCTGCGATCAGTTCGAGATAAAAAAGTTTATGACTTAATTCCTGAAGTTGCCGATCGTTATTGTAACAAGCAGCCAAACAAAAGTTCAATAAAGTGCTGGCGTACCGATTGGCAAATTAAAAGCATTCCGCATAATAAAACACTGCGCATAATCTCCGACAAAGCATTTAACTTACATTGGTCTGACGACAACTGGGTTTCGACACATGATTCAGAATCAAGCAAAATATTGCCAAATTTGTTCTATGCAGATCTCTTAGCAAAATCTAGCAGTAATTCGCTATTATTCACATTTTTTTTCCCAGACTTAGGAAATTGGTTGGGCAAAGACTTTATCGTCCACATTGAAAAGGAGTGATCGTCAGTGATCTTAGCGGGAGATATAGGTGGTACAAATACTCGATTAGCATATTTTGCTCAAGAAGCTGGCGCAGTAGTTTGGAAACTCCACGCAAAATATCCAAGTAAAAATTATGCTAACTTAGAAGACATAGTGTCCGACTTCGTAAACGAATACAAAGTCCCTATCGAATATGCCGCCTTTGGTATTGCTGGTATAGTGATTGATGGCACAGTGCACGCTACCAATCTCCCTTGGAATGTATCAAGCAAAAATCTAAGCGCATTATTGAATTCAAGCCAAGTACATTTACTAAATGACCTTGAAGCCAATACTTGGGGACTCTTTACGCTCGGGGCAAAAGACTGCTCTACTTTAAACGATATAACAGAAAGTCCAGAAGGAAATCTAGGACTAATATCAGCCGGTACCGGTTTGGGCGAAGCAGGAGCAATTTTATTAAATGGCTCACTTCAACCTGTCGCCTCCGAAGGAGGTCATACTGACTTTGCTCCACGCAATGACGTTCAAGACTCTTTGCTCGTTTATTTGCGTAAACAATTTGGACACGTCAGCTGGGAACGTGTTTTGTCCGGGAATGGCTTGTTTAATATCTATTGCTTTCTTCGTGATACTACATATGGTGATGAGCCAGCATGGCTTGCTGGAGAACTATCAACCAAAGATGCAGGAGCAGTCGTAACTCAAAACGCCTTATCCGGTAAATCAATAGTATGCAGCGAAGCATTAGATATTTTTTGTGAGATATACGGTGCTGAAGCAGGTAATTTAGCCCTTAAATTGACAGCAAAAGGGGGAATCTTCTTAGGGGGAGGCATTGCTCCCAGAATTATAAGCAAATTAAAGACTAGCAATTTTTTGCAAGAATTCACTAACAAAGGCCGAATGAAAGACTATTTAGAACTTATACCCGTGAGAGTAATACTCAATGACAATGCAGCCTTACTGGGTGCCTGCAAATACGCTATGCACATAGCTGGACTGAAGGGCATGATAAAAGTTCCGTGATTAGGAGAGGAGTGCAGTTTTTGCAAGTGAATACCCATGCTTGACCTGGCCTATAAAAATCTAAGAACAGTTGACGTACCAAAAATATGTTGATCCAATTCATCATAATGATGAAAAACGAAATGCGGCTCGGTTTCTTTTAGTTTTTGTAAATCATAAAACTGTTTATGGACATCTGGATAAAATAATCCTGTCTTTAGACCGGCGGCTTGCCCAGCTAATATATCTGCTTGCGAATCACCTATTACCAGAGTTTCATCAGATCTACTCTCTAAACGCTCGAGCGCAAGTAAAACAGGTTCGGGATGAGGCTTAAAATTGACGATATCGTCAGCTGTAACAATAGTACTAAAGAATGAATCAATATCTAAATTCTTCAAAGCCTTTGCTACTATTGTCCGGGGTGAAGAAGTTACCACAGCCAATTTGATATTCTGATTGGCACAGGCAAGAAGCACTTCTTGTACTCCAGAAAATAACGTAGCTTCTTCGAAGACAATGGAAAGTCCTTCCTTCACCATTTGCCCAAACTGAAGAGAACTAGGTAAATTGAATTCGACTACTACATCGGCAAATGCCCTGTAAAAACAGCGCTCAATTATGACCTGATCAGTAAGTTTGAGATCAAACTTTGCAAAAGCATAGTGAAAAGCCAGCAGCCATAATTCCAGTGACGAAGTCAAAGTACCATCAAAATCAAAAAGAATAGTGGAATATATAGGATGCATACAATACAAAAATCACTTCTCTTCTGGTTCAACTGATTTAACAAGGTGTATTGATTTTGTCTATCTGATAGGAAGAAAGTCTCAAAGCTTGAACTTTGTTATTTACGATTGACTAACCGTTTGTCGATTACCAGCTAATGTTAATGCCCTTATGACTTCTAGATCATCAACCTGATTAAAGTCCTTATAGAATTGTCCTACCGATTTAAATTCCAATGGAATTTCTAGAGCCAATACCAAATCATATTCGTTGCATAAAGTATTATACGCTTTATAGGATGCTACAGGCGTAGCAAATATAAGTTGTCTGGCTCCGCGCTGGCGCAAACTGTGTGCTGCTGCAACAGCAGTAAGTCCAGTAGCTACACCGTCGTCAACCAGAATTACATCTTTACCTTTAAGGTCTAATTCACCTTTAATTCTAGCCAATCGGCGTAATGTGCTCTCTTGTTCTTTGGTCTTACTTACCAAAAAATCTATTTCTTCATCCAAATACTCTTGTGAAACTTTCAAGTATTCCTTTATGCGTTCATCTACCACCACAATTCCATCCGAAGTAACAGCACCAATAGCAAGTTCTGGTTGGTCAGGAGCACCAATTTTTTTTGATGCGATTACATCTAATACACAATCAAGCAGTATCGCAATTTCTAATCCTATGGGCAGACCGCCACGAGGCAAAGCTAGAACAATCCAGTCAGTCTTGTTGAACGGAATATTTTGCTCAATTAACTCTTTGAGCTGCTTAGCTAAAAGCAATCCTGTTTGTTGCCTGTTTATAAACATAGTCACCTAATTCAAATAAGCCCTGAGATTAAGAGTTTCTGCATTATTTTGTAATTTCTTTAGTGCTCTTTGCTCAAGCTGGCGCACTCTCTCTCTGCTTAGACCCATTTCGAGACCACATTCTTTGAGAGTAAGGGGGGTGCTCTTAGTTAAGCCAAAGCGCAGTTTAAGTATATCTCTTTCTTGCATTGTTAGCTTAGATAAAACTCGATCAATTTGCCTTCTCAACAAATTATGATCAGTAAGCAATTCGGGATCGACCACCGATTCATTTTCGATTAATTGAGATATAGAAGTATCTCCATCGGTCGAAAGTGTGGCATCCAACGAAACCATCGTTTTTTCTGCCTCCAAAGCGCGCTGTACCTTTAAGGGATCAACCCCTGAGCCAGCTGCAATCTCATCAACAGTAGGATATCGTGAAAGCACAAGAGAAAGCTCGCGAAAAACTTTTTTAACCTTGGTCATAGTCTCATTCATGTGAACAGGTACTCGAATAGCACGAGATTTATCGGCTATAGAGCGCAAAATTCCCTGACGAATCCACCAAGTTGCATAAGTAGAAAAACGACAACCCTTTTCAGGATTGAATTTATCTACAGCCTTTAATAGTCCTACGCTTCCTTCTTGCACTAAGTCTTGAAACGAAAGCCCATGATTCTGATATTTTTTTGCAATACTTACAACCAAACGCAGATTTGCTTCTGCCAATTTACGGCGTGCGGTTTGGCTGCCTGACTTGATTTGTCTAGCCAACTCGATCTCTTCTACGCCCGTCAGCAATTTACGTTTGCTTAAATTTTTGACATAAGCATATGCAGAATCGGTTGAGTCAAAACCACTTTGTTCATGGACATAATGATATTTATGCTTCTCATCAGTCCCTCCTTCTGAGCCAAGTACAGAAGGATCAGAAAAATCATCTTGTCGCTCATTCCCTGCCAATTCTTCTAAATTTTCATTCTCAATTGCATATTCTATATTTCCAGCCATTTTTATCGCCTTCTTTTTTTGATGCCGAATTCGGTCCTGCGAAAAGTTATTGTCGGACTGAATCGTCCGTGAAAATTGATACTGGGCCGCATTTTTATCTGCCTTTTCCACGACCTCTATTTACTAATTACCCGCACTAATAGCTCCTTAATCAATTCATGAAGGCTTTAATACATTTGTAATCATTAGCATTAATAATATGAACACAACGTTAAACAGCAGAAAAGCGACGGATGACCAAGCCGAGAAAGCAAGAAAATATTCAAATAAATTCAAGCTTAATTGGGGGCTAGCGGTGAAGATATACGCACCTCAATGCCTAGTCCACCCGAATAGGCGGATTTTCTCAAACTCCGCGGCAATTGTGCACCGTCATCACAAAGCAACTGCGAACCGAAAAGAGGAATCGCCCCCCCTGGGCAAACTTGGCCAGTTAGAATAATACCCCCTGGCTTCCTATTGGCTACCGCTGCAGCAAATGCATCATTGATATATAAACTGAGGTCAGACCAATTGACTGGATCTCCAGGCATTGGTTGTCCAGCATGCTTACCACCGGCAAATGTTCCCATTGTATGAACTTGATCACGGCAAACGACAGTCCAATTGCTACCACCAATTAATGCGGGCGTAGCATTGATTGCATAAAATTGATTTTCATCGATTCGAATGTCTGCAAACGGATTGAGTTTAAGTCTAGAGATTATCACATTGCCATCTGCTGTAATCTCAGCAACAAAGATACAGGCAATACCAATTTCTGATTGATTACCATTACCCAAAGGTTGATTTAAAGCACCAATAATTGCATCCGCTTTCGGCAACGCGTAATTGCTCCTCAGCCAATCGTAAAAAGCCTGAGCAAATACCGCACTAGCTCCAAGCTGAGTGATACCATTGTTTAATGGTTGTAAATAAGCGTAAGTATCAGCTGGAAAATCACCCTTCATTGGAGTGTAGACATTCATAGCTGCACTCATTAATCCAGGGTTGTGGAGAATATCGGCCATACTATTAATCCCAACGGGACACCCATCTGGAAAAGCCATTACGAAAATGGATGGTGCGGGTTGACACGTTATTGCATAAGGTTGCGCACATGCTTGACTAACTATTGTCTCATGCGATTTATTTTTATCCTGGGCAAAAAGATTTGACACCTGCCAAACAGCTTCTGCTTTCACTATAGAAGAAAGATATCGATTATTCCGTTCTGGAATAAACTCTCTTGATTCGATAAAAGCTTGTTGTTCATTCAAATCGTCATCAGTCTTTTTCAAACTTCTCGGAACAAATTGACTCGCATTGACAAGCACCGGTTCTGTTCCTACGCTAGCAAATGAAAAATGCTCCGTACCTAGTGGTATGTCTATATAGGCCCTATAATAGCCGTTAATTTCTGTCTCAGGTTTTAAGTATCGATCTCTTTTTTTACTCGATTTCACCAGATTGGATACTGGCACCGGAGTGATTGTTTGTCCTCCATCTTTCAACCAACCAAGCGTTAATTTAAATTCTTCAGGATTTGCCGTAGTGAAAGACTGTAAACTTTTTTCATACATGCCCAAGGCATCGGCATAAGGATGTATTTCATTATCATCCATATCTCGCGCCACACTTGCCTCATTATTAGATTTTGGACTCAAGGCTCGCTCTAGAACATGATCCAAACGTATTGCTGCTTCCCTGGCATGTCGAAGATCTACAAGAGCCAGCTCTTTAAGTTGCTCGTCACCGGTCTCCTGCGCAATTATATAAGCCAACCTAGTGGTCGCAATAATTGTATTTATACCGTGCACCGGTAGCGGCTCCCCATCTGCAGCCATTGTTGCTCTTCCAATGGCCCTTTGATCCGAAAGAGAGATAAAACCAAAATTGGGGTCGTTGATTACAATCTTCGAGAGATCTACAGACGCTTTCATGGCCGCCGACTCTAATGCTTGCCGGTACCTTTCTTTTTCAGTCATCAACAGTAAAATCCGACTGCCCAGCATAAAAAGCGCTATAACAACAAATGCTATAGCAATATATAAAACTATTAGCGACCCTTGCTTATTCCTTTCCATATGGTGGCAATATATTCATATTTGGTGAACGCCGTTTAGAGGAAGTGAGATAGTTTATCGGCGTATATCAGCTGATTCTAATTGGCTGGGTGTATCGACCAATTGCTTTAAGATTACCAACTCATACTACCGTTAACTAATTAGGTTTTTAGCAACCAAGTGATTACCCCGCCACCTATAATTATCCACAAAAGGCGGCAATTAAAACGTATCAGCTTAATCTCGCTCAATAACATTCCTTATCCGCATCAGCATAATTATTCTATAAAAGCTGGTACAACAATTATGCCAGACGGGCTTGCCGCCGCAATTCTTCAAGCCTGCACTACGGTTATCAGATCATTTTGTTTTGTGAAATTTATTTCAATTCCTGTTCTAACTTATTTATTTCGTTCTGCAAGTTTTGAATTTCTTGCGTTTGTCTTTCTATTTTAGATTGTTGTTTAGGCTTACCGGTTTCATTACGTATGTCTTGTTGAAGCTCAGCCATTCTAGCCTGCTTATTCGCAACTTCCATTTCTATTCTGGCAGCTTTTTTGGCAGATGGAGGTGTCGCAGGTGGTGGCGGTGGTGGTGGCACAGGTGCTGGTGCTGGTGTTGGTGCCGGTGCCGGTGCCGGTGCTGGAGCCGGAGCAGGCGGGGGCGTTGATCCACCTGTTACTTTAAAAGCTAACACGAGGGGCATATTTCTATAAGTTACTTCTGTATCGGCTCCAAATAGAGTGAGATACAGAATGTTATGAGTTGAATCATATGTTGTCCCACCAATTTGACACGTACAGGTATCGCCAAAAGGGAGAGTCGTATCCCACACTGCATACGGTACTACTTGCCAGGGCTGTTTTGTGCCATTTTTAGAAGCAACAAAATCGTTAGCATCATAAGCCCATATTTTGGTGGTATACTGACCTCCCAGTGAATGTTGGCCTTTACCACCGTGGCAATTATCATTACAATTAGGCTCACCCTCTGAGTTGGGCCAGGCTCACCATAGCAGAAGGGACCTGTGCCCATAGAACCAAAATATAAGATTGAGCGAGTACCTGGTACAAATAATACTCCTCCAATTTGGGCAGTGCAGTTAAATTCAGTTGGTGGCGATGAATTAAATTCTCCAATTGTTGGATGGATCTGTGTTTGATAGTAAACATATGGGATGGCTGCTGCAGCTTGGCTGGAAGAAAGCTGGCTTGAATTAAAGCCAAATGCAGCCGGTCCGCACGATGTCCGAGAAGAAATGTTTGTTGCATATAGTCCAGTCAAATAAGGAGCCCCCAAGTCGCCTTGCCAATTACTGGGAACAGGGCACATATAGCCACCGACATAGCCTCCGCCCATATTGCCGACCTGGCATAAACCCACCACTGACATTATAGCCAAGTTGAGCGAGGATGTATAAAAGTGAGAAAACATAGTCGGGGTACCAGCATCATAATACACCCACCCAGTACCGATGAGCTGTCCATTCACAACCATCAGTCCACCTAATTCGTTTGCAGGATCTGATGAATCATTATATTGCAGCTTATCTAACACTGACGCAAATGGCTGTAAAACTGTAGCGGTGTTAAGAGAGTCTAAATTAGTGCTATTAACAAGTGAGGGAATAGAGATCTCTGCAATGTAATTGTCATAGACATGACTAGCCAGGAAAAGCGAGTTGTGAGCTGGATTATAGGCTATAGCTCCGCTGGTAAAACTGAAAATAGCATGGTTATCTGATCCGTATTGTCCATTTGGTACCCGAAATGCCCCCCAATATTGGAGGTTGCTTTGAGTGACCAAAGGTAATTGACTATTGGTGGTAGGCTGCGACTAGGCATTTGCGCCCAGACAAATAAATTGATTGGCTACTAGAGCAATGGCCAGAAAAAATCTCATTAGCAGTCCGGTTTTGTCAGTTAATAAGGACCTGATTGGAGAGTAATGCCAATAGTTCCATAAATAAGTTTTTTGCTTGTGCACTAGCTTCTATTGCCTATAACTATATTTGAGTTTTCGCTAGCAGAAATTATTGCAATTCTTTTTCTAGTGTTTTTATTAGCTGTTCATGCATTTGTATTTGTTTTTGCAACGTTGATATTTCTTTTTGTTGTTCTTGTATTTTAAGTTTATCCTTGGGATCCTTGGCTTCATTTTTTATTGCTTGTTTAAGCTTAGCTATACTAGCTTTTTCGTTGTCTATAGCAGACCTTTGATTATCAATCTCCCTTTCTATTCTTCTATCTCTTTCTGATCCACCAGTTGGTTTCGGCGCAGGTTTATGCGGAGGTGGTACCGGTGCCGGAACTGGAGTAGGAGGTGGTACCGGTGCCGGAACAGGTGGCAGAGGCGCCGGAGCTGGTGCCGGAGCGGGAGCTGGAGCTGGAGCTGGAGCTGGTGCTGGTGCCGGAGCTGGAGCTGGAGCTGGAGCAGGTGCTGGTGCCGGAGCTGGTGCTGGAGCTGGTGCTGGAGCTGGAGCTGGTGCCGGAGCTGGTGCTGGAGCTGGTGCTGGAGCTGGTGCTGGAGCTGGTGCCGGAGCGGGAGCTGGAGCAGGTGCTGGTGCCGGAGCTGGTGCTGGAGCTGGTGCCGGAGCGGGAGCTGGAGCTGGTGCTGGTGCCGGAGCTGGAGCTGGTGCTGGAGCTGGAGCGGGAGCGGGAGCTGGAGCAGGTGCTGGTGCCGGAGCGGGAGCTGGAGCAGGTGCTGGTGCCGGAGCTGGTGCTGGAGCTGGTGCCGGAGCTGGTGCTGGAGCTGGTGCCGGAGCGGGAGCTGGAGCAGGTGCTGGTGCCGGAGCTGGTGCTGGAGCTGGTGCTGGAGGCAGCGGCGGTGGTGGAGGCGCAGGCGGTGGAGGCGGAGGTGCTGGAGGCGCAGGCGGAGGCGCTGGCGGTGGTGCTGGTGCAGGGGCTGGAGCAGGCGGAGGTGCTGGTGGCGGTGAACCTCCACCAGAAATATAGTCACTGGCAAATCCAGTACCAATAGGTGTACCAAATGGCAGATTTGCAAATTCGCCAGCGTAAGCCGGTGGAGGTAAAACCATTCCTGTATTATTTGGATAACCAGAATAATGTTCACATGCAGCAGTTATAGGTATCGGTTGCGGAGGAAAGATTAGCCATTCGTTGGGACCGTAGTTACCACCAGCCGTGAGCCAACTACTGTTCAACCATGCAGTAGGAGAAGCATTGCCCATCGATTGTGGATTGGTAGCAAACCCAGGATCCATCATATAAGAGCATATCAGATTGGTGGCACCCTCCGTATTGATTTGTTCAAGAGCTTGATACCCAAGTGGAATGGTTCCTGCTATCCTTAAAAGTCCGCCATTAAAGCAGGTATTACCTATAAATTCGTATGGATTAGTAACATTATCTGCTTGATTTTCAACCATATCAATAGCTATAGTTGCTTGGCCATTTGCGTTAATATTTGGTTGAGCAAAAGCGCAATCATATATAGTCAAGCTGCTGTTACTACTATTTCCAGCTGCGGTTTTGACAATAGCAGCATTATAGCAATCTAGAAACAAGTCGCCATCAGCATTCAAGCATGCACATTTTTGATTCATCACAACGCCATTTTGAAGGCCTGGTCCTATCATGTCAGAGGTCAATTCATACCAGCAACAACCTGCACCATTACCTTCACCTATGGCGGTGTTGTATGAGACGCCATCAATCTTGCCAGCGTTGTTATCAGTTTGACAAATAAGACAGCCCCAAAAACGAGGGTATCCATCGACAACATGAAGGGGGTGGTTTGGATCAGTAGTATTATTAGGACCAGAAGGATATGGAGGTCCATTGCCATTATTTGACTGGGCCACCCAAACATTGGCATGATAATAAGGATCGGTAGCGTTTGCTATATAACTGTTATCCATATGCAAGCCATCATCCATATAGCCCGCGGAACCATTTCCCGCAGCAGGCGGAAAAATATCTATTTTTAGCTGCTGACCAGCTATTGTATAGTTGGGAATATCATATGGACCAGCAACCAGTACATTGACACCATTACCGATAAGCGAAAGACCATTTGCCCAAGTGCCACTGGGTCCAGCACCTATATACAAACCAACTGTGCAGTTAGTTATAGCCCAACCATTTTCGAATCCCCCGTTTTGATTTTGAGGAAAGGCATCATTTCCCGGGTTTCCCCAGATATAGAGACCACCTGAATTGGTGGTGTCGATTCCGGGACATCCTATATCTCCTCCGGTGAATTTTGAGCCGTCAATAATTACTTGTCCACCGTGTCGAAGGGGATCAACATTGGCCGGATCAAGAGGATCATTGGCTGGTCTTATTGTTGGATACACAGCATAAGGATTACCAGCATTGACTAAATGCGGTATGAATGGTTCGTTGTAGGTTATATGACTACCGGATCGTCCGCCGTCGAGTTCTATTACAAGGTTAACGGTATCTCCTGGAACAGCGCCAGGATATGGCATCCCATTAGGATAGTTTTGAAAAGAAAGGTTCTCAGCTTGCTGTACTAATGGCCAATTAATTTGATGAAAGCTTGTCCAGGCATGTGCCCATGATGTACCACCTAAAACAGGATCATTATCCCCATTTGGAGAAACATAAAATACAGGCGGCATATTGGCTGACATTGGTGGAATAGTAGTCCCGGACAAAGTCGGCGCTGTCTGTGCCTGCGCACTCGTTAAACAAATAAACTGATTGGTGATACAAGTTAAGGCTAATGCTATAAAGAACTTATATGTATCATTCATAAACTGATTCTCCAGTTACTCTAGCGTTTATCAGCTTAGATGTACTATTCGAAAAGCTATTAACCCCAATACTGCCCCATTTTCTATGCAGAATAACGAGAAATCGGTGAATTTAATTATTAATTGAAGAATTTTAGCTTGTAATTGGCAGAAAGCAACTTTAAATGAATACGGCTTTTGCTGTTAACAAGGTAGCTCTATACAATTGTAGATTAATCCATATTATAAAATCCATTGTTTTTATTTGGCTGGCAGCTTGACAGCAGTTCCTTTAATTAGAACTTTTTTTGCAGGAATTTGCTTAGGAGATGCTTGCTTAGCAGAATTTTGTTGGGCAGAAACTTGCTTGCCATATGTTTGTTTATATTTAGCAGCCTCTATAGCTTCCACTTCTGCAAAGGTCTTGGCTTTATTCATGACTGGATAAGATGGAAATTTGATCTTTTCTTGAGAAGATAGTTTTGCCTGTGAAGCTTGCAAACGCTTAATTCCAGCACGCCATTTCATGGCGTCTGCTGAATTAGGGTTGGCCATATTTCTTGCGTATGCAGCGGCTTCTCTTCTATCTTTCCAGTTATGAAATCTTTGCACTTGTTGTTGCTGTCTAAATCGTTGTGACCACCATGGCTGTTGACGAACTTTTTCGCTAACTCCTTGTCCGGGAGAATGATATGCATGATGCAAATCAGTTGTTGTCCGTATCATATTTGCTGTTGAGGTTGATGGTACGAATGTTTGCGTTTGCGGCTGCGCTGAAGCAGGTGAGCCCGTATAAAGGTAACTATATTGAGTTACCATAAACACAATTACCAATTTTTTAAAGTCGAAAATATTTTGAGCTTGCATAAATTCTCTCTCTGTTTTATCGCCGCATACGCTTTTGTTAAATCCTATTGTTCTCTTACCAAACGAATTCCCTTTTCAATCGCAGATTAAATTTTATTGCGTGTATCTTTATGATAAAATCAAAAGACGTTGGTGGTATAGAACAATTTTTGTGCTGATAAAGTTATTTCCTTTCGAATTATAAAACATTAGGTTATCGAAATTTAGGCATTCAGAACGGTCGGAGATGATCGAGTGCGCAAGGCCATAATCTTAGTGGTATTACTAGCGGTGACAGCAACCGTAGACAATTCGCCTGCTCGCTCACCAAGTAAACAAGCGCCTGCGGATAAAAAACTTTTAGAAAAACTGGGTAAACAAATTTTCTTTGATAAAAATTTATCCAACCCGCCGGGGCTAGCTTGTGTCAGTTGCCATAACCCGGAGTCTGGCTATACCGGTTCAGTGAATCCGCAGATTAATGCTCTATTTGGTGTGGGGTCAGGCGTGGTGTCCGGTCGGTTCGAAAATCGCAAACCACTTACTATAATGTATGCCAAATTCTGTCCTGACGGTCCGCCATATTATGATGAAGGACTCAAGTCATATTTTGGCGGATTTTTTCTGGACGGTCACGCAAACGACTTTGTGGACCAGGTTCATTTTCCTCTTCTGAATCCCAACGAGATGAATAACTTAATCAACAATCATCCAGCCCCACAGCTGGTTGTGCAAAAAGTTTCCAGCGGACATTATGCAGCACTAGTTAAACAAATTTATGGTGCTAACATTTTTAGCCAACCAAGTGACAAAATAATTCTTCAACTAGCTAAGGCAGTAGCAGCCTTTGAATCTTCGCCTGAGATTTCCCCATTCTCTTCAAAGTATGATGCCTACCTGACTGGAAAAGCACAGCTTACCCCCTCGGAGTTCAATGGACTTAGATTGGTCACTGGCTCAAACACTGGGCGCCCGGGAGGAATGCCATATTATAAAGACGCTCAGTGTGTTCTTTGTCATGGTATACCAACAGAGCAAGGCGACGGTCCGGATCTGTGGACTATTTATTCTTATGAGAATGTTGGTGTGCCTAAAAATCCGCATAATCCTTATTACAATATGATTGATAAAAAGATAAACGCGCTAGGTTATAATCCACTTGGTTCCGCATATATTGACTTTGGATTAGGCAATTATATTTATCCAACTAAAGGATTGTCTCCCGGTAATTCAGGAGTTGGTAGTAACGGCAAAGGAGATTTTCTAGCTGTCAATGGCAAATTTAAAATACCTACCTTGCGCAATGTAGATAAGCGCCCCTCCCCAAATTTTATTAAAGCTTATGGGCACAACGGTTATTTTAAAAGTCTCAAAGATGTGGTGCATTTTTATAATACGCGCAATTTAACCACTGTTCCTGGAGAGATTATTAATTTCAGCAATCCGCAAGCATATGCCAATCTAAAAGGAAAGTCGCTCTGGCCACCACCGGAAAATCCGTCGTCTGTGACATTGCAAAATCCGGAAGGGTTACCCGGACAAATAGGTAACCTTGAGCTAACTGAACAAGAAGAAAATGACATTGTCGCTTTTCTAAAAACCCTTAGCGATGGTTATATCAAACGTTAAAATTAATTATAGCCGAGCAAAGGGCACCGGTGAGGCGTCGATACGCGCGTTGAGCCGAGGTACGAAGGCGAGGCAGCGCAGATAATTGTTTGCTACTAAAAATTGTTCAGCATATGCCATGACACCATAGCTTATTAGCGAAAGACTGGACCGCTATGCCATTGAATTTTTGATTAGCCGGCAGATTTTGTGCTTGAAGTACAAGGCAGGCTATCTAGCAAGAGTACAAGCAAAAAACATGCCAATATTGTGCGCGTCATTACTAACATTTAGCCGTTCCTCTACTTAATATGATCCTAGCAGCGCTACAACGGCTTTCTATCTGTGCCCATGCTTTTCTTCTTCTTGCCTACGTATTTCTTCTTCTAGCTTACGTATTTCCTGTTCTTGCTTGCGTATTTCTTCTTCAAGATGCCGTCTTTCCGTCTTTGTATCTTTACGTAGTTCTCTTTCTTCTGTACGTATTTCTTGTTCAAGGTGACGTATTTCTGCTCTTTCTTTTCCTATTGGAGTAATAGGCGGTGGCGGCACTGGATGTGGCGGTGGCACTGGATGCGGCGGTGGCACTGGATGCGGCGGTGGCACTGGATGCGGCGGTGGCACTGGATGCGGCGGCGGCACTGGCACAGGTGGTGCAGGCGGCGTCGGCGGTAGTGGTACAGGCGGCATCGGCGGTGGTGGTGCAGGCGGCGTTGGTAGAGGTGCAGGCGGCGGCACTGGCACTGGTGGTGCAGGCGGCGGTGGAGGTGGTGCAGGCGGCGTCGGCGGTGGTGGTGGAGGCGGCGGCGGCGGTGGTGGTGCAGGCGGCGTCGGCGGTGGTGGTGCAGGCGGCAGCGGCGGTGGTGGTGGCGGCGGCGGCGGAGGTGGTGCAGGCGGCGGCGGCGGTGGTGGTGCAGGCGGCATCGGCGGTGGTGGTGCAGGCGGCATCGGCGGTGGTGGTGCAGGCGGCATCGGCGGTGGTGGTGCAGGCGGCGTTGGTAGAGGTGCAGGCGGCGGTGGAGGTGGTGCAGGCGGCGTCGGCGGTGGTGTCGGTGTTGGAGGCGTTGGCGAGGAGCCTAGTCCTGAAATTTTAAAGGCTTGTATTACAGGCAGGTAGCTATACGGTGCTACGGTGTCGCCGCCTAATTGACAGAAATAAATAGTGCCAGATGAGGGATCGTATGTTACTCCTCCACCTGGCGGACATCCGCAGTCACCATAAAGGAAAGATAATGGCCAAGTTGCATAGGGGATTACTTGCCATGGCTGTTTTTGTCCGTTGTAGACTGCGACAAAATCCATGGCATCATATGCCCATACTTGATATTGGTACCCCCCACCCACAGAATGAGGTCCTTTACCGCCAAAACATGGATCATTACAATTCTCCGCACCATCGTTATTAGTTGTACCTTCTGGATTATTTCCTCCATTGGCGTTTGGATCACCATAACAAAATGGTCCTGTACCGATACGACCAAAGAATAAAATAGATCGAGTGCCTGGCACAAAAACTGCACCTATACTACCTTGTTCAGTGCCATTAAATCCATATGGTGTTGAAGAACTAGTTGGCGGGGACGACGTATACGAGCCAAGTGTTGAATTGCTTATTGTATAATAGAGATAAGGAATGCTTGAACAAGGTTTAGATACAGAGAGTTGACCTGGATTAAAGCCAAATGCACAGGGTCCGTTAGAGGATCTGTCTATGTTATTTGGTGCCACGAGCCCAGTAATATATGGAGCTCCGCCGAGATCAGCTTGCCAATTACTCGGAATAGCACACATATGTCCACCTACAAAACCAGGGTTATTACCCGCGTTTTGTACAATGCAGGCACCTACGATTTGCATAGAGGCTAAATTGGTGGAAGATGTATAGGCATGGGAAGCCACTGCCTGGTAACCATTTTCATAATATACATAACCAGTAAAAACTAACTGTCCATTAACTACTATCATCCCACCTAAGGAATTCAGCGGATCACTACTAGGATTATTGTAGGTTAGACCCGACGTTAAACTTACTGAGGCTTGCTGAATAAGAGTGGCTGTATTGAGATTGGCTACATTTGTACTGTTGATTAGTGCAGGAACTGAAACTTCAGCAACAGCTCCTTCGGTATAGCTGTGCAATTCGACAAACATACCGCCATCCGCTGGGTTTAATGCTATAGCCCCGCCGCTATAATTAAATGTGTCATTTGGAGAAATAGTGCCAACTTGTCCGTTTGGTAGGCGAAAACCCCCAATATATTGGAGGTTATTTTGATATACCAGGGGTAAGCTAGCATTAGGATCAGTAGATTGCGCATGTACGTTTAGGCAAGCTAGTGATTGATTAGTAATTAATGCAATGACTAAGGAAAATTTTAAAAGCGATTTGCGCATAAATAACCTGCCGGTATTTCGAAATCAGAATCTTTATATAGTTCAAAAGCTTTAGTAGCACTTTAATATCACTAGTAGTTGTATGCATTTTGCCCAATTCCACTAGATAAATACCGTGCATATGTCAGAATTAATATCCAATTGTTGCCAATTAACACTTATCTAAGACACCTCTGTAGATTGTGATGGCAACAATATCAATGTGATTCACACCAGCACTAACTATCCTTTAAATCCACTATCTGAATCTATCTTAGTGCCTAAGTTGATTTATTTGTTTGTCCAAGGTATTGATTTCGTTGTTCTGCTTTTTTAATTGGCTGTTTAATTTACTTTGATCTTCAGTTAATTTATTTTGCAGTTTTTCGATTTCCTGATTTTGTTTATTTATCAGATTTTTATTGGGATTTTTACTATTTTCTTCTTTCTTTATTGACTTACGCAAGTTATCGATTTCATTTTTGAGATTAGAAGCATGTTGCCGTTCATTTAGTTTTTCTCTGCTTT
The DNA here is from genome assembly GCA_013288645.1 of Candidatus Melainabacteria bacterium. GTDB lineage: Bacteria > Cyanobacteriota > Vampirovibrionia > Obscuribacterales > Obscuribacteraceae > JABDBL01. Next base: position 68,892 of record JABDBL010000002.1, read on the forward strand.
CCTCATCTTTTAACTGTTTGATTTCTTGCTCGTCTCGCTTAATCTGTTTTTGCGTAATTGGAGGTGGCGGCACTGGATGCGGCGGCGGCACTGGCGTCGGTGGTGGTGGTGGCACTGGTGTCGGTGTCGGAGGCGGCGTCGGTGTTGGCGGTACTGGTGTCGGTGTTGGCGGTACTGGTGTCGGTGTTGGCGGTACTGGTGTCGGTGGCGGTGGCACTGGTGTTGGCGGCACTGGTGTTGGTGTTGGCGGCACTGGCGTCGGTGTTGGCGGTACTGGTGTCGGTGTTGGCGGCACTGGCGTCGGTGTTGGAGGCGTTGGTGAAGAGCTTAGTCCTGTAATTTTAAAGGCTTAGATTAGAGGAAGATAACTATATGATGCCACTGTATCTGCACCTAATTGGCAGAAATAAATAGTGCCGGATGAGGGATCGTATGTTACTCCACCTGTTGGACATCCGCAATTACTCACTGGAAAAGATATTGGCCACATAGAATAAGGCAATATTTGCCAAGGTTGTTTTTGTCCATTAGCTACCGCCTCAAAATCCAGAGCATCATATGCCCATACAAAATATGAGTAACCTCCACCAACTGAGTGTGGTCCTTTACCACCAGTACATGGGTCATTGCAATTTACTGCACCATCGGAATTGGTTGTACCTTCTGGATTAGTTCCTCCATTTGCATTTGGATCACCATAGCAAAAATCTCCTGTACCCATGGAACCAAAGAACAAAATTGAACGAGTACCCTGGGGAAAGGCCACTCCTTGAATTTGGCAGGTACCATTGAAACCGGTTGGGTAATTGGAAGTATAAGCTCCCAGTGTTTCATTACTTGCAGGATAAGCAAGATAAGTAACGGTTGAAGATGGCGTAGTTACCGAGAGCTTACTAGGATCAAAGCCAAAGGCACCTGGACCTGGGGAACCTGAACTAATAATGGTCTGTGGCGTACAGCCAGTTATATAAGGAGCTTGTAAATCAGCTTGCCAATTACTAGGAATTGGACACAGGTATCCGGACAAAAAGCCAGGTAAATTAAACTGATCATTTAACACACAAGCACCCACCACTTGCATAGAAGCCAAATTAGTGGAAGACGTGTAGAAGTGGGAAGACTTACCACACTCAGCAGCGTTGTAATATACATTGGCAGTACCAATTATTTGTCCATTAACTACCATGATTCCGCCCGGTGTATTAAGCGGGCACGGGTTATTGTATGTCAGCGCCGGTACCAGATCTATTGAAGCCTGTTGAAGGACTGTGGCTGTATTGAGATTAGCTAAATTCGAACTATTAACAAGTGCAGGAATGTTAACTTCAGTAATAGCTCCCGCAGTATAAGCGTGACAGCCTAAAAAGATGCCTCCATCTGCTGGATTAAATGCTAAAAGTCCGCTGCTGTAACTAAAAACATCATTTGGATCGTTGCTCCCAACTGTTGTGTTAGGTACGCGAAAACCTCCAATATATTGAAGATTACTCTGATATACGAGCGGTAAACTGGCATTAGGATCAGGTTGCGACTGAGCATGTGCGTTTAGACAAGCTAGGGATTGATTAGTAATTAATGCAACGATTAAGAACAATCTTGAGAACAATTTGCACATAAATAACCTTTGTTTATTTTTGAAGTCAGAATCTTTTATAGTTCAAAAGTTTCAGTATCACTCTAATATCACTAGTAATTGTACGTATTTTGCCCAATTCTATTAGATAAATACCGCGCATATGCCAGAGTTAATATCCAATTGTTGCCAATTAACACTTATCCAAGACAACTTCCTAGATTATGAAGTCGATGCCGATTCGGTTAATATCGTTGCTTCTTAAATTAACAAAACTAGGGCAAGATTAGCGAGATCTATAATCTAAGGCAAAGCCATCACCAAACGCAGCTCCTGGTACCAATCCAGCAACAGCCGCGCCAGAAGCAGGTGGGATAAGAGAGCTATCACCAGCGAGAACAACTTGATAGACAGCAGGATCACTAGTGATTGACGGAGTGTGTTCCCGGGTTAAAGAAAAATCTGTTGTGAGCAATTTTGCAGATGTAATGTCGCTTGGCAATACGGATGGATTACTGGCAAAATGATCGTCTATCATGTTAGAACTAAAAATGATGGTATTGCCTGTAGTATTACTCTGGTGCACAATTTTGCCAATTACCAGATCACCTTTTACATTGATAGTGCCACCCGATATGGAGGTACAAATTATTTTGTCATTTATTCCTTCAACAATATTGAGAAATTCAGGTGTTTGTTTCGGGCAATTAGTTTTATTATTAGTGGTGTTTGGAATTATTACTGATGCACAATGGGCCATATAAATAACGTTTTCTTGCCCAGGCAACAATTTGACAATGTTTGCTTTTGCAGGATTGATAAATAAAGTACCATGAACAAAAATGTCTCCGCCAGGCTGATTACTGACTATTCCATTACGCAATCCTGGACCAATGATCGAGCCTCTCACCAGATACCAATGGTAAAGATCAGACCCCTGAGCATTGCTGTAAACTATACCGTCTATTTTGCCAATTAAGTTTGGACTACAGACACTGACAATGCAACCACCATCTAAAGATGGGCAGCCATAGGGGAACGATGCATCTGGTGGAAAGCCTGGAGCTGCATTAGCAATCCATATATTCGCATGATAATTCATATCATAACTGTCCTTTATCCAACAATTGTGCAAGTGCAATCCTTCACCAGCATCGTAAAGAGCAGTATTGCTATCAAAACCCACGCTGACAGGAATGCCGGGACTAACATTTAATTGTTTGCCACCTATTTTTATAAAAGGCATATCCTGACAGGCTGCTGCTAAGACACCTACACCACAGTCACTAATTAAAAGACCATCTAGCCAAAGATAATTGAGTCCACTTACATATACTCCAACAGGCCAATTGGTTATTGCTAAACCTGGCTCTGCCTGTCCGCTTTGATTAGGCCAGTTGGCCCCATAACCGTCACTACCCCAAATAAACCAGCCATCTGAGCAGCTGGCGTCTATAGCAGGAGAGCAAGAATTATCCTTACTGCCATCAAGAATTACTTGCCCACCATGACGGTCTAAGTTTGCTGGATCATTAGCTACTCTGATTAATGGATGACTACGATAAGGGTTATTTCCTGTTGGTGGCAATTTAAGTGGTGTATAGTAAGTCATGAAACTGCCGGCAGGACCACCATCAATTTCTATGACTACATTTATTGGCTCGCTAAAAGCTATTCCTGGATAAGCACTGCCATGACGATTGCAATTGTTAGCTTCTAAAATTGTTGTCCAATCAATTTGATTAAGTTCAGGCCAAGCAGTTTTCCAGGATTTACCATTAGCTGTGCCGTCAGTTGGGCCTTTTCGGGAGACGTAAAAAATTTGTGGTGGAGCTAGCTGTGATTGCAATATAGAAGTAGCGGATACTGGAGAAAGTGAATGCGCCTGCAAAATACTTCGCAACTTCCGGTATGCATTTTTTCCAGCCATAAACTCTGGTGAACGCTGATTCCTTATTTCTGATTGGTATTCTTCAGCTTCTCGATCATGCTGCCAATTTTCAAGCTTGGCTTGTTGCGCTCGGCGCCTCAATTCTTCAATCCGGCACGGTTGCTTGCTTATTTGCTGTTTCTGCATAGAATCAGCATATGTATGTGTAGGAACCCAATGATTACCAATCAGTATAATTACTAATGCCAGTATGGATTTGCCTGATAGATTACGGGTATGTTTTTGCATCTAAAGTTCTTACTTTATATTAGAGTAGTGAATATTGCTTATCTAGCGCAATGGACGTCTTGGATAAGATATAAGTATCTCGGCAGCTAATCCATTATTACAAGATGTAGTTCTAAGATTACGATCCAGCCTTTCTCCATTTGTAACTTGTAGCTGTGCCCCTGTAAGAGCGATGCCACCATTTATACTTTCTAGCCCACCTACCACTATACTTTTTGGTCTCCTACTTGCAGCTGCCTCCGCAAATGGTTGATTTACATACGAACCAAGGGTGTCCCAATTGATTGGATCCCCAGGTAAGGGTTGCCCAGCGTGCTTACCTCCTGCAATAGTGCCCAAGTTATGAACCTCGTCCCGGCACATAATATTCCAATTATTGCCACCTATTGCTACTGGCATGCCGCTTGTTAAATACAGCTGATTTTCTTCCACCACAATGGTGCCAAAAGGATTGCCTAATAGATCAGACATTACAACGTTGCCGTCAGCTGTTACCTCCAGAACAAACATAGAACGAGGTGATTGATTAATATCGGAAAAGCTCTGATTTAATGTGGTAAGAACCGAATCAATTTTAGGCAATGTATAATTGCTTCTCAGCCAGTCATGAAAACATACGGCAAAAGCCCATGCTGCTGAGCCGTTAATTGGCAGCCCCCGGAGTTGACTGCTTGCATCAATCCCATAATCACCCATTATGGGAGTACAAGCACTTATGCTTGCCTGATTTAAGTCCTGGTCTGCAAGCATATCACTAAAACTGCGAATATTACCCGGGAGACCATCGACAAAGTTAATTATAAGTACCGCAGGAGCAGGTTGGTTTGCTATAGCATAAGGTTGCGCACATGCTCGACTATTTATTGTCTCAGGCGATCTATTTGTATCCCCGGTGAAAAGATTTGACACCTGCCAAACAGCTTCTGCTTTCACTATAGAAGAAAGATATCTATTATTTCGTTCTGGAATAAATTCGCTTGATTCGATAAAAGCTTGTTGTTGTTTCAATTCCTCATCCGCTGTTTTTAAACTTTTCGGAACAAATTGACTGGCACCGACAAGCACTGGTTCCGTTCCTACACTAGCAAAGGAAAAATGCTGAGTATCTACTGGTATGTCTACATAGGCTCTATAACATCCATTAATTGTTGTTTCTGGTTTTGCGTATCTACCTCTTTCTTTACTTGTGTTCAGGGGATTCGATAAAGGCACCGCAGTGATTGTTTGTCCTCCATCTTTTAACCAACCTAGCGTTAATTTAAATCCTTCAGGATTTGCCGTAGTGAAAGACTGTAAACTCTTTTCATACATGCCCAAGGCATCCGCATAGGGATGTACTTCATTACCATCCATATCTCGCGCTACATTTGTTTCATCATTAGATTTTGCTCTCAAGGCTCGCTCTAGAACAGCATCCAAACGTATTGCTGATTCTCTGGCTTGCCGAAGATCTCGAAGAGCTAGCTCTTTAAGTTGCTCGTCACCGGTCTCCTGCGCAATTATATAACCCAACCTGGTGGTCGCAATAATGGTATTTATGCTATGCACCGGTAGCGGCTCTCCATCTGCAGCCATTGTTGCTCGTCCAATGGCCCCCTGATCCGAAAGAGAGATAAAACCAAAATTGGGGTCATTGATCACAATTTCTGAGAGATCTACAGACGCTTTTATGGCCGCCGACTCTAATGCTTGCTGGTACCTCTCTTTTTCAGTCATCAACAGTAAAATCCGACTGCCAAGCATAAAAAGTGCTATAACAACAAACGTTATAGCAATATATAAAATTATTAGCGATCCTTGCTCATTTCTTTTTGAAATCCGAGAATCTATGCCTCTGCGATACAAACTCAAACCATAAGCCAAACTTGAATTATGTTCATCTATTCGCATATTGCTTTATAACCTAGAATAGTAAAAGCTTACCCTTTCTTCGCAACCCCATAACACTTAGCTGGTCAATTTAATTATTAAGCCAAGGTTTTGACTGATAAAAATCTTGAAATTACTGATGCGTATTTCTGGACTTGCCGTCCATATCAGATTTAATAACCCAAGAGTATGGAAAAGACTTAGAAGCCGTGAGGGGAATCGTTTTAATCTTTAGAAAACCTAAAATGAATCTGGGATGAATCAATATAGTTGTGCGTACAGTAACGGTGCCCATAACAGGACCACCAAAAAGTTCTGATGGTATTGGTGGCTCAACTGTCTCCGTCACATCAATTGAATCGGCAATTTCGAATGGCGATGATAATGTTGTCCGCCTGCTATTCACTACGGAAGAGGCCCGCTTGAACGGCGCATCATTATTCGCAAGAACCCGATCTTTACTCTCTATCAATTTGCCTGGTGGACCGGCAGATGCAGCACGGGCTGCATCTCTAGCAATTGCATCATTCAGAGTTGCTCCGTGCAGCACTAATTGTAAGTCTAGAAATGTTAAAACAATTACCATAAAAAACATGAAACCAACAGCGACTTCAATCAGTCCAGAACCACTGTTATTTTTATAAGCGCTGCATTGATAGTCTTGTATTCGCATTACTCATCACTGTTGTAGGTCTCATGTCAGCTGTTAGCCGTCATCGACCTTTACCCATTGTACTCCTCCGCTGGGAATATTTGCTAAACGCAAAAAAACAAAGGGCCTGAAAAAACGAATTAAAGTCCCATAAAATCAGGTCCGCTTCCCTGAGAAGTGGCATTTACTCGTAAATTAATTTCGGGACAAACAATTTCACAAGTGCGACAATGAATACAATTCTCTAAAGACATACCGTGTTTCTTTAAATCGCCAATAATATCTATACGATGCACTTCTGCCGTACAATCAGACACACAGGGGGTTGTCTTACCTAAAGCCTCATATTTATTGATGCAGCGAACGCATGTTTCTGCGTTGAACTCGTCAATGTGATGATTACCCTCATGGTAACGCGTAGAGGCATAAAAAACCGCATCAGGACGCGAATAAATAGTCGATTTATCAAATGGTGGCTCATCATATTTTGGTGGCACAAAATCAGGCACAATGTGCTTGCAATCTATTTCGTATTTGATTGGACCTATATTTACTTTGCCTTCCATCAGAAGCAGTGCCCGCAAAGCATCTCTTGGTCCTGCTATAGGATTAGCCAAACCAGTCTTGATCAAGGCAAGCCAGGGATTTAATTTATCCAGGGAATTGGCAAGCTCAGGTAAATATTCCCCTAACAGTTTTGGATTTTCCATAAAAGTGTAACGGAAATATCTATTTTGATATGACTCTTTGATCACAAAACTATCATTTAGTCTTTGCTGATAAGGAGCGAGCGCTGCTTCACTATAATCTTGTTTGATCAAAGCGTCATGCAATACTTCTGCTGCCACATAACCGCATTCCATAGCCCGATCTATACCAGCAAGATGTTTGACGTCCAAAACACCTAATGCATCTCCAAGCAGTAATGCGCCTGGGACAGCAAAGCGTTTTGGTAGACTATAATAACCACCCTCTGGTAATACAGCTGCTCCATATTTTAATAGCTTGCCACCCTTGATCATACTTTGAATCCAAGGATGCTTTTTGTATTCTTGCAATTGGTATTGGGGATTTAGATTGGGATCTTTGCTATCCAGACTGATAACCAATCCAATAGTTAACTTATTATCTTTCATACCATAAACAAAACCGCCACCAAAAGTGCCATCTAATAACGGCCAGCCTAATGTGTGCCAAACTTTGCCTGCATAATTTTCTTGGCATTGCCAAACTTCTTTAATACCAATAGACCAAATTTGTGGACAATCTCTAAGTTTGTAATAGTCTATGACATCGCGCGAGATAAAACCTTTATCTCCGAAACAAGTAAATTTAGCGTAGACATAATCATCGTCACTCTTTGGCTCTTCACTAACACAAACACCCGCCACACGTCCTTCTTCAAATACAACTTTGTGAGCAGAAAAACCAGTAAAAAGGTCGACTGTAACATTAGGTACTTCTTTAGCTTTCTCTTGTACCTGATTGGCTACCCAGGCGGTGACATAACTTAAGGTCAAAACAAGATAGCCTGTTTTATCAAAAGACTTTGGATAAAACATATGTGGCATATCCCATTTCTTGCGTGTGCCAAGTACAGAAAATTCACTCTGCTCACACACTGCTTCAATAGGAAAATTCCGTTCTTTGTAATCGGTCCAAATTTTTTCAATAATATGAGGCTTACAAACTGCCCCGCTCACAATATGCGCACCAAATTCTTTAGATTTTTCCAAGATAGCGATGGAAAATTCTTTTCCGCTAGCTTTAGCTAAGCCTAGAAAATGGTAAGCCAGGGCCAAATTGGAAGGACTACCACCAACTAATAAAAGATCGTATTCGATTCGTGTATTAGCGTGCGCTGCCAACTGGCTCCCCTTCTTCTATTTTAACTATCGCTTGGAATTCTTTGATCATTTCGGGAATAACTTGATAAAGATCGCCCACAATTCCATAATTCGCAAATTTGAAAATAGGTGCATCTGGATCTTTGTTTATAGCAATAATCATGCCAGATTTAGACATTCCAACTCTATGCTGAATGGCTCCCGAGATGCCACAGGCAATATAAAGTTTAGGACGTACTGTCTTACCTGTTTGTCCAACTTGATGTTGATAAGGAATCCAGCCTAGGTCAACTACTTTACGTGAGGCACCAATAGCAGAATTTGGGAAACAGGCAGCTAGTTTTCTTAAGAGTTCAAAACCTTCTGCCGAGCCGAGCCCATAACCGCCACTAATAATTACATCTGCTTCAGTGAGTTTAAAACCTTTCGATACTTCACGCAAAGTTTTAGCTACAACTAAACGATAATCTTTGTCTTCTAAATTTACAGAAACATTTATGATCTTGCCTGTGCGACTGCTATCTGGCTTTAAAGGAATCATTACTCCAGGACGCGCAGTTGCCATTTGTGGATTTTTCCAAGGACCAAGAATTCTAGCTTTTAAACTTTCACCGAAGCTCGGTCTAATGGCATACAGACAATTAGGATATAGTCCCAATTTGGACGGATCGGCCTTGCTTTTATGTTCATATGGTCCTATATCAAGCTCGGTACAATCTGCAGTCAAACCTGTATCAAAATGGGCTGCTATGCGAGGAGCAAGATCTCTGCCTGTAGTAGTAGAACCCAGCAACGTCGTGTGCGGAGGCTCTGGCAATGATTCAAGAAAATCGCAAACAACTCTACGATGAGGAAGCGTGCGATATTGAGCTAGTTCTGGGTCGTCTGCCACATAAACAACATCAGCACCATATTCAATCAACTTTGGTGGAATGGAACCTAAATTGTGTCCTAAGACCAAGCAGAACAATGAGCGTCCCATTTTGTCAGCTAAGATGCGCCCAGCGCCTAATAACTCTAAAGATACAGGTTGTAGCTCACCTGATGCAACTTCTGCTAAAACAAGCACATCGCCTTTCGGACAAAAATTAGTAACTGCTACTTCTTCGCTCATGGTCTCTCCAACGCAGTCACATATTCTTTTACATTACTTGTTGCCATAAGATCTTTTACCAGACTTTCTGGAGAATTGCCTTCAAATATGCAGCAATTACCACCTATGTCACCAACCTTTTCTGTTGCCGCGACAATCGTCGGCGAGCCTTTAAGTCCACAGCGTTCTGGATCTGCTCCAATGACATCCAAGTCTAGAGTACGAATATACTTTTTCATTTCTTCAGGATTACGCACTAATTGCCGTACTCGCCAGGCACCACGAAAAGATTTATACTCAAGAGCATGATAAGAATTTGCCACAGTAACAAGCACAGGTAGCTCGGTAATTACCTTTTGGATACCACCTTCAATAATGCGTCTAGCTTCCACTTTGCCATCCACGATAGCAAAATCCTCGCAATAAGTAATTTGCGGCAGATCAAGTCTTTCAGCCAATTGAGGACCTACTTGTGCTGTATCACCATCAGTTGTTTGCAAACCGCAAAAAATAACATCAGGTTTTCCGATATGCAAAATAGTTTTATATAACGCATAGGCAGTAGCTAAAGTATCCGAAGCAGCTAAACGTTTGTCGCATAAAAGATACCCGAAATCTACACCGTGCTCCAAAGCTTCTAACAATACTTCAGTAGCAGGTGGCGGTCCCATTGAAATGGCCGTCACAGTTCCTCCGTAAGCTCTTTTAGTAAAGAGAGCTGCCTGCAAAGCATAGCGATCAAAAGGATTAAGCATCCTTTTAGCTTTAGCACGATCAATAGTGCCATCGGGATTCAAGCCTGCCTTAGACCCTTGGTCTGGGACCTGCTTGACTAGAACAAAAATATTATAGGTACCAGTTGCCAATACTTATTGCCTCCCAATAAAATATTACCCGTATTTATGTGTATAACGCTGTCAAAGACTGGTTTGTTACGAGATTGCGCTTTTATTCATGGATTATTTATTTTAACCTTCTCGTCAGTTGTACTAAACTAGTTGAGGTTGAATTCGAACTCAAGGTTGATATTGATTGTTTTTATCAATCACTTTAATTAGAAGGAGCAGCTACAAATGATAGGCAAAGGAACATTTTTTAAACAAGTAGCACTTGTTGCTGGAGCTTTTCTAAGCATAGTCTCTGCTGCTTCGTCCGCCGAGATTAACTGGAGAGACGTCGATTCGGGTATGAAAGAAGGCAAACAAGCCCATAAATATGTATTAGCTGATGTATATACGGATTGGTGCGGATTTTGTAAAAAACTAGATAGAGATACGTTCAGCAATCCAGAATTATCACAATTTATTAGTGAAAAGTTCGTCCCTGTTAAAGCCAAAGCCGATGACAGCGGTGCCGGACAAAAACTAAAGAATGACTACGGCGTTGAAGGTTATCCATGTGCTCTTGTTTTCGATCCTGATGGCAATTTGATTGGTCGTATAATTGGTTTTAAAGATGCTCAAGAATATCAAAAAGCCCTGAAAAATATAATTGAACATATAAATGAATAATATAAGCGCTGCCTAGTCCCTGGCCTCCCCCAATGCGCACAATGGCAGAACAGCAATAAATTACGCTGAGATGCCATTGAACTCCATGCAAATGAAGATTAAACACATAACTTATATGCTTCCTTATAAGAGCATATGGGCTGTGAACGCTCTCGCATTACGTCCAATTACGCGTACATACAGCTTAGTAAACTCGTTCCGCTTCCCAGTCGCCTCCGCCTTGAGTTTTACCGCTTAGATAGGGTCCTGTATAGTCCTTGTCAGACACTTCACTTACTTCAGCCTTAAAAGTAATAAGGTTGCTTCCTGGAGATCTGGAAAGATATTGTCTTATGATTGTGAGGTGTGGAAAGTTATACCAGCCCTTTTTTATTATGAATTTTTCCTTAGTGTTAGTGTCCGTGCCATGACCACTTATTTTATTGCCATCCTGCTCTAAAAACATTATGGAATGAATTGTTTTAAAATTGTACTCGTGGGCTACGCTCCACTTTCCCGATAAATCAGGAGTATGCTCCTGATTTATCGCTTGCTTTTGTTCTTCCTCTGCTGCCTTGCTATTGTTTCCTGCGCTTACAGAAGGAGACTTCACCTCAGCCATTGCCGCTTCCCACTCACCAACTGTTAAAGCACCATTTGCTTCAAATGAAAAATCACCGCCCATATAAGATACTTCTCCGTTTTCAGACGGCAGATAAGAAAAGTGTCCATGGTACTGTATTGGTTGGTTAGGACGCTTGTCATATATTTTTAAAAAGATAATTTCGTCACCCTTGATCTGCCCCTTCACAATCTTGAAAGTAGCACCGCTTTGCTCATCTTGACCTTGACCAGAAAAGCTTTGATTACTTTGCTGAATCTGCATGCTACCTAAATCAGATTTACCTTGATAACGAAAACCAATTTTCCAAAGACCAGACAAATTCACTGGTCTGTTTGGTTGATTGGGGGTGGGTGCCGTTCTTTCTCCGACTACCACAGGGGTTTTAATAAGATTATGGCCCACTTTTCTTTGCATTGAGACCTGGTTGCAGGAAGTCAAACAAATAGAGCAAAGACTTATCAACACTACATTTAACTTCAAGTAGCGACTGACAACTGATCGATTTGTTTGGCCGAAGAGAAGTAATTGCTTAATTAGGATTGATTCTTGCTTAAAGTAGTACATAATTTTTATGAGTCATGGCAGAGTGTCACTGTAAAAATGATACTAGGAAAGGAGATTATTTGTGGCTATTCCCCTTAATACAGCCGTAGTTGTTCTAATGATCAGTGGCGAACAGATAGATGGTGAAGTAGCCATGATTGATCAAGGCACATATTTGTGCCTAAAACGCGAAAACGAGACTGTTTATTTGCCATGGACCGCGATAAAATGCGTGCGGGGTCCTGCTTTGCCACAAAGAATGGTTGGCAACCCTTATCCTGACAGGACACAACAAAATCCTTCCAAATAACAAAGAAGCTAAAGTTTATTAGCTGTATTGCTTTTCGTGCTCTCAGGCTCTATCGCATTAGCTGCTAGCCATTCCATCACTTCACGCTTAGTGGATTCATACAAATAAGTGTTCAATCGCAACAATATGTCAGGATGAGACGAAAGAATTTTTTTGAATGCTTCAAATACATGGGGACTTTCGAAAGCAATTTTTATGGTTTTCTTTAATTGTTCATCCTCAAGTCCTTGAGCAAAAATCTTCAAATCAGCAAGAAGTCTTTTCTTACCAGGTTTAGGAATGTATAAAAAACGGTCTATCGACAGTTCTATTTCATCAGTAAGATCGCGCAAGTCTTCCAATTGACGATTTACCAACCTTATGTCACCAAACTCAGTATCAAGATAATAAATATTATCTGGAGAGTCATCTTGATAAGCAAAAATCAAATAATCAAAATCAATATTGATTCTTTTCATTTAAAACACTCTTCATTAAAATAATTGCTGACGAATAAACAAAGGTTATAAATAATAATGGATCTCCCCGAGCTTTTAGCCAAAGAATGCATTTCCTGTTCAAATAAAATAGCGCACCTGAACAAAATACAAGTACGATCTTATCTCAATCTATTGTCCAACTGGCGTCTGCAAGAAGATAAGTTAGAAAGAGAAATAAAAACAAAAAACTTTAAGCAATCTCTCTTATTAGCTAATGATATCGGACTAATTGCTGAACAACAAAACCATCATCCAGATCTATATATTAGTTGGGGAATACTAAGAATTAGTGTTTTTACCCATGCTATCAATGGATTATCAGAAAACGACTTCATATTGGCAGCAAAAATAGACAAGCTATTGGAAAAATAATTTGGCTTTTAAAGCCATTAATTACAGAGCAAAGCCTTTTAACGCGCCGGCTGTGGAAAGGATTTCACCACGAACCTTAACCGCGTCTAGTTTTCCCAATTTCATATCCAAATAAATACTAATTAACTGCATGGTACTGATTAAACAAATATTTTTTTTGGTAGCAAAATCAAGGATAATATTCGAGAAATCAGCTTCTTTACGTTGAGTGATAGGAGTTTCACAGTATGTGCAGGCAATTAATATACCTTTGGGCTCAATACCGTGACTATCCCAAAAATTTATCAAAGATTCAGTGAGTCTGGCTAATTCACTTCTTTCTGGTGAACCCACACTTAAAGCCACCCGCACAACCGCTAAATGTTGCTCCTTTTCAGCAAGTACAAGCTCGTTATTTCCATTTACTTCAGTATCAAAACCAAGATCATCTAGCACTATTTTACAACTTGTCAAGAGATCTCCGGGTTGTCCCGATAACAGTGTAGATTTAACCTCTTCCAACGAAGAAACCATATCTTCGCTCGTTGCTAATTTTCTCTCCAGTTCTGTTATTTGCTTACGAATGACTTGAATTTCCTTAAAAAGACCATCCATACCAGGCAACCAATAGCTTTTGCACCAGTCGGACATTGTCGCCTCTTCACTGATCCCTTCTATTATTCGAGGCATTTTAACCTCGGCCGCGGCATCGTCCCCAATCGTCTCTTCTTCAATATTTTTTTGTGCGCTAGTGCTTTCGCTCAGTTCTCGTTTATTGATAACTAATTTGGAAGCGCTGTCGTCCTCGGGATGCTTTTCATTTTCGGTAACGTGGTTATTTTCGTCATCAAATTCGGTTTCTTCTGTGCTATTTGTCTGCCCGCTTTCAAATTTGTTTTCTAAATTCTCTGCTTTCAAATTTGTTCTAACCGCAGATTCCTCACCAGGGGAACTGTCCATATCAGACCCTTTTGTTAAATTTCTATCTTCCTCAACCCTAGATGGGTGCCAATCAGAATCGCTTTTGCTCTCAAATTCTGATATTTGATTATTATTTTGTTCAGCCTCTTCTATAAATGAATGATCTTTAGATTCTTCGCCTAAAGCAGTTGGTATTTGAATTTGTCCGGAAGTTATTTCTTGGCTATCTTCACCATTTAATGACGCCGCCGAATCTTCCACAGAACCAGATTCAAAGCCCTGTTTAGCAGCATGCCAAATATTAATGCACTCTATTAATACGCGGTCAAAATCAGGTGAGTAAGGCGCCGGCAAGAAAACGACTCTGCCTCCGTTATCACCGGCTATAAGCTCGCCTGCGATACATTTTTTTGGTCCAGCTTGGGCAAGGGGAGAATAGCCATTGGTCAGAAAATCGGTCCTAATAATTGTGTTCCATTCCAAACCCACTTGGTCTAAATATTTCTCAAATTCAGATTCATTGGCAGCTGCAGATTTATCGATATTGCGTCCATGGGCCACGGTACTCATATGACGAATAGTCTGTTCGCTCATAGTAGATTCACCAGATTGATCGGGTGCCAAGCCACAAAGCCAAGCATAGTTATCCATAGAGCGACTTTCCGAGTTAATTATGAATGGACGGCATAAATAATAGATGAGCAATCCGCCCTCGGCTAAGAATTGGAATAGTTCAGGAGAGCGCGCCTCGATTTGCTGACCAATTCTGTCTATTACCTTGTCATCGGACAATTTGTAACTTGTCAGTCCGTCAGCCAAAGCAATGTCAATTTGTCTTATAAGCGCAGCATCTCCCTCAAAAAGATGAACAATACTTATAGGATTAACAATAATTACTTTATATTCAGTCAATGGCCGCGCTTGACCGCAGGTTAACAGAGCTGATCCGCCAAAACCTGGACAATTAAGTCTTAATATTGCTTCTGTCTGAACGGATTTCAAATCCTCGACCGTCTTCATTATCCCTTCTCTAACCGCCAGAATATTTATACCCGCTCGTCAGGCAAGTTCCGCTTTATTACAACTTCTTTTGCAAGAGACTGATAATATTTTGTACTAGTAGTACCATATTTAATCAGTACCGCAGTCACGAGCTACCAATTTCCCATAAGCTCTTAAGCATTGTAAACTCTCTATAATCAATTATGACAAAAGCCACCTATCACCGTAAAGGATTCGGGTTAAAGGACCAGATTGCTCTCGAATTAACCAGCGAGTATCACTCGGGTTTAATTGCCCAATTAAGAGAAAACGGCAATTTACTAAGAAATGGTCGGGTCACTATACGCCTGGCTAATGCTTTTGGCTTTTGTTGGGGCGTGGAGAGAGCCGTATCCATGGCGTACGAGACACGACAATATTTCCCCGAAAGAAGAATATGGATTACCAACGAAATTATTCATAATCCACTAGTCAATGAGAATCTGCAAAGGAAAAATGTCAGCTTTGTGCCGCTGAAGAATGATGGTACAAAAGACTTTAGTACAATCGCTCCAAACGATGTCGTAATTCTGCCCGCATTCGGTGCCAGTGAGCAAGAATTAAACAGTCTAACTGGGCTTGGTTGCGAAATTGTCGATACAACTTGCCCCTGGGTTTCTCGTGTTTGGAATCGAGTAGCCAAATATGAGAAAGAAGAGTTTACAGCTATAATTCATGGCAAATACAACCATGAAGAGACAATAGCCACAGCTTCCCGTACTAAACGCTACCTAATTCTGGAAAATCTTACCGAAGCTAAGTTTGTTTGTGACTACATTTTATCCAAAGACACATCAGATGCCTTCCTTTCCCATTTTAGTCACGCTTGCTCTATCGGTTTTGATCCAAAAATACACCTACGAAAGGTGGGAGTAGCTAATCAAACCACTATGCTTAAAACTGAGACCGAACAAATAGGCAAATTATTCGAACAAACTATGCTCGCCAAATACGGTCCTCACAAATTAAACGAACACTTTATTTCAGCTGGTGATACTATCTGTGATGCCACACAAGAACGCCAAGATGCAATGTACAAGTTAATAGAACCAGGGTTGGATTGTTTACTCGTCATAGGTGGATTTAATTCTTCGAATACCGGACATTTGCAAGAAATTGCAGAAAGCAAAAATGTACCTTCTTACCATATAGATGGGGTCGAACGTATTGGGCCTGGCAACACAATCAGACATAAAAGCAAAAGCAGCCGGCAACTCAAACAAACCGAAAACTGGTTAGTGCCGGGGGAGATCATTGTCGGTATCACCGCTGGTGCATCCACTCCCGATCAGGTCATAGAACAAGTTATACAGAAAACATGTCAACTCGCTAATTCACTTTAAACTTTAGGACGCCTCATTTTGTCAACATTGAATAGCCATTCAAACATTGCAGAACACAGTATTGGGCTTAAAGACACAGCCTCTAACTCTTCTATAATGTTAGCTTGCCGCCAGCAAGCTTGTTCTTATACTCCTATTTGGTTAATGAGACAGGCCGGAAGATATATGACGTCCTATAGAAAAGTAAGGAGCAAAGCAGAATTCTTAGAATTATGCAAAAATCCAGACTTAGCGACAGAAGTTACGTTATTACCAGTTGATGAACTAGGCGTCGACGCGGCAATAATTTTTGCCGACATTTTACTGATCCTGGAACCTTTAGGAGTACAACTTAGATTTGCTGCTGGTGAAGGCCCAATTATAGATAATCCTGTTCGTACTGAATCTGATGTCTATAACCTACAGCAAGTTAGTGTTGCTGATCCATTGTCGTATGTCTTTGATACTATTCGTAAAAGCCGGAGAGCTTTAAAGTCCGACCTACCTCTAATCGGTTTTTCCGGGGCGCCTTTTACATTAGCCGCTTATTTGATCGAAGGCGGCAAAGTAGGAAACCTTGCTCGCACCAAAACCTTTATGTATAAGTATCCTGATGCTTGGTCACATCTCCTTAGCCTACTCACGAATGCTTGTATCGAATATTTATCCGAACAAATTAAATCAGGCGCTGACATCGTACAAATATTCGATAGCTGGCTTGGATATTTATCTCCTGCAGATTTTAATCAATATGTATTGCCTTACAGCAAAATGCTCGTAGCTACTGTTAAGGATTTGGCACCCACAATATATTTTGGCACAGACACTTGTAGCCTTCTGGATCTAATCAAGCAAACCGAATGCCAAGTCATTGGTTTGGACTGGAGAGCAGACTTATCTTTAGAATGGGAAAAATTGGACTATCAAGTAGCCATTCAAGGCAATCTGGATCCCATAGTTTTACTTAGTGATAGAGAAAATATCGATAGGCAAACAAAAAGAATACTTGCACAAGCTCAAGGTAGACCTGGACATATTTTCAACTTAGGACATGGTGTATTACCTGAAACACCAATCGATAACGTTAAATATCTAGTTGAACTTGTGCATAAATTAGGCAGGACAACCAAACAATGAAATACACAGTAGCCATTGTCGGCGGTGGCGTCACCGGTTTGACTGTCGCTTACAGGTTGATGTCTTTACAAAAACAGAATGATTTGCCCATCGAAATCGTATTAATCGAGAGCAATGATCGTCTGGGTGGTGTTATTAAATCAGAAACCATCGACAACTTCATTGTCGAACATGGGCCGGATGCTTTCTTAGCCGAAAAACCAGAGCTCAAAAACCTATTGACCGAACTAAAACTTACAGAGGACTTATTATCTACTAACGAACATAATCGACAAGCGTTTATTGCTCAAAACAATAAACTCGTTCCCTTGCCAGTTGGTTTCTTTATGATAGCCCCCACTCAATGGTTACCTTTTATAACCAGTCCACTGTTTTCTTTTCTAGGTAAATTACGCATAGCCTTGGAAGTAGCTGTACCAAAGAAAAACAAACCATATGACGAAAGCGTTGCGGATTTTTTGCGTAGACGCTTTGGTAATGAGCTATTGGTTCGTGCAGGGCAACCTTTGGTAGGTGGGATATATATGGCTGACATTAATTTGCTCAGCACGCAATCAACCCTTCCTCAGTTTGCTGAACTAGAGAGAAGGTTTGGTAGCGTCATAAAAGGTTTGGTTGAAGCTGGACATCACGGAGTTAATACCGCCAGCGGTGCCCGCTATAATTTATTCGGCACCCTACAAAACGGCACACAAATGTTAATCAATCAACTAGCCGAACAGTTAACCAATGTAAAAGTCTACCTAAATACAAAGCTGATTTCGGTTGAAAGGGGTAGCGAGAAAAACTGGCAACTTGAAACAACAGGCAGCCAGTTTGATGCAGATGCAATTGTTTTTGCTCTTCCCTCGATATTAGCAGCCCAAACAGTGAAAGAATTAGACCCTGTTCTAAGCAATGCCCTTGCAAAAATTGAAAGCAGTAATTCAACAGTTGTGAATCTTCTATACAATAAGTCCGACATTGGCAAACCTCATAAAGGATTTGGTTTTGTTGTACCTTCAGTTGAGAGCAAAAAAATTATAGCGGCTGGCTTTATCAGTCAAAAATTCTCTCGTCGTGCCAGCAATGATTATGAAATGATAAGAGTTTTTATCGGGGGTCAATTAGCACCCGACCTATGTAACCTTAGTGATGAAGAGTTAGTAAATTTGGCTCAAAATGAGATTAGTCCCTATCTAGAAATAAAAAGTCCTGCTGTTAAAACATGGCTTAGTCGCTGGCCAAACGGTTTACCTTTTTATCAGCTAGAGCACAAGCAGACAGTTAAAAACATAGAAAATCTGGCAAAGAATCATCTTGGATTTTTCTTTACTGGTTCTTCGTATAATGGTCTAGGGATTCCCGATTGTGTGCGCGACGGTGAAAAAACGGCTGCCCTTTTAGCGACACATATTCAACAAAGGAAACTACAGTGCCTAAATCAAGCGGTTTAAAATTAGAAATTCAGTCTAAAAAGCTAAAATCTAATGCGAACGAACCAGTTTTGGCGTGTATAGACTTAGGCACTAATTCGTTCCATATGATTGTTTGTCGGGTTGCACCTAATCGCGAACAGTTTGAAGTAATGTTCCGATCTAAAGAAGCAGTGCCATTTTTTCGTAGATCCCTGGCTGACCATTTTATAGATGAAGCAGCCGTACGATCCGCTTTGCGGATCATTAAAGATATGGCACGCCAAGCTAAAGAAAAAGGAGCGACAACAATTATAGCAGTTGCGACTTCGGCTGTTAGAGAATCTAAAAACGGTGAAGCTTTTCTAGAGCGCATACGCAATAATTTGAATATAGACGCTAATATGCTTTCTGGTTCAGAAGAAGCCAGACTAATTTATTTGGGCGTCATTTGGAGCATGCCAGAACTTACTGGTAATTTCGCTATTATCGATATTGGGGGAGGCAGCACAGAAATTATAGTCGGCAATAAACAACAAACATCCTTCATGCAGTCTTATAAGCTTGGTGCGGCTAGACTTGCACAAAGATTTTTTGGCAAGGATCTGCCTACTCGAGAAAAAGTTAGACAAATACACGAAGAAGTGGCAGGTGTATTGCAACCAACTGCAGTAAAGATTGAAGCGTGCGGCGGGTTTAAAAAGCTCGTCGGAACATCAGGCACCATTCAGGCATTGGCTAAAATAGATCGCGAGCTAGAAGGATTGCCAGACGCTAATTTACATGGATGGCGCTTACCTTTAGAACGCCTTAAGCACATAATTTCCTACATAGAAGACTGTTCCATACGCAATGAAAAAATCAAATTTGTTAGCAATGACAGAGCACAAACAATATTATCTGGTTCGATTGTTCTGATTGAAGCCATGAAAGCTGTGCAAGCAAATGAAATAATTATTTGCACTGCCGCTTTGCGGGAAGGAGTCGCTGTAGATCGTTTTTTACAAACAGGTTGGCTAGACTCGCGCCTTGCGGTTCATCAAAATCCCCGCTCGCTGAGCGTGTCTCACTTACTAAAAAAATATCAAGGTGATGTAGAACACGCTCAGCAAGTAGCTTGGCTTGCCTGCGAGATTTTTTGGCAAACACGGAAAATAATGCATAATTATTCAGATGATGTTGTCAATCTTTTATGGGCTGCTGCAATGCTCCACGATATAGGCATATACATAGGTCGGAGCGGTCATCACAAACACTCATATTATCTTATTAAACAAGAGGAATTATTGGGCTATAATCGCGAAGAAATACAGGTAATAGCTAGTATTGCTCGTTATCACCGCGGCAGTTCACCCAAAGAAACTCATGATGCCTGGGTTGCTTTACCAACACCCGAAAGAAAACTTGTCACTGATATGGCAGCCATTCTGCGTCTAGCGGAGGCGTTAGATCGCAGTCATAGACAAATTATCCAATCACTAAGCATAAAAGACTCTCTTAACACCAGAATCAAACATACAAGATCACTTTCTGAGAGGAAAATGGAGAACAAAAAAATTAATACTCTTAAATTCGAAGCAATCATTAAACCTGGAAGTGACGGCAAAGCTGAAGCTTGGGCCCTCGGCGAAAAAAAATCATTGTTTGCAATTCAGTTCAAAAAAGAAATCTTATTAGACTTTAAAGTTGCTCAACCTAAACACAATAGCCCTTCGACTAACCGTGGTCTGAAAAAATAAGCATCGCTAATGGCTGCCTAACGCTATTTTCAAACACCAAATGGAAACACCTTGGGAACAAGGCGCCGCCATTTCATTTCTTCGGCATATTCTTTGTAACCAGTACCTAAATTTTTGACTAAAATTTCTTCTTCATACCTGGCTCTTCTTAGCCACAATGGTGCTACCACAAGCAAAGCAAAAGCAAGAGCAATCATTGAGGTAGCTGCTAAAGATGCACCGACTAAACATTGAATAATTCCAGAATAAATAGGGTGCATGACATATTCATACAAGCCAGTCTTTCGTACGCCCTGTCCGTAAAGAACCTCAGAATCAGTCGAGAAATATTCTCCTAAGTTATACCAACCACCAACCATAAAAAACATTCCGCTTAATAAAAGAACTACACCTAACCAAGATATCGCAGCGGCAAATCCATGCGGGTTACCACTAGTCAAAACTATTAAACGTTCGATACCACCAAACTCAGCCGGTATCAATTGAACATAGAAAAGAAATGCAAACACTATCAAAACGACATTAGCTAGCGATAAAAGCTGAGGAGCTCGCTGAATAAAGAAATTGGGTTCGTATATGCCCGTCCCTCTTTGCTTGAATCCTTTGATTAAAATTGGCGTGGCAATAATTGCCCCAGTGATTACTATTGCGCAGGTAAACATAGTCTGTAAATTTAAATACATAAGATTCCTTACCCCTTGCTCTTTTCTTACTTACAGTTCATGGAGTACCAGTTCAGTGAGAATACAGCATACAAAAAACAATTGTATATAAGAGCCGCAAAAGTATTTTCTATTTGTCGAGCCAATCCTCAGTAATCATAAGAAAAAAGACCTAGAATATTGAAGACAAAGCCAAATGACAAAAAGATAATGTTCATATAGAAACATTACCAAGTTGTTGCAAAGTAGTATGCTCGTACACCATACAATCCTTTTCTAAACTAGAATAAGATTAGTCTGCCAGCCAGAATTAATTATTTCCTCTTTAAAATCAGCGTTATTTCTTCAAGAGCAAGCACTTGACTGAGCAACACCCAAGTATCACCGCTACGTTACCGGCAATACTTCCTTCGACAAATACTAGAAAGACAGCCACAATTGAGTGGTTAGCAGCACCAGATGGAGCTAAGATTGGCTGTCGCATTTGGCAAGGAAGCGAAAACGCACCGGTTGCGATTTACTTACATGGTATTGAAGGACACAGCCAATGGTTTGAAAATACAGCCTTGGCTTTGAATGAACAAGGTATCACTGTATACGCGCCTGACCGCCGCGGCTCAGGTATGAATGGCGGTAAGCGTGGACATTTGGAAAATTACAATATTTTATTTTCCGATCTCGAATCCCAATTAAGATATATAAAACGCCAACACAGAGGACAAAGATTGGTTATGATAGCTAATTGCTGGTCCGCTAAATTAGCTACGATAGTCGCTCAATCTAATTATGAAAGCACTGACCATACTTTAGTTTCTCCTCTAGCAGGTTTGGTTCTAAGCGCACCTGCCATATATACACGCGTTGATTTTTCATTGCTCACCAAGCTTGAAATTGCCATGGAGTATATTTTAGGGGGAAATTCTCGTTTGAAATATTGGCCAGTACCGCTCACAACTTCCATGCTTACGAGAAACACAGATTTCCTGGATTTCTTAGACAATGACCCTCTGCGATTGACGAAAGCAACTACTTCTTTTTTTGTTCAAACTTTCTTTTTGGCAAAAAAAGCGAAACAAGCGGCAAAATTTATAAAAATCCCTGTTCTTATACTGCAA
Source organism: Candidatus Melainabacteria bacterium (assembly GCA_013288645.1). Lineage (GTDB taxonomy): Bacteria > Cyanobacteriota > Vampirovibrionia > Obscuribacterales > Obscuribacteraceae > JABDBL01. Next base: position 91,234 of record JABDBL010000002.1, read on the forward strand.
GGAGAAGATGACTTAATTGTAGACACAAACAAATTAGAAAATTGGTATCAACAAATTGCTTCAAAAGATAAGTCAATCCACGCCTTCCCCGGAGCTGCTCACAGCCTAGATTTCGATGCTGACTGGTTTAAAGAATATACCTATGTGCTTGCTAATTGGATTTTGACCCGAGGGCAACTCGGCGTATGAAAATTCTAGATCTTAGTTTGTATGTAGTTGAGCTTCCCTTTCGTTTCGCTTTTAACCATAATTTGGCAAAACGATCCCGTTCTCATAATTTAATTGTTAAAGCTACTATTGAAACTGAAGCAGGCGTATCCATAGGTTATGGAGAAGGTATCCCGCGAGAATATGTCACTGGAGAGACAATTGATCAAGCAGTTGAATACTTAAAAGAAAAATACTTTCCCCACTTTAAAGGCAAAGAATTTTCTAACGCTTCAGAATTACTGTCTTACATTCTGAACCAGTTTCAATTCTTCGGGCTAGAAGAACGCCCAAATGGGGCTTCTTGGTGTGCGCTAGAGTTAGCCTTATTGGATGCCACCGGGCGTGCCGAAAACATCTCTCTAGGTCAATTACTTTACCCAGACAATAATAATCATCTTGCAAATAGTATTAAATATGGTGCTACAGCATCGCTAACTAATAAGAATTTTCTATCTGCTCTATTGGTATTTTTCAAAATTTATGGTTTTTCCACCGTTAAGCTAAAGCTCGGCAAAAACATCGATGATGCAATAGAGAGAATCAAATTGGCCCGAAAAATAATGGGCAAAACAACAACTCTGAGGGTAGATGCCAATTGTGCATGGTCTGTTTCTGACACTATTGCATTCTCTCAGAGATCAGAAGTTTACAACATTGCTTCTATAGAACAGCCTGTTGCGGCTGATAATATTGAAGGTATCGCTCACCTAGCTTCTTCCATACCTCAAGCTATTGTTTTGGACGAATCCCTATGCACCATTCGACAAGCAGAATTTTTTGTCAATAATGGTATTAAAATAGATTTCAATATTCGCATTTCCAAAATGGGGGGGGTAATGGCAGCTAGCACCATAAAGAATCTCGCAAAACAAGCTGGAATTTCATGCCATTTAGGTGCCCAAGTTGGTGAAAGTGGTATCCTTACTGCTGCCGGCAGAATATTTGCCCTCAACAACGGTCCATTTATAAACCATGAAGGATCAGCAAATAGTCTTTTGCTCAAGTATGATCTAACAAAAGAAAATCTTACTTTTGGCTATGGCGGATACGGAAAGTTGCCCAACGGTTTGTTGCAAGCCGGACTAGGAATTACAGTGGACCAGAAAAATTTCCACCGTCTAATTGAAAAGAAATCAACTGTGATTAAAATGTCTCCTCACTTAGCCGCTACTAGCTCAAGGCAAGACAAAAACAGTCACCTTCAGGAAATGGAAATTGGGGGCAAACGATAAGCATCATGATAGATTGGCGCAAAACAGATATTACAATAGGCCAGTTATGGCGCAGATCTACTCACATAAAACAGTTTAATCAAGCATGCTTAAACCCAGGTGTAGCTCAAAGGCAAAAGCTCCAGCAAATTATCAATGCCAACATAAATACATCCTTTGGACGTACTCATAAATTTGATCAAATCTCAAGTCTGCAAGATTATCAAAAGTTTGTACCACCTGCGGCTTATGAACATCTAAAGCCCTATATAGACGCTGTCATGGCTGGACAAAAGAAACAATTAACCGAAGATGAGCCCTTCATGTTCGCTACTACAAGTGGTACTACCGATACGCCAAAATATATACCTATTAACAGGATGCATCTGGCTGATTACACTCACGCTTTTCAAATTCACAACTACCATTTAGTCAGAGATTTTTGGCAGGCAACCTCTGGACAATTTTTTATTATCAGTAGTAACGATGAAGAAGGACTAGTTCCTTCTGGTTTACCATATGGCGCTGTCTCTGGACTCCTAAATCAACGACAATCCCCTCTAATTCGCAGACATTTTGCTGTTCCCTACGCAGTATGCAAGATCAAAAATGTCGAGATGAAATATTATTTGATGCTACGAACGGCTTTGACACAAAATGTTACTGCGTTTCTAGCTTGTAATCCTTCTAGTCTAATTTTATTAGCTGATCAGTTAAAAGAGCATAGCGTAGACCTCATAGCAGACATCTTTGATGGCAGTATAAAAAGTACTTATTTGCCTTCTACTAAATGGCGAGACGCCTTTTCTAATTATCTTAAACCCAATAGACAAAGAGCTCGCATGTTAGAAAAAATTATGGATGAAGAGTCTATTCTTTTACCAAAAACTGTTTGGCCACAATCCACAGTCATTTCTTGTTGGAAGGGCGGCCCAATGTCATTTTATTTGGAGAAGTTGCCTGAATATTATGGTAACATTCCAGTAAGAGACTTCGGTTACATGGCCAGCGAGGGTAGGGGAAGTATACCAATATCTGATGATGGAGCTGGCGGTGTGCTTGCAATTACAAGTCACTTTTTTGAATTCGTTGCCGAGGAAGATATGGAATCTCCATCGCCAAAATTTTTAACCGTTGAAGAGTTAGACTTACACAACCGTTATTACATTTTTTTCACGACAAATGCTGGTTTGTACCGTTACAACATAAACGATCTTGTTGAAGTAGTTGGCTTTTATGGCAAAACCCCTATCATCGAATTTGTGCGCAAAGGTCTAGGCATTAGCTCAATTACCGGCGAAAAAATTACCGAAGAACAGGTCTTAACTGCTTTTAGACAAGTAACGCACCAACTTAATTTGGATACCATTAATCACTTTACTGCAGAAGTTAAATTGGCGTTACCACCTTATTATGTTTGTTTTGTCGAGATTGACGCCTCGCTGCCTCACTCTGTACAAGAGGAGTTTGTGCGTTTATTCGATCAATCTTTGCGGTGTCAAAATCCTGAATATGAGGAAAAGCGCTATAGCAATAGGCTCGCTATGCCAAAAATAGAAATGCTTCCAGCCGGTACATATAAAAGTTTGAGGCAACAAAGAGTAATGGAAGGTGCTCCAGAAGCACAAGTAAAAATTCCCTTTCTAAGTACGTCTTCTTCGTTTGCTGGTAGATTAGCACTCCTTGCCAAAAAAGAGGTAATTGCAAGTTGAAAAATATAAAAATTGCTGTCACGGGCGCAACCGGCTTAGTTGGCAGTCACACATGTGAATATCTTGCTCAAAAAGATTATCTCGTCAGAGCAATTGTGCGTTCGAAAATAAATGCTGAATTTTTTGCTGAACATTGGGCAAATCTGAATATAGAAACAATAGAAGCAAATATAACTAATAATACCGAACTAGAAAATGCCCTAGCTGGTACTGAAGTAGTAATCCATGCAGCTGGCATAGTAGACCCTTACGCAGCACCGCAAGCAATTAATGCTGTCAATGTAATGGGCAGTAAACTGGTTCTAGAAACTGCAATTAAATTAGGAGTGAAACAATTCATTTTCATAAGCAGTCTATCGGTTATAACTGGTAATAATGATCAATATAAGGCTACCGAAAACGCTCCATTAGTATTATGTGGAGAATCATATGCTGATTCTAAAGTAAAAGCTGAACGACTTGTCACCAGTTCTCTCTACAAGAATAAAATAGCTGTGACAGTTTTGAGACCAGGATTTATATACGGACCAAGAGAGAGAGCCTGGCTATCACAATTAGTACAAGCTATTAAGAGTGGTAGAGCCCTATTGATAGACGGCGGGAAGAAGGAAACGAATGTTATTTACGTCGAAAATCTAAATAAAGCGATTGAAGCATCCATATTAAATCAAAAGGCCTATGGACAGATTTACAATTTAACTGACGGACAAGGCGTTACTAAGAAGCAATTATTCGATACTATTAGCGATGGACTTAATGCACCTAGAGTAAAAAAGAACATGCCAAGCTGGCTGATTAAGCCTATTTTTGATTTGTTATCAGCAATAGTTTCAAGCTTGCCTCTCGAAAAGCGAAGAAAGCTATCTCGTTTTTCTAAAGCAGCCTATAGGCTTATCGGCATCAATCAAGGATTTTCTATTCGAAAAGCACAAGAAGAGCTCCAGTATACCAGTCTTATACCTTTTAATACTGGCATGATTGAGACTCTCACTTATTTTAAACAGCAATATCCAACAAGCAAAGAAACACGCTCTCAAAAGAAAATCAAAGTGGAAGTAGGAAATAGAGCTTGATGGTAACAGCGTTGTGAATAGTATATTCTCAAAACTTAAAGATTTTGTCGTTGACTATTGCCAGCGTCACTCTCATCCAGTAAACGCTTTCTGGCACATTCTAGGAGTACCAATAGCGTTTTTTGGTTTGTATAAACTTATTACTGGCTCATTCATTCTTGGTATTTGTCTTTTATTTTTTGGCTATTTATTTCAATACTTAGGACATAAAGCCCAAGGAAATGAAGTCGGTGAGGTAACTTTAATTAAGAAATGCTATAGCCTTATCGCACAAAAATCAGAAATTAAATAAATAGAAAATATCTACAAAGCTGTTATCTCCAGGAAGAACCAGAATGAACACTAAACACCCGACTCTTACTCAAACAAATTCAATCCTTGTAGATGGTGCTACCGGTTATATTGGTTCTCATTTAGTTCATTCACTTACAAAAACTCGTAATGATAAAACAAATATCCGTTGCTTAGTAAGAAAAAATGCTGATGCTTCTGATGTCAATTTTTTGGAGACATCTGGTGCCAATATATTTAGAGCTGATTTAAATGACGATGGTTTAGATACTGTTTTTTCCCAAGTGGATATTGCTTGCCATTTAATTGGCAGCATCGCTCCGCGCAAAGGTGAAACTTCTACATCATTACATATTGGACAAACTGAGCGTTTCGTTCAACAGTGTCTAAAGGCTAGGGTCAAAAAAATTATAATGGTCAGTGCTTGTGGAGCAGACTCCAAAGCTGAAAGTGACTATCACCGTACAAAGTGGCAGGCAGAAAAAATTGTGTTGGACAGCGGAATTCCTAGCCTTATTTTACGGCCTTCTTTAGTGATCGGTAGAATAGCAGGTAACAGAAATAGCAAACTAATTGCTCGGCTAGAATACCTGATTCGCAATAAAAAACTCGTTCCTTTAATCGCTGGCGGTAATAATAAAGTTCAGCCGATCTTTATTCAAGATTTAGTCGAAGCCATACTGGCTTCCTTTGATTTAGTGGGCATTTCAACTAACAATGATTCAATTGCAGAACTCGGGGGTCCCGAAATAATTACTTTAAGAGAATTAGTCCAACGAATGATGGCTAAATTAAATATAGTGCGCTCTGTTTTAGCTTTACCACTTCCAGTTGCCTCGCTTGCTGCTTATTTAGCACAACTTACGCAAGCAGTGCCAATAATAAGCCTAGATCAAATAAAAATAGCCAAACAAGATAATATTTGCCACAATAATAAACTAGAATCGCTAATCAAAAGAAGTCTCACGACTATAGATAATGCCCTTGATTCTTATCAATGGTAAAAATAACAAGATGATCACCTTATTTTTATTAATACAAAGTATAGATACGTGAACCCTTATGAACCACAGCAATTCTTTGAACATCTTAGTCACCGGTGCCACAGGATTTCTTGGGCAGAATCTAGTTCCTCGCTTAACTAATCTTGGGCACAGAGTGCGCACTTTTGCTCGTTCGAAGAGCCTGCCGTCTGGATTAGCCAAATTAGATTTAGAACACTACAATGGCGATATAATCGACTTTGAGCAAGTGTCAAATGCGGTTAACGGTATGGACATCGTTTATCATTTAGCAGGGTTAGTCTCTTATAAAAAGCGCGATTTTGATAAAGCTCACGCAACAAATGTGCTGGGTACCCGTAATGTTATGCAAGCTAGTTTAGCAGCCAATGTAAGTCGTGTTATCCACACCAGCTCGGTAGCCGCTTTTGGTATCCCTAAAGAAGGAGAAATTGGTTCAGAAGAAATCGAATACAATCTGTCGGGCATGGGGCTAACCTATTGCGATACCAAACATCTTGCTGAACAAGAGGTCTTGAGCTGTGTTTCTTCCGGATTACCCGCCATAATTTTAAATCCTGGTATCATATTTGGTGAAGGAGACAGTCACCCTCACCATCATGCTATTTTTGCAGCTATGTCCAAAGGGTGGATGATTGGCGTTCCTTCAGGGGGTGTAACTTTTTCAGACATAAACGATGTAGTGGAAGCATATATACATTGTCTAAATAAAGGCAAAATAGGAGAGCGTTATGCTGTTGTAAGCGCTAATCTTTCTTTTAAAGATGCCGCCCTTATTTTTGCAAAATTAAATAGCTTGAATGGACCTTTATTCGAAATCCCAAATAAGTTCCTCATCGGGCTAGGAACCGTAGTAGAAAATGTACTGCCGCTTTTTGGTGTTGATCCACCATTGACCCGACAAGTTGCCTGGCTTAGTCAACAAAAAATATTTTTTAGCAGTGACAAAGCTTGCGCCGAAATTAATTTTCGACCAACACCATTTGCTGATACTGTGCGGCGCACATCCAATTATTATTTACATAGAAATAAAGTCTAAACAAATGTTTGAATTTCTCGATTTATTTCCAAGGTAGCTTATAAGCACGCTTAAGCTGTCTGTTAAGGTATTTCATTTCCCCAAAAGATTGTCGGCTAGCAGGAGCATTGCCAATTTCTCGATAAGATAGGTATCGAAGATAGAGAAGGTTAGCCAAAGTAGCTGTGTCGGGACTTTTTTGTTTATGCCATATCTCCACAGCCTGCTCTATATGAGCTATTGCGTCTTTAAAACACTGTTGTCTGTTCACTTCATCCTTTTCAATATCACCACGTAAATAATCAAGCACTGCAAAATTTGTTTCGTCCCGCATCAGTCGACCATCATCAGCTGGAAAATTAGCTAAGTCCAAGTGCCAAACTTTTCTATACCAGAAGGCGCTATCATCAAGCTGATTCAAATCACGATATACTGCCGCCAGCACAAGCATTGTATCGATAGTTTTTTGGTTATAGTTCTTGTTTAACTTCTCGCGTTTAGTTTCAATATCACACAACATTGATGCAGCTTGTGGTGCTTTGAAAGAAGCCCAAAGATTTTTAGCCAGGTTTTCCTGAGAATCAAGTCTGATTTCTTCAGGCACCAGCTTATTTTCTGACAATGACTTTAGCTCCTTGCGAATCATAAATTCTTGCGACATCATTGCCTTATCATAATAACGTGCATTAAAATCGTCAACAATTGCATACCTGCGAGGCATCACAACAATCGTCAGCCAAAAGACAGCAACTAACACTACCAATATTCGTATAACGTCTCTTCTATTCATTTCCGCTTAGTCAACCTGATACATAAGCTTTCTTTATATAAAAGCATTTGCTAAGTAGTTTCAGCCAGTGACCTAATTTTTTCATATCTTCCGAATCAATAAATAAAATGTACATGGACATGAAAGCAAACTCAAAAATGGGGATATTCATCGCCCAGTCGATGCCAATATGTAGGCAAACTCCTACTAAAATAACCCAATATCTTAATTCTTTGATCCATATAAGAGTCCCTGCTGCAAACTCAACAAAGATAGTTAGCCAAGTCATAAAGTATAAAGAAATTCGATGATCAAAAATTACTGGTACACGAAACTTGGCAAAGTCGCTTAGTCGAGTCGCTATATAACATCCGTTGCCATAGAACCAAATTGGCGAGTTAATCTTAAGTAAAGCAGTTGAAATATAAGCTATTGCTAGTTGCACTTGTAACATTCTTGTTGCCCAGGCCGGACATGGTGGTGGATCAAATACAGCTTTCCGCCAATCTCCATTTTTGTTTTTTAGATAACTGTCTACAGAAAGACAATCTCCAGCTCCACTAAAAGATAGGAGGAACAGAACCAGCCGCTGCATATTGTCACCGGCGTTCATAAGAAAGGGATACTGATGACATATTGAAGCAAATGAAAGAAAAACAAGAATTATGCTAAATCGAGTGCAAAAGCCAATTATCATCATCACCGTTAAAATACCAAGAACGATAAAAAACGCAGTATGCCAAAAATCGTCTGTAGGCAAAAGCTCAAATAAGTTTAGGGTAATATTCTTTCTAGTCCAGAAAGCCACAAAATCTTCATGAGGAATAAATGGATGAGCACCAAAAAATACCGAAAAATCAAGCCAATATTGTGAAAGAATCTGAGTAAGAAAAACCAAGCCAAAAACAATGCGAAAAACACATAGAGACAAGGGCGACTGCGGTTTAAACCAAAAGTTTTGCCAGGCAATAATCAAGTCATGCATAATCATTTGAAATCCTCTGGACTGACTTGATAAACAAAAAATGTCTTGCGCTCAGCACCTCGCATCGGCCGTCCATAGGGAACCATTTTGTTCTCCATTAAGGTAACGCGATAACCGTTGTAACACATGCTCACCTGCGTTGGTGGATTTTTCGGATTAGCAAAACAACGAGCGATATGCCTGGCTAGGGTCGGCCGAAACACACTATAATCATCCCAAGGCATATTGTCATAAAAGGCTTTTCGAACACGCTCTCGCAAAGTCTCTTCCAGTTGATTCATTTTATCTGGACGCGGAAATTCATAAAGAGCGGTACTACCGTCCTGAAAAGTTATTATGGCGTAGGGATGAAAACTATAATCACGAGGGTTTGGGCAAAACATATTCCAGGATTGCTCAATACCACAAAAAAGTTCGATAGATTGCGTAAATTGGCGCACATAAGTTTTGAGCGGACAATTACCACAAATATTTATTCCAACACAAAAAAAGTAGGTCGCAATAAAAATGCTAATTAAGATTTGGTCGCGTCTCGACATTGGTACGGATAAGGAGTTCATAGTCCCCTGATACGATAAAAATAATCATGCGTGTTTTTGTTAACTAAGAGCGCTTCATTAACTATATTATTCACAGCATTTTCAGAACGAACGAAATATTCGTAATTATTTATGGACTGGTGAAGAACTCGATCATCTGCATACTTTTCAGCAAACCCACAACGCCCAGCTTCTGCTACATAGGGTTTAAATTCTTTAGCATTGCGAAGGGTAACTCCGGTAGGACAATTAAACCTGATCCAGGAATCAAAACCTACCGTGGCTTTGCTAGCCCCATTTAAATCTTTTATTGATTCTATAGGCTCTACAAAAGTTTTTTCATATAGCTTTTCTGGAGAAAACTCTAGCGTCTTAGTAAGCCTATAGTAAGAATACCAAATAGCAAGAATGATAATAAGTATAATTGCTGCGGATTCGAACCGCGGAATATTGCGTATTTTATCAAGAATGGAGGGATGCTTAGCAGGTGCATTTTGACCATATTCTGTTTTTTTCACCATGAACCTCTTATCCAACAAATTTGAGAATGACAAGTAAGACAAAGCCTTACAAAAATTATTACACGAATTCGCTTTGAAATTCCGCATCCCAAAGATTAGCTTCGGTTGCTAAATTAAAAAGTTTCTTGACAGCCAGCCTGCCTACCTCCCCAAAATCAACACTTAGGTCATTTACATACATTTTTATATATTGATCAGCTGTTTTTTCGGACATACCTCGGGCAAAGCTAAGAGCATATTTCATAGCGGCTGCTCGATTCTGCAAAGAATAAACAATTGACTCCTTTAATATTTGCTTCAGCTGCAAAATTCTCTGTTGCCCCAAGTCACGCCTTATTACGTTTGCACCCAATGGAAGAGGCAAATGTGTTTCCTCGTACCACCATTGTCCTAAATCAAATACTTTTTTTAGACAGGACTGCAAGTGCGTAAGTTGCCCTTCATGAATAATTAGACCTGCTTGCACCAAACCGTTTTGCACTGCAGGCACAATTTCATCGAAAGGAAGCATAATAACTTTAGCTTCGGGCATAGCCAGACGCAATAAAAGATAAGCAGTGGTCAAATATCCTGGCACAGCCACTGTAATTGAATTCAGTTCGATTACTTTTTGTTTTTCATTTACCACAACTATAGGACCACACTCGATACCAAAACTGGCACCACAAGGCATAAGTAAATATTGCGATTTAATATGTGGATAGGCAGCAAAAGAAACTGCTGAAATTTCGTACTTACCTTCTTTAGCTTCTTCGTTGAGCGTTTGAATATCCTTCATCACCTGATTAAAAACAAAGTCACCGGTACTAACAGCACCAGAAGCAATACCATAGTACATAAAGGCATCGTCGCTATCCGGACTATGTGCAAAATCTACTTGTAAGCGCTCCGTCGCTTTCATCCTTCAGCTCCTCCGCTTTTAGGACAGTAATTCATCAATAAATTCTCCACCCAATTTCAAGCTGGCTTGCAAGGATATTATAGTTTCGTGCAAAACTCGGCTGAATACAACTGTCGGATTTTTTACCAGATTAACCATAATCTCATATATGGGAGGATCGATTTCTTTAAGATATGCCCTTGTTTCTTTAAGAGAAAAGGCCGCTAATGACTCAGCCCAATATTCATGAGCACTTGCCTTAGCATAACCCGAAATAAAATGTCTTTGTTCTAATTGTTGTGGCATTAACAATTCAGTTTGGTTGTCGTTATCTGGTAGGGGATGCAATTTATCACAACCTCTTTTTCTCCTTTCATACAATTCTAATATTTGGTCTTGCACTGCCGACGTTAGTACAAAGTCAACTTGATGTCCAAATTCATGGGACATAACTAAGTTAAGCCTTACTTCTAATTGTCCCTTATTATTTTTTGAGACATTCATGATGGGACCATATTTCTTGTAGAAATTAACTTCTCGTTCAAATTCTTCTTTATCTAAACTGACATTGCCTGTACGAATACGGGTAACGCCAGTTGCGCCATGTTTGATATTACCTAAGGAAGCATCGCCTTCGCTTTTCCTTACTATCTGCAATATTCCACAGGCTGACCAAAGAGTCATTGTTTCCAAAAGATATTTCTTTTGTATGGCATTCAGGGCATCAAAACCATCAAAATAGCGAATTATCTCATTGTCAGTATAAGATCGGTCCGAGCGATATAAAGGCCTATTAAATTGAGTTTGCCAATTTTCGCCGCGACTATTCTTCCCTTCAAAAGCAAAATTCAATAAGGTATTTTGGTTTAATTTGATACGCCCGGTAGGTCCATTTTTATTGCGCACAAATATTTCACCATCGTCATTGATTTGAGCCAAATATTTATGGTTTTCTGTAATTATTCGTCCATTCACAACGTTAAAATTGTGACCATTGTAAATTAACTTTCCCGTTGGTCCATAAGCATCTGGCAAATTTAATTCAATTCCGTTTGTGTCAATTCCTCTAAATTGCAAAGGCGCAATACCTTCAATCGCCATAATTTCACCTAGCTTGCCAAGAGATGAATCCGCACTTCGCAGATAGCCATCTTCAAAAAGACGCCCCATATATTGACCATCTTTGAATATTTGCCCATCTTCGACCACCAGCATATTCTGTCCATCAGTAAGAAAGCCTGTAGGTCCTTTATCGATTGCTATTGGATTATTCTCGGACACCATTATAATTTCCAGTTGTTTTAATAAAAATCGAGTCGAATGTTTACAGGGTTATTGACCTAGTCTTAATAGTCTTTCAGTATAGCGAACGAAAGCCGCGCTACAATTTATTGAACACATATGATTTTATGCAATGAAAATATTAGGTGGGATTACAGCGGAGCGAACGGCGCTGGTGAAGCGGCGGCAGCGAAGCGCAATGGCCCCGGAGGCGTATGATATACGCCGGAGCGGCAGCCATTGGTCATGCATTGAGCCGAGTGGACCGAAGGCGAGGCAGCGCATATCTATAATGAGCAAACTTAGGCAATTACAGGCCAGGAAGCAAATAGCTACCGGTCGTCCCATTCAAAAACGTAAACAGGTCAGCAAGCCAGCCCTTGCTGTTGTATCTGGTTTGTCTTTAATCTTGATTGCTAGCCTAACTTATTATTTCTCAAATATAGCTAACAATAAAAAACAAAATCCAAAGCCAACTACCCAAACACTGGTAAGCGTTCCTGGCGGAGAATTTCTTCCTAGCCTCGAACAGCCCTTAAACATTTTAGTTATGGGCGTCGATTCTAACGGTAAGAACACTGAACGTTTTAATGGTACACGTTCCGACTCAATGGTATTAGTCAGTATTGATCCTAAAAAGCAAAAGGTAGGAGTAATTTCTATACCTCGAGATAGCCGGGTACATCTAGCTAATGGCAGAGGGGTAGACAAAATTAATTCCGCCCATGCTTTGGGTGGTCAACAACTGGCTATAGCAACTGTAAGCCAATTGCTTAATACACCTATAGATAGATATATAGTCGTAGACACGCAAGGACTGAAAGAAATCCTAGAGAATCTGGGCTCTGTAAATGTTCTAGTCGAGAAGAAAATGAGCTATGTTGACCACACAGCTAAATTATATGTGAACCTCGAGCCTGGGCTGCAAAAGCTTAGCGCCAAACAGGCAGAGCAATACGTGCGCTTTCGCCATGATGCTAAAGGTGATATCGGACGTATTGAAAGACAACAATGGTTTGCTCGTCAATTGTTAAATAAGCTGGCTGAGCCAGAAATGCTAGTTAGACTACCTGCCCTGATCGACACAATACGTCAAAGCGTCGTCACCGATTTAAGCGTAGATGAAATGGTGCGTATTTTTGGCTTTGCCTGTCATCTAAATACCCAACAAGTTGAAACAGCTTCGTTGCCGGGTATCCCTGGTAGCATTAATGGCATTAGCTATTGGTTATTAGATATGCCGGCTTGCGATGCCATATGCAATAAGCTGGTCAACAAATATAATCCTACCGAAAGCAGCTCAAATACTGTAAATTCTCAGACAGCCGATAGTGCTATTGCATATGTCCCCGAAATTAATGATTCAAGCGCGTTTGACCAAACAAATAGTTGGTCCGCTATTATTCGCTACCCAAAAGGTTGTGAAGAACAAGTTGCTCGGCTGCAAGAATTACTAAGCGACAATGGTTTTACTCTAAGGGGCAAATTCAACGCTGATTTAGCCGAATGTCAACACGAACAAATAATCCAAAGTTCACCGCATGCTCTTTACTTTGACATGGACGCTTTGCGCAACAAATTGTCTGAGATAAACAATTGGCCTACAGTTATAAATATAGATGCTCAACCAGCAGCTGATTTCACATTTGTCATTACCCCAAAGACTAAGTTATCTTCCTTAGGGCACCATGAAAATAGGTAATTGCTATAAATTTATCTGGATAATCGCCATAAATTTATTATTGGGATTTTCATTTGTAGGTGGAATAAGCGCTCAAAACCTAGAAGCAACAGAAAATAAAAGTCCAAAAATTAGCATCCACGCTCCTATTGACCCAAACGAACCCCCTGCAGGTGGCAAACCAATAAGCGATGAGAAACCCAATACAGCTTTAATACATTACAATCTTGGAATGGAGCACTTAAAACGCCACCAATATGATGAGGCAATTAACGATTTTGACCAAGCAGTGTCCATTGACCCGACCGTTGCCGCTGCCTACAACAATCGTGGATTAGCTCGCTTTGCCCAGGGTGATTATGTTGATGCAATTTCAGATTACGATCAGGCTATTAAACTAGATCCAACCAAGGCTTATTCTTATAAAGATCGTGGCTTAGCACATTACTATCAGAGGGAATACAAAACCGCAAGTGAGGACTATGGCAAGGCTATATCCATCGATAATAAAGATGATCTCGCTTATATTAATCGTGGTCTTGTGCGCTTCAAAATGGGAAATAACAAAGGGGCAATTGAGGACTGTGATAAAGCTTTGGCGCTCAGCCCTAAAAATGCTCAAGCATTATCTATACGTGCCGAGGCCCGTTCTCAGCTACCAGAGACAAAAGAATCTATAAAGGATTAGTCCGTTAACGCTTAATGGACAAAGTGCAACTCTCAAAACTATTGGTGTAATTGCGTTGTTATTTATTCAGCTCTGAATTACATGCCAATATCTGAGTTTTGGACAGTGAAAGCATTATGGGAAAGCCCGCAACCCATCCGAGATTTAGACCATATGCTCAACAAATTTATCGAAGAGTGCTTTGTCAACTTTCGTCGGTTGTTTGACTAATGCACCCTTTTTCAGAATTGCTTCCCCATCTTCATAAGTTGGTTGTTCTGTTTTATAAATCACACCCAAAGGAATACGCTCAGTCCACTCGTAAGCTTTAGTCATAGAACGATGAAAATCAGAAGGATCGAAGCCTTCGTCTTCTAGCTTATAAACTCTTTCTTTAAAGAATGAATAGGTATTGACTTTGTTGTAGGTTACACAAGGACTAAAAACGTCGATCAAAGAAAATCCTTTATGCGCCATCCCCTGAGCAATTAAATCTGTTAATAATTTCGCTTCGCCAGAAAAACCACGAGCAACAAAAGTGGCACCACAAGTAATAGCAAGGGCTAAAGGATTGATTGGTGTTTCAAGGTTGCCATTCGGCGCTGGGGTAGACTTAGTTACCTGTCCTTTTGAGGTTGTTGGTGAAGCTTGCCCTGTGGTAAGACCATATATCTGATTATCCATGACAATATAAGTGACATCCAGATTACGACGCATAGCATGAATCAAGTGACCCACACCAATACCATAACCGTCACCATCGCCACCAGTAATAACAGTTTTCATATCTGTATTAGCCAAGTGAGCTCCGGTAGCTACCGGTATAGATCTACCATGCAAGCTGTGTACACCGTATGCATGTATAAAGCCTGGCAAGTTAGAAGAACAACCGATGCCTGAAACTATCAGCAAATCCTTTGGCAAAATACCGAGCTTACCTGCTGCTTCTTGCACTGACCGCAATACACCATAGTCACCACAACCTGGGCACCAATCTGGACTGACTGGACCTTTGTATGTATCAAGTGGGAGCTCTATAACAGTAGCCATTACTTATTTTCTCCTATTGCTCAAAAATGTCATTCAATAAATCTTCGCTATAACCTGCTTTATTTCTTAGCGCTGGGTTCAGCCTCTCTGTCAACTGTGTAGGTGGCGCCGGTTCTCAGGCCTACTTTCATATAGCCGCTTTTCTTACCAGTAGCTCTTTCAGCTAATTCGATATACCAGGTTGGCTCTCCTAACCCATTAACAGATTCTTGTACAATCTTGCCTGGACGCAATTTTTCACCATTATGTGTACGCAAGTAGTGGTAGGCAATTTCCTTAGCATCTGCTTCTGTAACATCCAAAGTCGATGGCTTTTTAGCCAACTTATCTTTGATTTCCTGAGCCAGCTCAGCCGGTGTGTATGGCTCACCATCATATCTATTAACATGAGCATCCATTCCAATACCGGTTTCACTACGAATATAACGAGCCATTTGACTTGTGAAATTGAGCTCGACAGAAATCTTTTTCTTAGCTTTACTCAAAATCTCATTCACTTCTTTGGCATGGAAAGGATAAATGTATTTGATGCAAAGAATATTGGTCTTTACACCGACCGCATTTAATTGTTCTGCTGCTTCTTTCACTACGCCATAGGTGGAGCCCCAGGTGACCAAAGTAACATCAGCATCTTTAGGTCCTTCCAATTCTGGCGGAGTCAATTCTTTAAGCAGATTCTCCATTTTTCTCATGCGCTTTTCCATAATTTTTCGACGTACAGGCGGAGAGGTAAACATGTCTGAAATCAAAATGCTTTCTTCGTCATGATCATCGCTGGGGTTAACATAGAGTGTATTTGCTGTACCAGGAAGTGCACGAGGTGAAATACCTGATTCAGTGAAAGCAAAACGCTTATATTTGCCCTTCTCTTCTGGCCAAGAATTAACGATCTCGCCACGATCTATTTTAACTTCGGCAGGGAAAGCTTCTCTGTCTACAGTTTCGTGATGCTCAGAAAGTAATAAATCGGACATGACTGTCACTGGCATTTGATAACGGTCAGCATAATTGAATGCATCAACGATTGTCTTATAGGCATCTGCCATATCATAAGGAGCAACAATCAATCTTGGATATTCACCTTGAGAGGCACCATAAACCTGGAATAAATCGGCTTGTTCAGTCTTCGTTGGCAAACCAGTTGATGGTCCACCGCGTTGTACTTCCACACAAACCATTGGTATTTCCATAATGCCAGCCATACCTATAGCCTCTGTCATTAGAGCATAGCCACCACCGGCAGTAGCACACATGGCGCGTACACCAGCAATACCAGCCCCAATGGTCATA
Organism: Candidatus Melainabacteria bacterium; assembly: GCA_013288645.1. Classification (GTDB taxonomy): domain Bacteria; phylum Cyanobacteriota; class Vampirovibrionia; order Obscuribacterales; family Obscuribacteraceae; genus JABDBL01. The sequence continues at coordinate 107,434 of JABDBL010000002.1, forward strand.
TTCATAACGGCTAATTCATCTTCACCTTGCTTGACAAGAATGCCGGTCTTTTGTGAATTGGCACACATCCAATGCAAAATAGTCGAAGCTGGAGTCATTGGATAAGCAGAATAGAATTTGCAGCCAGCAGCATATGCAGCTAAAGCAAACACTTCATTGCCTGTTGTAAACGGTCTAGCTTTATATGTGAAGCTCCATTCTTTGGTGATCGGCTTGCTCTGGCTAGCGGCATATTCATATCCGCATTTAAGCAAACCCACATTCAGATCAACTACCTTTTGACCTTTATGTTTAAAGGTATCGGTAATAACATCAGTTGCTTTTTCTAGTCCAAATTGACAAGAATAAAACACAGCTCCTAAAGCCACCGTATTTTGCATAACCGGTATCAAAGCGCCATGCTCTTTGACTAATTCAGCAGTAATTTGACCAATTGGCAATGGCAATATGGTCACGCCTTTCTTAGCTAAAGAAGGATCACACTTGAACTTATCAGCATTAAAAACAATAACGCCACCCGCTTCTACTTCCGGCGCGTGACGTTCAATGGTGTCTTGATTCAGAGCAATTAGGGCATTTAACTGATCACCATGATTATGGACTTTTTCAGCACCGACGCGTAGCTTCAACCAAATATGGCCGCCTCTAATAATTGACTGGTAGCTGTTATATGCATATACATGTAAACCAAGTCGCCCGCAAATTTTAGCTAGCGTATCGCCTGATTTATCTAAACCATCTCCAGCGGCACCGCCAATTCCAATTGTGACTTCCTGCATTGTTTCTCCTCAAAACTAAAAACTAAATAAAAGCTGTATGCCAAAGCTGGCTTGTTGTTGCAGTCTTAAAATTCCTGATAAACGATACCACAATAACCTACTTGCGTTGACAAGTATCATGCAATCTATAACTACCTTGGGGGTGAAATATAACTCACTTTTATTTTTTCTGAGACTCTTCATCCACTTGCACAGCGGGAAGAGGCATAAACTGCCAATAACAACCTAACACAAGCAGACCAATTAAGACCAGTACTGCTAATACTGAAAGGGCTTTATCCTGGATGCTTTTTTCATCAATGATATGACTATCGCCAGAATCATGTACTCCATGATCAGAATGCATAAATGAATTCCCCCTAAGGTCTCAATAAATAAGCCGCTATAGTCAATCCAGCCACACAAGCAAAAATTACCAGAGCATAATATTGCCCTCTTCCATTTTGCATATATCTCAAAGTTGACCCGGTTGCCAATGTCGCAACTCCAGTCCAATCAACGAAATTATCGATTATAAATTTATCAATCAATTGCCATATCCTATTGAATAAAGGCAAGAAAACTCGATTGACAAGCCACAGATAAAGTTCATCAAATTTCCATTTGTCATAAGAGAAATCGTATAGGAATTTTATTAATGGCTGTTTACTCGTCGCTATAACATTATTAATATCTACAGTGCGCTTTTGATAAACCATCCAAGCCAAGACAAAGCCAGCCAAAGCTGCTGCTGTAGAAATAACCATTACAAGACCATTCATTCCTTCAAATTCGGCTGCTTTGCCAAAATGAATCAAAGCGGCAAAATTATTTGCTAAAGGCGCTGACTCGCTACCGTCAAATTTAAGACCAAATGAGGAAGCAAAATTCAAACATTGCCAATTAAAGCCTAAATAGCCAGAAAGAACTGACGGTACTGCCAAGACAACCAGGGGCAACCAAACTACAGGCGGCGATTCATGAGGATGTGCATCCCCCCTATAGTCTTTTTCGAAAGTCATGAAATAAAGCCTGAACATATAAAATGCGGTCAAAAAGGCTGTGAAAATCATCAATGCGCCCAACCAAAAATTATATTTACAAGCCGAGGCAATAATTTCGTCTTTTGAGAAAAAGCCACTTAAGCCAGGACATCCAGAGATAGATAAAGTACCAATTAGACAACAATAAGCAGTAATAGGCATGTACTTTCTCAGTCCACCCATCTTTCTTATATCTTGCTCACCGTGCAAACCATGAATCACTGCGCCACTGCATAAGAAAAGCATGGCCTTAAAAAAGGCATGATTGAAAAGATGAAAAATACCGCCACCAAGGGCTCCTGTTCCCAATCCTACAAACATATAGCCCAATTGCGATACTGTAGACCAAGCCAGAATTCGTTTAATATCAAATTGGCTTAAGGCTATAGTAGCTGCCATAAAAGCTGTAATCGCCCCAATAACTGTTACTATTGCTAATCCAATACTGCCAGTATGTCCATCTGGTGTTAGCCAGATAGGATAAGCACGGGCAATTAAATATACACCTGCCGCCACCATAGTTGCAGCGTGGATTAAAGCTGATATTGGTGTGGGACCTTCCATGGCGTCCGGCAACCATATATGCAAAGGGAATTGCGCCGACTTAGCCATGGGACCTAGCAAAGTGAAGCAAGCGGCAATAGTAAGCAAGCCAGCTGGCAATAATCCTGAAGCATGAGCCTGCTGAATAACTCCACCCAAATCAAAACCTTGTGCATCGAAATAGCCTAAAAGAACATGACCGCCCCAAAAACTTTTGGTAGCAGCCAAGAGCAATAAAATACCGATTAGAAAGCCGCAATCACCAATACGATTAACCATGAATGCTTTCAAAGCAGCTTCAGCAGCCGAAGTTTTATACCACCAAAAGCCAATCAAGAAATAACTGCAAACACCAACCAATTCCCAAAAAAAGTAAGTTTCAAAAAGGTTGGTTGCTACAACTAGCCCAAGCATTGAACCAGTGAACAAAGACAAATAAGCATAGAAGCGCGAGTAACCAGGATCTTCACGCATATAACCATGAGTATAAATTTGCACCAACAAACTAACTGTTGTAACAACTATCAGCATTACCGCCACAAGATTGTCTACCAAACAGCCCATCGACAACCTGATTTGCGAAGAAACGAGCCAATCAAAATTGAATTGCCAGGGCACAAGCGTTGGATCACTTGTTATGGCATAAAAAAGCAAAATAGAATAAACAAAGCCGAGAGTGACAGCACCGACAGAAAGAACCATTGAAGTGGTTTTTGATCGCCAAAGACCCAGAATGATTAAAAGCCCTACTAAAAATGGAGCAGCTACTACATAACCTATGTTTTGAACCAAAAATTGTCCTGATGGCAATTTCTATCTCCTAAGTCAATAAATTTATCTCCTAAGTCTAGCGTTTGTTCTGCCATTTTTCCAAGCTTACCTTTGCGGTTGAAACAAATGATTTAGTATTGATGCTCTCTCTTGATAATATTTGCATCGCTTAGCTGTAACATTTTGTGTGCGCCAGCAAAATGAAAAGAGCACAGTTTATACTTGTCGGTGGTTCTAAGCTCGATAATTGTTTTAGTTTCTAGAACAAATCTCTTGATTACTTCAATAACTTGATTACTTATTTAGGAGTAGGTTGTGCATTTTGATTTTGGGCATACGTCATTGACTTTATTGTTATTGCTACCTTTGATTGCTTCTTTAGTAATAGCTTTTGCTAGCGAAAAAGCTTCAAGGAAAATAGCGATTGCAGCAAGCATAATAATGTTTGCTCTTTCATTACTAATTTGGCTCAATTTTCACCCCGCGCTTGCCGGCATACAATTTGAACAGAGAATGATATGGTTCGACATACCTTTGCCAGTTCAATATCATGTCGGAGTGGACGGCATAAATCTCTCTCTCACCATACTCACAACTTTTATCGTGCTTATGGCTGTTCTTGCTAGTGACTCCGTCACCACAAGACCAAAGCTTTATTACAGCTTCGTCATGCTCCTCACTATGTCTTTACTTGGGGTATTCCTGTCGCTAGACCTTTTGCAATTTTTTGTATTTTACGAACTTGAGCTCATTCCTATGTATTTCTTAATCGCTATTTGGGGTGGGCCAAATAGAAGTTATGCTGCTATGAAATTTTTGCTTTATACATTTTTTGGTGGCGTTTTCATGCTGGCAGCCATCATATATGTATATTCTCAGATGCTAGCTTTTGATCCAAACAACTCTTTCGACATGCTTGCTTTGGCACAACGCTGTCCACTGCTGCCCAAGGTCATACAAACTTTTGCCTTCTTTGGATTTTTCATAGCCTTTATAATCAAGCTGCCTTCTTTTCCTGTGCACACCTGGTTACCCGATGCGCACGTAGAAGCTCCTACGCCTATTTCTATGATATTGGCTGGACTGCTTTTAAAAATGGGCTCATATGGTTTAGTGAGAATATGTTTGGGCTTTTTCCCAGGCGTAATTGTCGAATATGGCAAATGGATCATGCTTTTGGGCGCCTTCAATATAGTATGGGCCGCTATGGCTTGCTTGGTGCAAAAAGACATGAAACGCATTATTGCTTTGTCCAGCGTCAGTCACATGGGCTTCGTATTGCTCGGCATGGCTTGCATTTCGTCTCTGGCATTACAAGGTGCTGTATTCCAAATGATTAGCCATGGAATTATTTCGGCTCTCCTATTCTTTTTGGTAGGAGCTGTTTATGAACGTACTCACACACGTGATTTAGGAGAAATTGGTGGCGGCTTGGCAAAACAAATGCCGGTGCTCTTTTATTTCTGGATGTTTGCCTGTCTAGCTAATTTAGGATTACCTGGATTGTCCGGCTTCGTTGCTGAAACAGCAATCTATTACGGTTCATTTACTTCAGTCATGGTATCATCAGTAGTGAAAGGACTTCTTGGCAAACCAGTTGTGATTTTCGCAACATTGGGTGTGGTTTTGACAGCTGGCTACATGCTATGGCTTTTGAAACGTCTTTTCTTTGGACCGGAATTATCAAAATGGGTGGGACACTTAACAGATGCTCGACCAACTGAAAAGTTAATCGCTTGGTCATTAAGCGTTGTGGTAATCGGCCTGGGCATATTTCCCTTAGTTCTAACAGAACAATATAATTACACTACCGAAGGATTAAATAGAGTGGTGGCAGCGCAAGTTACTGCTTTGTCCAACCCTCCTGCCAAACACTAAAGCAAAATATCTTCGAAAAATCCACCATATTGGCCCTCTTTGTCCACCAAATGGATTTCTAAGATCCAATAGCGTGTTTTTCCGTCACTTCCGGGCGCACTCATTGGTACTGTATTTTGTTTCCAGATACGATTTTCCGGTACGTTGCCATAAATTTGGATATGAGCGAATTCGCTTACTATATGGCCAGCAATTTCATTGCCAAAATTCCAGTCAGCTTCTTCGCACTGTCTAACCACAAAATCGTACAAAGCAGCTCCTGTTTGATCGGGATCACTCAAATAGTGAGATTTGCCTAAAACAAAGATACGCTCTAAATCATTAATCAGTTTTTGTTTTTTTGCATCGCTTCCCATCAAATAAGTCTTACCAATATCACCCTCAAATTCTTCAAAAACAGGACCTAAATCAACATATACAAGATCATTCATCTCTATGATTCTGTTTTCGGGATTCGCTTTAGAAGTTAAAACCGAATTGATACCCGCGCGCACAATTCGTTTGTGCCAATGTTTTGTCACACCAAATTCTTTTTTGGCAAGCTCAAAAATTTGTTCATTCACTTCTTGCTCGCTTGCGCCTACGTGAACGTATTTGTTTTCTTCAATCAACGAAAGAAGATGCCGGGCTTGTTCTTGAGCTTGCAAAAGCTTTTCTTTACGCAAAATTTCACTTATAATCTGCGCCATTTTCTCTTCCTGTTTTGAAATTGCTGCCAATAATACTATCAAACTCTTAGGATAACCACTTTATTGTCCAAATATTTGCCGCTCGATTTCTTGTCGTTCATTCTCACGCTCTTTTATTTGAGCGTCCACTTTAGTTGAAGCTTGTTTTGATGGTGGCAAACCGTTAACGAATCGTTTAAAGTTTTTTTCTTTCTTTGAAAGATGTTGATTACTTTTCGCTTCTATAACCGCATCAATCATCGCCGTTATCAGACCTTTTCGTTTTAATTCGGCAAAAGTTTTCGTATCTACAATGTCGTATTTTGCGCCCTCATTCACTAAATTATCGTCGAGATCAACACAAAAATCACGTCCTTCAAAAATGTCACCAATTTGTAAAATCGTTACTACCACTTCATCAGGATCATTTAATTGGTGTGTAAAGTCGATCAAAGCCCGGTTTACCACGCTTGGATCCCTGGGAACATTTGGCAAACCATCTGTTATAACCACAATCAAGATTAGATGCCCATTATCTTTATGTTTAATCAGCGCCGCATTTAATCTGTCTACCAGAGGATCAACAAGATCTGTATTGCCGCTAGGCTCGATTGTGGCATAAGTTTGTTCAACTTTGTCTGGATCACATCTTTCCACAGTGTTATGACTGGTATTAAAGGTAGTGATGGTTATCGTTTTATGCCACGGAGCAAGCTGTTGAGCAAGGTTGCGAACTTGTTCATGACACCATTGAAACTTACTTAAATCACCTGTTCCGTCTATCCAAGCCATAGAGCCGGTAATATCAATAATCAATTCAATATCATATGATAAAAGCTTCTTGATAGGACCATTGTCTTGTCTACTAACTGATGTAGGAATGAGCAGATTTTGTGCTGCGCTAGCCAAAGCTGTTTTTTGTGTATTGCCAGTTAACGTAAATTCGGATATTCCCAGTTTGGCGTTTGCACTTTTTATCTCCGCTAATCCCGATAGTCCTTGATGGCTGATATTACCATTCAAAACATCTATCTTTGCTGCTGCGCTTAATGGATTGTCCGCTATTTGCCCCGAGAGCATTTGCAGATTGACTTGATAAGTTTTTCCCGAACGCTCAATAGCTAATTGAAAGGTATTTGCGTTAAGTTTACGAAAATCTTTAATTATGTCTCCTGCAAGCACTCCACCATAATAAGCACTGCTACCCGGGCGAACCTTTTCGATGCTGAGCGTGCTAATCGCAGCCCTACCCAGTCCTTCATGAATGATGCATTTTATTCCTAGCCTTTCTAAATTATCTGTGACTTCATTTTGTGATATGGTACCTTGCAGAAATTCATTAGATGTTTCGCCTTTAGAGTTGGTTTTATTTGTAGCCTCTGCTTTTTGATTAGCGTATCCAAACAGTGCAACCAGTAAAAGAACTAACATAAATATAGTCAAAGATACGTACTTTTCATTCCGGCAACAGCTATTCATATTCAATAACCGTATTGCATAATATCCTTCATTGCGCTTTATTATTGCCAGTGTGAGTACCAGGCAATAATTTTGGTGGAGACAGCATAATTGGAACCGGACTACCCGAAAGAGTGTCATTCGTTTGGTAATTCCGAATATAAATATCTGTACCTCTAGGACTCAATATAATATTGTCGTTTGGCTTTTGGTTAATGTAAGACTTATCCAGAGTTAAAGCCGAGTCTGCAAGCTGCAGTTGCTTTTGCTTATATGATTCAACTATTTGATCTGCTTCGCGACGCGTGTTTTCACCTATTCGATCTATCCGAGCAGCATAATCTTGTCTGATAATTTCATTATCTGGCTCTGGATCATAAGTTTTAACGAGAGGCTGTCTAAAACCACCGCCCCACATTGGCACAAAAGTTCGCACATATTGAGCCGAGCCGTTATCGGCAATACGATTTTGCATCTCAGTTTTCAATCGATCGACCTCATCATTGGCTTTATTGAGTATGTCTTTTAATTTTGCATCGCATTCCGCTTGTTGCTGTTGCACGAGGCGTGACACTTCTGAAGAAATCGTTTTGGCAGAATTTATTATTGCTGGTCTGATGTTTGGTGGACGGCCAGCTGATTGATAGTATGCTTGACCTGTTTGTATTGGTATATTTAAAGGAGTAGATTTGCCTGAGATTGACGACAAAGCTAATCGGCTGTATTGTCCTGCCATCCCACTAGGATCAAGTTCCGCAGATTTTTGATATTCTTTTTGAGCATCAGCGGTTTGCTTCAGTTCTAAAAAAACATTCGCCAGAAGATAATGAGCTGTAGCGTTTTTTGGCTCGATCTTAATCTTGGCTTCAAATAAGTGTCGTGCTTCTTCAAAACGTTTCGCATCATACATTTTTTCACCCTGCTCAATAAAATCTTCTGCCAGTGCCATAGTTACGGTACTGCAAGCGAAAAATAAAGCGTAGAAGAGTGCTTTTTGCGCAAGATGTAATTTCATTGATTGGTAAGCTCCTCAAATAGAGGTAGGTACGATAATTCTAAAGAAGTATTGTGGAGCTTTCGTGAAATATTAACCTGGCTATAAAATTTATTTGTTTATCAGTCCGATTTCCAGATGCACTTCTGTCACTTGAGTAAGCCGCGGGAAAAATAAGATAGCAGAACCATCCAGATTTCTAATCATCTCGTAGCCGCATTCAGCTAAATTGCTGTTGCCAGCCACGCTGCTCAACTCTGCAATCGGCATAAGCTTGATGTCCCCTATCTTGCCATTGTTTCTTAGAACAACATGGTAAACAACCACACCTGAACCGGAGCTATGTGATCCTGCCCAATAGCGGCATATATAATCACCAAGATTGCGCTCCCATATGTCCCAAGCAGGACCTAGAGCAGAAGATTTATTCCTTTCTGTTATCAATGAGTTCCATTGTAATTTGCCATAAGGATCTGTTGGCGGAGCCATACACAAATTTATATTTAAAAATGATGCCTTATAAGGATTTAGCATTTCAATGTGTGCAGCAAAGCGGTGAATTTCAGATGAAACTCCCAGCGTCCCCACACTACCTTGTAAAAGAGTTTGTCTTTCCTCTGCTTGCAGCAACGTGGAAGATTTTAAAGCAGCTATCGAAGCCATTTGTTTGGTTAATTCAGAGCGCTCTATGTCGGCATTAAAATTTGAGGCGTGCCCGTACAGCAAATTGCGAGCATATTCAATTCCGGCCCGCATATGCGCTTCTGCTTGTCCTGATTGGCTGGATAATCCATCTATTAATTGTGAATTTAAATTTGCCTGATAAATCTTCCCCGCTCGTTCTATTGATAAGCTGAAAGTATTAGCATTTAGCTTGTGTAGATCTTTAATTGTGTCTCCTGCTAATATCCCTCCGTAATAGGCACTACTACCAAGATGGACTTTTCAACCTTTAACGTATCGAGATGCGATGCGCCTGTTTCCTGGTGAATAATGCACTTTATTCCTAGCATTTCCAAATTATCGATTAGTTCATTTTCTGAAATATTACCCTGAAGAAAATCGGTATTTGATTTACCTTTCAGGCTGGAATTATTTGCCGCCTCTATAGACTGGCTAATTAACAAAAAAAATGCACCCAATACAAAAATAAAATATACCGCATGTATGTGTAAAAACTTTTGATTAAATATATAATTATTAGAAACGCATGGTTTCATAATCAGCGGCTCACTCATCAAAAGAGAACACTCAGTCTATTCAAACAAACAAATGTGGATTTTGTGTGAACGTATAAACAGCAATAATGCACTGCTGCCTTAAGAGTTGCATATCTACTTACCTAAAATTTCCGACGGATGATACCATGATTGAGCAGGACTCAAATTACCTTTTTGAATAACGCGTCCAGTTATAGCGGTATTGACACTTTCTTGCACGCTATCTATAAATTCTTCAGCTGAGTTAGCGTCGTAATACTTACCACCAGAGCTTTCAGTAATACAATTCAATTCTGCACGAGCACCATGATCGTGTTTTAGATCTAAACCAACCACATCAATTTTTATTCTTATACCATAGGCTGGTAACATCCTTATCAAACGACACGGATCTCCACCACAAGTATCAGCACCGTCGCTAATTAGAATGATTACTTTCCTGCCTGTTACGCCGGTAAAATCGCTTCTAGCAGATTGCTCCAAAGCATAGGTTAAAGGCGTCATTCCGAAAGCACGAATAGCACGTACTTGCTCTATAATAGCGCGTCTGTTTCCTTGCCCCAGAGGTACCAAAAGTGCAGTTTGCTGACAATCATTCATAAAAAACGCGCCACCCATATTTCCTTGTCCAAAAACACGCAGCCCGGTATTTACGTCCCCAGGGATGCGAGCTAGTGCTCTTTGCAGAACCTGCTTAGCAGCTTCAATCTTTTGTGTTTGATCTTTCATTTTCTCTTTCATGCTCAAAGAGCAATCCAATAGAAATAAAATATTTAGGGGTTCTGATGCGTGCTCAATTCCCCCCTCAATAAGTGAATTGGAAGAATTACCTTGCAATGCTTGTACTTGTCCATCCGACCGACTGGATTGCTCAGTACTATTTAAAGAATGTTGATCATGTCTTGATGGAGCAACAGGAATCTCTTTAATATTTTGCGCCCCGGCAGACAAAGGCAGCAATAGAACAATAACTAACAGTAAAAGCACTAAAACTCTCTCAGTGTCTTTGATCATTTCTATTTGCATCCTAAATTTTTTAAATTTTTTCAATTATCTTTCTCTTCCTTACTCAACTGTTCGTTTTGCTTTTCTGCTAACTGCATTTCCTTTTTCTCTTTTTTTGCAGCTTTTTTGGCAATTTTCTTTGCCTCATCATCAGCTTGACTTTCTGTCTCGCTGCCTTTTTCAGTCAGTACGAAAGCACGACGGTTAATGGGAATGAGTTTATTACTATTACCTGATACAGCCCAAACCGTAACATAATAAATACCTGGTTTATTAGCGTTAGATAAAGGAATTCTGCCCGAAAAAGTATTTCCTTCTATTTTCAATCCGCCATGCATTGGTATATCCGACATAGGCTTGGGTGAATCACTTATACCCGGGGACAAAGCTATTAAAGGAGCAGCTAATGCTACAGGGGGCATGAATACGCTCCCAGCTAACACACCAACCAATAGTCCCATACGTAAGGCCGTTTTTGCTGCACCATAATCATGTTCAGATTTTCGCGCATATCCCACATAATCAAGCGGGGGAAAGTATGGTAATGCCTCTTCAGTTTCATCACTTGCCGAAGGCATATCATTCGACAACCCTTCCCAGGCTACGGTTACTTTAGCAAACTTATAAGGAGGTTGTATAGTACCATAAATTTCAGCTCTATCCCCTATTTTTAGTGGTAATTCTAAACGATTAATGGTACCGTGATTGGTGCTTACTTCAATACACACAAGAGCACGTTTTTGTCCGGGAACCAATCGCATAGCAAAACCAAAGCCTGTAACATCCGGCGACAGAAGGGCTTCTCGATCATCTTGTCTCTCAAGCAAGAGCTTAAATGCGTAAGCAACTAAAGCGCGTGTATATTCGTCTTTCCGCACTTGCTCAGGTTTTAGAGCTATTACACTTTCCACTATAGCGCCGCTACCACCAGCCAGCGTATATCGCAGATCAGGATTTTCTCCCTTGGTATTAGTATGCGAGACTAAGTTACGTTTTTGCAAATCAATAACGTGAGCCTCTGCCACTTTATTAGCTGCTTCATCCATAATCATGGGAGAAAAACCAAGCTGAGTTCGCGCGTTATTTAGGATCTGTAAAGCAAATTTAGGCAAATCTTGGCTTTCGACAGGTAGCTGATTTTCTGCACTTTGAGCAATTAGCTCAAAATAAGTTATCCCCGGTTCTGTCTGTCTCCCCGGTGCCTGTTTCTCAGGCGAACCCAGTAAAGGAACAGAGTAGGTATCTCGATCTTCCTGATTGATTTCATCGGGTCCTAAAATCGTCAATTTGAGTTTTTGCGTGCGATCAAACAATGACTGATCGCTAAATTTGTTATGGAAAACTTCTTGCTCCAAATCACCCAATCTTTCTTCAATTAGCTTATTAGTGATTTCTTTGCCAAAAGTAAGTACTTCCATTTTGCTAACTAAAGGATAGCTATCCTCATTTGGCACCACATTTGATGCTTTGGTCAAATCCGATGGCGCTGTCTTTTTTATTAAGGGTGATTCTGGAGCCTTAGTAGTGCTATCTATTTCTTCATACGCAGGATCAAGAACTGCCTTTTGAGGGACTAAAACCGTGTCTTGGGCAGCAGAGGTACTAGCCTGAGCTTGACCAAGGCAAAATATCGCTGCTACCAAACCTAAATTCAATCGCCAATTTTTCATTGCTATCTGCTTTAAAATTACGTCAGGAGAATAATCAATTGTAGTCCTTTTTTGATTGATTTTTCTCAGTCTGTTGGATAAAAGGCATCTTGCCAAGAATTAATTAAGAATGTTAAAGCAAACAGGCTATAGCCGCCTGACGTCCAGTAGGACCTTCACTATTAATGAAAGAACGCCTGTACGAATAGAACAGATCTTCTTTGCACGCCGTGCATAAATCCGTTACATCCACCTGCTCGACCCCACAAAACATTATCTGACTGGCATTAATTGCTTTTAGATCTACATGAATTTGTTTAGTTCCGCGAGTAAAAAATCCCTCTAAATTAAGGCTTTCGATCAATAACCAAAACTTATTAGTAATATCCGCCAATTGCTCAGACTTTAGACTTGACCAATTCTCCCAATAATCTTCTGCCTTCCAGCTTTCAATTTTTCCTGAAGTATTTTTTAACTGCTTTTCTTCAATTAGACTATATATCAGTTTTTCAACAGCTCCTATGCCAACTGGATAACAGCAAGAGCCAATTGCCGGTCCAACAGCACAAACCAAATCATTTGTATCGCTGCCCAACTCAGCAGTCATAAAACGAACCGCTTCTTTGCTAATACCACTTGCGGTGCCACGCCAACCTGCATGTATTAAGCAAAGAACATGCTTTACCGGATCATAAATTATAACTGGAACACAATCAGCGAACGTCATATAGACTGGGCTTGACGTTTTTTTAGTAACAATACCATCAACTTCATCTGGTTGCCCCACTGTTTCCAGCATTACTACTTTAGTCGAATGCACAAGCTGCTTGGCTGTTTTAAGCTGAACAAAAGGGATATTTAAAGTACTACAAAGTAATTCTCTGTTATTACGAGCATCCTGACGCACACTTTCGTCAGTAGTTTGGTTAACGCCGATATTGAAACTGTGAAAAGGGGGCCGGCTGTGTCCCCCTTGTCTGGTAGTAAAAGCATGAACAAAATTAGGATATTTCTTTAACAAAGGTGAAAATACGAGCAATAAATCACCCTGCTTTTCGATAATCCACTGATTTTTACCCAGAGCCCTTTCTTTAATTGTTTCGGCAATAAATTTCATACTAGAGAAAGCCCACTGTATCTATATGCCTCATTTACTAAACTTCGCATCTGACCTCCTCAATTCTAATAATTGCGGCTATCCGGACAATAGTCGCCTAGACTCATGATACTATGTGAAACACAGACAACACCTAGTCTAATTGTATTAGGAGTAAATATGACAGATTTTAGAAATAAAGCGCTCAAGCCAAAAAGCCTAAAATATAAATTCGCTCAAGCTTTGATTGCCATTTTTCTTAGCCAAAGTTTATCTTTTGTCCCACTATCAGTCCTTGCCGCTAACAATTCTATTAAAATAGCCGGACAGCCAGTATTTGCAATTCCAAGTGCTGGTGACACTACTTCAATCGCCGGACGTACAACAACCATCCAAGAACATCTCGACGATGCTCTAGTGGCAGCAAAAGACCGCACGCCATCTTCTGTAAATATAACCTATGTACAAGGCGCACCAGTTATTACATTGGGCGGTTATCAAGTAGTCACCGTTACTGCAGCCGATGCTACTGCCGCTAAAACCACGCCAGCCCTCCTAGCCAATCAGTGGGCTGATAAAATTCGCAATGCTCTGGTTGATCAAGAGAGTATCAACACCTATGTTGCCCAATTGTCAGACACCTATGCTGCCAGTGCCCCGCCAGCTAAAACCGATAATAATCCTGCCGCTAATCAGGCTCAGTATAGCGGCAATCAGGTTGTAGGCAGTTCACAACCACCAAATACACAAAATAATATAGCGCAGCCTGCTCAAGGCAGCTTTGCACCAAATAATAGCCGCCCTTATGACTCGTATAATGCTAATTCATATAACAGTAATCCGGTCAATGCTAATCCAGGACATGGAAATTATGCCCAACAGAATCCTCCCGGTGGTTACTACCAAGGTGGCGCAGGTGGACAAGAACTAAGACAAGGACGTATTGCTTACGCTCAAACAGGTCAAATCATTCCTGTAACTTTATCTACTTCCATTGCTACTCAGATTGCACGCGCTGGTGATCTCATTCAAGCCACAGTATCACAGAACGTCACCGTAGGTGACTCCATTATACCTTCTGGAACACAAGTTCTAGGACAAGTAACTGACGCAAAGGCTGGAGGCCACTTCACTCACTCAGGAAAATTGCAAATCAAATTCAATCGTTTACGTCTACCTGATGGATCAGAAACCCCTATTACCTCCCATATCGTAGGCAGTATTGGCAAATATGCTGAGGTGGGTGGTGATCAATCAGACGAATTAACAGGCGAAACAACGAAAAATAAAGTTGGTTCGGTAGCCTTTCGCGGACTATTAGGTGCCGGTGGCGGTGCTGCTCTTGGTACTGCAGTTGGTGCAATTGCTGGCGGCGGATACGGTGCTGGCATGGGAGCTTGGTCCGGAGCTGCTATTGGTGGTGGACTCGGTGCAGCCGACAGTTTACTATTGCGCAAAGGTAAAGATGTTACCATTCCATCGGGAACCAATTTGAAATTACAGCTCGATTCACCAGTTGCTATTTCTGGTGTAGCTTCGGTCGGTGGATACCAGTAAAAGCCTAGTTGATCGATACCAAACAAACAGAACTCAAAAGCAAAAAGCCGATAATCGTCCTTTGAAATATAAACTCTCAAAATCTCGGGATTAAATTTACTCAGGCCAAGATTCAATAAATCAAACATCTGTGTGCTTTATATTATCCAGATTAAATACTACTAAAATAACCACCATAAGCTTAATATCAATTTTTTATATATTTGACAAAAGATATACTCTCATAGAAGATCTTAGCTTGCATATAGAATTTCTTATGGAATATTCTCTGCGCTAGTTTAGTAGTGTGAAATTAAATCCGATGGCAAGACAAAATATTATGAGCAAGCAAATCACACATTTCTTTCATATACATCACATCAAATTGGCAGTAGCCGAAAACAGTTCATTGAATAAGTCACAAGTTTTACTGAAGGATGTTCGAGGCAAAACTAGCTTATGCCGAGAGAAGAGTAACTCCCAACCATATTGCCGTTGAAATTTGCTCGCTAATCAATGATAAAAGTGCTTTTCATATCAGCAAAGTGTCGGATATGCGAGCGCCGCCAAAAGCAGGATTCTTCTGTCCAATTTATTATCCCCAAAACAGTATTGCCGGCATAGCTTTTATCATTGAGTCAAAAAGGTAAAAGCACTATTTGCAAGCAATTATTAGTGAAAGCAAGTGTTATCAACCGCCCTCAAGCAAATTAATAAACGGAAAGTTTCAGTCTGGTTCCTTGACGGTATGCAGCGCAGTCGCCTTATTGTCGAGGAGCATCATAAACATCCTTGGTGGCAGGTGATGTGCCTTACCGGCGTCGACTACTTTTCTTCTTTAAGTTATGCGCCGGGCATTGCTTTCCTTGCTGCCGGCACTTTATCACCGCTGGCAACAATAATTTTGGTTTTGCTCACCTTATTTGGTGCTTTGCCTGTTTACAAAAGGGTGGCTAGCAAAAGCCCTCACGGACAAGGCAGCATTTCTATGCTAGAAAAACTTTTGCCTGGCTGGTATAGCAAACTGGCTGTACTGTGTTTGCTTGGTTTTGCAGCTACGGATTTTATTATTACTATCACTCTTTCAGCTGCCGATGCCGCCACGCACATCGCTAAAAACCCTATTTTTCCTGCTTGGATGCATGACCAGATGGGCTTGACTTTGGCTATGCTAGTCATTTTATCAGCAGTTTTTCTTATAGGTTTTCGCGAAGCAATTGGAATAGCCGTGCTACTGGTAGGCATCTATCTGACGCTAAGCACCATAATCATTTTGTATGCCTTTTATCATCTAATTTTCGATTGGACGCTAGTAAATAATTGGTGGCATAACCTATTTGTACTCCATGGCTCTATCTGGCAAATGCTCGGTATTTCTTGTCTTCTCTTTCCTAAATTGGCCCTTGGTCTATCGGGGTTTGAAACTGGCGTAGCGGTGATGCCATTAGTTAGAGGGAAGCCCAGTGACAAAGAAGAATTTCCCGAAGCACGCATTCTAAATACCAAAAAACTGTTAAACACCGCCGCTTTGATTATGAGCGTATTTCTTCTATCAAGCTCATTTATAACTTGTCTACTAATTCCAGAAAAAGAATTTTTATCTACTGGAGCAGCAAATGGTAGAGCAATAGCCTACCTGGCTCACCAATACTTGGGCGACTATTTCGGCACCGCATATGATATTAGCTCTCTTTTAATTCTTTGGTTCGCTGGCGCTTCGGCAATGGCTGGACTTTTAAATCTTGTACCTCGCTATTTACCGCGGTATGGCATGGCACCCGATTGGGCCAAGGCTCGTCGTCCTTTAGTAATATTTTTTGCCATTGTTTGTATTACTGTAACTATAATTTTTCATGCTAATGTCGACGCTCAGGGAGCTGCCTACGCTACAGGCGTTTTGGTGCTGATGAGCTCAGCGGCCCTTGCCTGTTTTTTAACATCGTTGAAAGAAAATTGGTGGCGATGCTTGGCCTTTTTATTTGCTACTCTTGTTTTTTTCTACACCACAATTGTCAATACATTTGAACGTCCTGACGGAATCAAGATTGCCTTATTTTTTATAGGAGCTATTTATATTACCTCTTTTGTTTCTCGCATAATGCGCTCTACAGAATTACGCAGTCACCAGGTAATTCTTGATCCGCAAGCAAGGCAATTCATTCAAGACGCCCAGGGAACTCCTATAAAGTTAGTAGCTCACCAACCAGGCGCGGGGAATTATGATAAAAAAGCACATAAAATTAGTACCATCCACAATATCATGCCAACCGAGTTTATTTTTGTAGAAGTGACAATCAGCAATGCTTCAGATTTTCATGATGGGCCATTAAGAGTACAAGGCGAAAAAGTTGGCAAATATAAAGTGCTCAAATGTTCGAGTACAGCCATTCCTAATGCTTTAGCCGTAATTATGCTATACCTGCGGGATAAGACCTCGTATGTGCCACACCTTTATTTAGGTTGGACCGAAGGCAATCCCATCGTTTACATATTAAAGTATCTGATATTAGGAGAAGGTGAAATAGCTCCACTAACCAGAGAAATTCTGCGCAAAGACGAACCTAATCTAGAGAAGCGTCCAGTAATCCACGTAGCATAATTGTATCCGTTTTAAGCATTCATCTCTACAAAATTCTGATTCGCTTTTACCGCTCTCTTTCTTTCGAGCTATTATTTCCTGCCAATATGCCTCTTTAGCTAAATTCCTATTACAAACTACCACGCGCCTACCCCATCGCCTCTGACAGTATTTGTACAACAAAACACTAATCCAGAATAGATGTACTTGCTGGAACGCTTACCTATTTTTACATCCGAGAACCTTAAGTGCGCAATCTATCTTTTGTCTATCTTTGCTATTTGTTGCGGCTCTATATTGGAACGTGCCTCTAGAATGTCGGCAATGTAATTGAGCTTACTTGGAAAATTTGTGTTCTCCGCCCTTCCTGAGTTCACGTATCGGATCCTTGAAGAGCGGAATTTTTTTAGGATCTAGCTGACGTGCTTTCTCATAGTCAATAACTGCCCCGGTTTCGTCGCCTAGCACAGCCCGACTGCAGGCGCGATTCAAGTAAGCTCCGGCATACTGTGGATCTTGGCGTATTGCTTCATTATAGTCATCAATTGCACCCTTGTTGTCGCCTAACGCCGAGCGCAAGGCGCCGCGGTCACAATATACATACGGCAGGTTTGGATTAAGCTCCAGCGCGCGATTAAAATCTTGCATAGCCCCCTTAAAGTCCCCGCAATAGTTTCTAACATTTCCTCGATTATTATATGCGGACGCGTAGCTAGGGTTTATCTTCAAAGCCTCATTGTATTCATTAATGGCCTGCTTATAATTGCCAAATCTCGCCCAAACATTTCCACGTCCAAGATATGCATATTCGTTTTTTGGATCAAGCGTTAACACGCGATTGAAATCTTCCAGTGCCTCCTTGTACTTTTCATGAAGATAAAGGTCAAGTCCACGGTCATAGATTACTTCTGACGGCGATTTCTCAGCAACAACTGGCTTGTTAGCTTTGTAGCACCCGGAAAGGAGGCAAGTTGTGCCGATCAAAGTGATTATTGCGGCACTAGTTTGTCTAACATTCCAGTTCTTTTTCATCGTTGCTTCTTAATTTGCTCGTACAAACCTATAGAAAATTATAGCGCATAAATGCCGCACCCCCTCAACACAAATTGACTCGATGCATGCTCTATCTTGGCGCGAAAGTACCAACTCTGTTTCCTCCCGGTTCTGGGTGCGTTTGCAAATCTGCCTGAGTTGGATTTTGTTGACGCTCTTGTTGAATACGCTGATCTTCTTGATCTGTCAGCTCTTTAGTTTGTTGTATATCCGGGTCGGGTGGTGGTATGGGCCTACCCTGGGGAGTTAAGTCAGGCTGCTGCGCTGGGGGCTGTGTGTTTGGTTGCGTGTTTGGCGGCGTGTTTGGTTGCGCTGATGGCCGACCCCATTCATCTTTGTAACCCGGGGGATAACCTGGCGGCAGCGGATTTGTACTTGGCCACGGCCAAGCCCAGTTTTTGGGCCACCAGGAAGGTCGCAGCGGAGGCCACCATGAAGGGCAGTTCTTTTTTGCTTGGTTTGATTGCGTCCCATAGGGATCTATTTGATTGATGGGTGAATTCAATACGTATGCGAACAGATTGATGCCGCCTAACTCACCTATAGGATCTCTATTAATCCATCTACCTAAACTGGCGTTGTAAGCTCGATTTAGGGTCAGATTTAATCCGCTAGGTGCATGATAATAATATCCTGCATACTGGAAGTCTGAGCTTTGGCTTCCTTGTATCTTCGTCACTTGCCCATATGCGTTATAGCTGTATTGCGCTACCACAGCCCCAGAGCTATTAGTCATCTCACGTATAGAGCCTAAGTGATCCATCGTGCAGTAATAACTTGTTCCACTTATCATCTCACCTAGAGGAAAATATTGAGCAGTTACTGCACTACTAGCATTTCGTGCTTCGCACATCTTACCTCCACACCAGACAAATTGCTTAGTGCTTGTTACTGTGCCTGCGGCTGTCTCTACTATACTTTGCACAATGTCCTAACGCGTCATATGTGAATTGACTATAGTTATTGGTGCCTGGATAAGTGATTTTAATTAGCCTGTTTTCTGCATCCCAGGCATAAGTGTTCGTTCCATCACTGGTCATATTGCCGTTAGCATCATTTGTTAGTGACGTGCTTGAACCGGTGTTTACAGATATTTTGTAAGGATTAGTGACTGTATTATTAGCACCATCTACCGCTGATACTGTTGCATTACTTACTCCTGTAGTTAGTGCAGCGTTACCAGTAAAGTTCTCTGACCAATTCAATGTAGCTGGAATTGTGCTATTTATTGTGGCTGATTTTACTGCCTTATTAATGCTTCCTTGAAATCTTGCTAGTCCTCCGGCCGCTATTCCTGTTAATTCATTTAGGTTGTTATAGCTATATTGCTGAATGCCCGTACTTAGTCCTAATGTTATTGTCTCCGTAGCTCCGCCACTTGTTGATGGAACAGTGGTTAATGTATCTCCAGATAATACTGTATAGGTTACAGCTTCAGAACCTTCTGTTAAAGCGGCATCCCCACACCTTTATTTAGTTTGGACCGAAGGCAATCCCATCGTTTACATATTAAAGTATCTGATATTAGGAGAAGGTGAAATAGCTCCACTAACTAGAGAAATTCTGCGCAAAGACGAACCTAATCTAGAGAAGCGTCCAGTAATCCACGTAGCATAATTGTATCCGTTTTAAGCATTCATCTCTACAAAATTCTGATTCGCTTTTACCGCTCTCTTTCTTTCGAGCTATTATTTCCTGCCAATATGCCTCTTTAGCTAAATTCCTATTACAAACTACCACGCGCCTACTCCATCGCCTCTGACAGTATTTGTACAACAAAACATTAATCCAGAATAGATGCACTTTCTGGAGCGCTTACGAGTCTACTCTCTGTCCGAGCAAATTGCTTATTTACTTGTATTGGATTGCTGTTCCACCACACACTATTGCTTGGTAAAAAATTTTATCCGAAGGTATGTCTTTACAGCTAACTGTTAGGTGGCTCGGGGAAACCCAATTAAGCTTGATATCGTATTTACCTATTGAATCAAAAACTTCTGACTGCTTGTCAGGATCGAAAGGAGAGGCATATGCTCGAATGGATACATGTGTACTGTAATCAGTTGTAGCTCCACAATCTCTAACAAATACGGAGGCTTTGAGCTTATTGTCCGGGGAACTTACTTCGGTTATTAGAGTGTTTACACAAGGACCTGTGAGCGGCAGACCATCTTTCAGTAAATATGCAAACCAAAGCACGAATAGTAATACAATTCCGCCGGAAAACAATAATGAATTGTTGGCAAGTGGGTGCACGTGGCTAGTTATAGTCTTTTTAGCGTCCATAGAAATACCCTCGCCTAATTAATATTTGATCATTGGGATCATCGCCGAAAGATCCTGTTCTAGCATAAGGGTTCCACTGCGGTCCCGGATATCCCCATTCTTGTCTAGAGTGCCCATCTTTTCTTTGTTGCCTACCAGCCTCGTTAAGTAATATGCTCAAAGGAATACCTAAAGCTCTACCGGTCGCACCATAATTGAAATTGCCAAAATTTTGATATTTGCGGAGCCGGCTCTTGTCTCTACTATCTTTGCACAACGACCTAATGCATCATACGTGAATTGACTATAGTTATTGGTGCCTGGATAAGTGATTTTGAGGAGCCTATTCTCTGCATCCAGACGTAAGTATTAGTTCCATCGCTGGTCATATTACCATGGCATCATTAGTAAATGACTGGCTGGAGCTAGTCTTTACCGAGATTTCATAGGGATTAGTAGAACTGGTTCTTCTGTATACACTGGTTCAGTCGGAAATAAAAACCCTGTGGTCACACAATATGTTATTCTATTTTACTTTTGGCGGATGAGTTCTTGACCTTGGACGTACTCCCTATGTTAAAAATTGTTCAACAGTAATGATGATGGAATGACAAAGACTGGAATATGGAGTGAAATCTCCACTAATAACTGCCAACAGGTTGTGAAGTTTTGGTGCGCCGAATATAATGACCGTGGACTCTCTTAGCAGATGGAGGTGAGAATGACTAAATTGGCTAAAAAGAATCAAATATGGGTTCTCATTACGATGCTCACGACAGGCACATTCTTACGTGCAGTAAATCCTGCAGAGTGCTATCCAAGAGTCGATGCCGAGCGGACATATGTAGGATATTTAGAGAACAAGTTCCTGCATAATTTCTTACCACCGAGGGGCGAGTGGGCATTGTCAGATGGCGCAGCCAAGGCAACTCTTGAATGCGACGGACGAATAAAAAATATTATTGTCACTAAGCCCTTATCCAATCCCTTTAACAAACGATGTGGCCAATCGTATACACATTTCCCCATCAGCCATGCCATTGAGTTCGCAAGTCCGGTCGAAGCGCCTCCGAAAACAATGCGTTGTCCAGCCACGTTGGTAATCAACTTTTTCTGCAAGGATAAAAAAGCTCATGGCGGCTACATTTGCAAAGTCGTACTCAAATAACAAAGAATTCGCCGCAGCTAATGACTTTGCTCGCTTTACGGATTGACTCTATATATTCCGGTGGGCATCCCCGCGTAATTAGGGCTGCTGGTAAGCAAAGAGAGTGAATCAGTGGCGACATTCTGAGTTTGAGTAGATCCTCCGTATGTGACTTGAGCTCCTCCCGAGGCATCAACAGACGTAACGATTGCTGAATGATCCTTGAACAATACAATATCGCCCACTTGTGGTTGGTAAGACGAACCATATGGGACTTGTGCGTATGGGGGATTTTTATACTTCGTCGGATCGGTGCTATCCTTAAAGTATTTCGATAGCTGTGACACTAATAGCGGATGTGTATTTGCTGGCCACGGCAGGGGCGCTTTGGCCTTCCTCAGCGCAGCATCAATAAACTTAGCACAAGTGTAATAGTGTCTCGCCTGATCATTTTGAAAATCTCCAGAATGGAAACTTTGCAAATTAGATGCTGCTCCACCAATATCATCGCCCATTTTACTCAACCCGAATGGATCAAACCAATCGATCGGATCGTTTTCGACATACGCATATAAATTCACTCCACCATCTTCCGCTGCCGGATCTCTATTTATCCATCTGCCTAAATTTGCGCTATAAGCTCTATTCAGCGTCAGATTTAAACCACTCGGTGCATGATAATAATATCCTGCATATTGGAAATCTAAGCTTTGACTTCCTTGTAATTTGGTTACTTGTCCGTAGGGATCGTAGCTGTACTGTGCTACGATAACCCCAGAGCTATTTATTCCTTCTGTTACTGAGCCTGGATGACTCTTGGTGAAATAATAGCTCGTGCCGCTTATCGTCTCACCTAGCGGGAAATATTGAGCCGTGACTGCACTACTAGCATTTCTTGCTTCACACATCTTACCTCCACACCAGACAAATTGCTTGGTGCTTGTTACTGTGCCTGCGGTTGTCTCTACTATCTTTGCACAACGACCTAATGCGTCATATGTGAATTGACTATAGTTATTGGTACCTGGATAAGTGATTTTAATTAGTCTATTCTCTGCATCCCAGGCATAAGTGTTCGTTCCATCGCTGGTCATATTACCATTGGCATCGTTAGTAAATAACTGACTGGAACTACTATTTACTGAGATCTTGTATGGATTAGTAACAGTATTATTACCACCATCTACCGCCGATACCGTTGCATTATTTACTCCTGTACTTAGTACGGCATTGCCAGTAAAGTTTTCTGACCAATTTAATGTCGCTGGAATAGTGCTATTTATTGTTGCTGACTTAACTGCCTTATTAATGCTTCCTTGAAATCTTGCTAGTCCTCCAGCTGCTATTCCTGTTAGTTCATTTAGGTTGTTATAGCTATATTGCTGAATGCCCGTACTTAGTCCTAATGTTATTGTTTCTGTAGCGCCACCACTTGTTGATGGAATGTAAGTTGTGTTATTCAACGACACCGACTTTATGTTCACCACCGTAGAAACTGCACTTGCACTTACTCCTATTGCTTTCAGACTTGTACTAGCATTTATTGCTGCTGCCAATCCAGTTGCTATGCTGGTCAATGTATCTCCAGATAGTACTGTGTAAGTTATTGCTGTTGAACCACCTGATAAACCAGAATCATAGATAGTAATTGTTAAAGTATTACCTGTTGTTTTAGTACCACCTATTGCTGCTGTTTGAATACCATTGGTATTTGCACTAAGGGCAATGGTCTCGGTGGCTCCGACACTTGTAGATTCAGTATAAGTGGTGGCATTTACAGATGTTGATTTAACGCTCACCACTGTTGAAGCTGATGTTGCAGTGACTCCTATTGCTTGTAAATGTGTATCTGCATTTATTGCGGCTGTTAATCCAGTTGCTATTGTTGTTAATGTATCTGCAGATAATACTGTGTAAGTCACTGCT
>JABDBL010000003.1 GCA_013288645.1 Candidatus Melainabacteria bacterium
TCATTGAATTCTGAATAGCACATATGTGTATGAATTTGGGTTTCGTCCTTAACAGAAGATGAGGCTAAACGAAAACATTCGACGGCCCACTCGAGATATTGTGGCCATTGCATCCGTTTAAGAGGCAGTCCTTCACGAATGGCCGGTTCATCAATTTGGATAATGTTTATGCCATTCTTTTCCAGGTCGGTCACTTCTTCTCTAATCGCCCAGGCTAATTGTTGACAGGTTTGTGAGCGAGGCTGGTCATTGCGCACAAATGACCATTGCAGCATGGTTACAGGTCCTGTTAGCATGCCCTTAACAGGTTTTTTGTTGGTTAGTTTATTAGCTTGATTTTGAGCATATACAGACCAACGCACAGTCATTGGTTCTTTGCGAACAATATCGCCAAAAATTATCGGTGGTTTAACGCAGCGTGAGCCATAACTTTGCACCCAACCTTGTTCGGAAAATGCATAGCCATCCAGAAATTCGGCAAAGTATTCGACCATGTCATTGCGCTCGGGTTCGCCGTGTACAAGAACATCTAAGCCAATTTCATCTTGTACAGCAATAGCATGATTTATTTCATGTTGCATGTCAGCAATGTAAGCTTCTTCACTTATTTTGCCTGATTTAAAGTTGGCTCTTACTTTCCGTATTTCTTTTGTTTGCGGAAAAGATCCAATTGTAGTAGTGGGCAAAAGTGGCAAATGGAGTAATTTTTGTTGAGCTGCTTTTCGCTCTACAAAGGGACTTTTGCGTCTAAAGGATTCTGGAGACAATTTAGTTAAACGATCTTTGAGCTGAGGATTATGAACCCGAGAAGAAGAGCGGTGATCGGAAATCGCGTTTTTGTTTATATTCAATTCTTTTTCTATCGAACTAGGGAGTTCATTTATCGCTTTGGTAAGAAGCGTAATTTCTTTTAGCTTCTGTTTAGCAAAGGCTAGCCAGGAGACAATTTGAGGATCTAATTGTTTTTCATCTTCTAGGTCTAAAGGAGTGTGTAAAAGGGAACAGCTGGAGGCGACCATCAAATTATTAAATCCACCATAGTGACGCGCCAGATATTTGAGTTTCTCGATGGTTTGGCCCAAATCGCAGATCCAAATATTTCTGCCATCAACAACCCCAGCGGAAAGTATTTTATTTTTTGGCCAACTATTGGGTACAAGAGTATTAGCACTTATGCCTGCCGCTGTTGCTTTATCTATTGTATCTCCGGTGAAATCCATGTGTAATCCAGCTGTTGGTAGGCTTACAGCCAATTCCAAGTTTTCATGTAATGATCCAAAGTATGTAGTAAGCAAAAGTTTAAGATTGCATTTAGACAAATAAGCATAAGCTGTTTCGAAGGACTGATTGGCTTGAGAATCGAGATCTAAAACAAGACACGGCTCGTCTATTTGTACCCAGTCGGCACCGGCATTTTTTAAGTGGTTCAAGAGCTCAAGATAAATAGGTAAAAGTTTAGGCAAAAGCGAAAAGCGATCGGTTTTCTCGTCTTCTAATTTGGCAAGCATTAGAAAAGACACAGGCCCTATAATTACTGGACGAGTGTGTATGCTTAGGGCTTTTGCTTCTAAGAAATCATGTATTGGTTTTTGCGAATAAAGCTTAAATTCTTGATTGGTTTTTAGTTCGGGAACAATATAGTGATAATTAGTATCAAACCACTTAGTCATTTCCAGAGCAGGCATAGTCTTTCCTGGATGCAATGGACACTTTTCGTTAGCACAACCTCGGGCCAGATGGAAATACAGATCTATGTTATTGGACAAATCGTTATTGGCAGAAACCATTTTTAAGTAGTGTTCTGGAATGACACCAAATATGATGGCAGCATCAAGAATGTGATCATAAAAGGAAAAATCATTACTTGGTATTTGTTCAATACCAGCCACTTTTTGTAATTGCCAATTTTTGGCGCGAATAGCTTTGCCGGTATTGAGCAATTCTTCAGCAGAGACTTGGCCAGCCCAGTATTTTTCGGTGATTTGTTTTAATTGGCGCTGATAGCCAATACGAGGAAAACCCAGATTAGATGCAATTGCCATTTGCCATTTCCTATTATGGTATTGTGTCCGGATCTACGAATGGTAAAAATTCGAATTGTTAGCCACCTTCTCTAAGAGGATATCGGTGGGGGCATAGTTTTCGCCGTCCACCTGAGAGAGGAAAGCTAGCTTCTGGTGGATTATTTTTAACCCTACGCGATCAGCATAGCGCAGTATACCACCGCGGTAGGGGGGGAAACCAATGCCATATATTAGAGCTAGATCAAGTAGAGCAGGCTCTTCGATTACACCCTCTTGCAAACAACGTGTTGCTTCGTTGAACATAATAAGAAATAACCTGTCTTGAATTTCGCCTATTTGTTTTTTGTTTGTTGGAGCCTCAATCAGAGCAAGTACATTAGGATTAAATTCTGTGCGCTTGCCTTCTTCGTATAAATAAAAACCTTTACCACCTTTTTTCCCTAATATTTTTAAAGTTTCGAGCTTGGCCATTAAAGATGGGGGAAATAAGCGCTCACCTAAGGCTTCATGCAATACGTGAGTAACCTTAATGCCGATATCCAGTCCTATTTCATCAAGCAGAGTAAAAGGGCCCATAGGCATACCGAAAGCAGTAGCAGCTCGCTCTATGGAATCAGGAGGTACCCCTTGCTCCAACAAAACAAGAGCTTCTCTTAAATAAGGAACTAGAATGCGATTGACTACAAAACCTGGCGCGTCTGCAGTAATAACAGTAGTTTTACCTAACTTTAGAGCAAAGGCTTGCGCGGTGGCTAGGGTCTCGAGTGATGTTGGGGCTCCCTTTACTACTTCTACCAAGGGCATCTTGTGAACTGGATTGAAAAAATGCAGACCCACTATTCTGTCTGGATGGCTGCTGGCTGCAGCTAATTCATTTACAGAGAGAGAAGATGTATTTGTGGCAAAGATAAATGGTTTTGTATTTACCTTTTCTATAGCAGCCAGCGCTTCAGTCTTTACTTTAATATCTTCCAGAACGGCTTCTATTACTAAATCACACTCTGCTAAGTCTTTGTAATCAACGGTGCCCTGAATGTCCGACAATTTTTTATTGCGTTCTTCTAGTTTGAGCTTATTGCGTTCGACCAAATTATCGAATAGCTTGGTAATCTTGCTCATGCCTTGGTCAACAAACTTTTTATCAATGTCTTTGAGCACAACTTTGTATCCAGCATAGGCTGCTGCTTGAGCTATACCAGCTCCCATTATGCCGGCCCCTAAGACGCCCACAGTATTTATTTCTTGCCGCACGCTTATATTAGCTGGCGGTTTTTTTGATTCAGTTTGAGCAAAGAAAATGTTGACTAAATTACGTGATATTTCAGATGTAGCTAGATGAGCAAATGTATTTGATTCGGCTTCATAAGCTTCGGACACTGGACGATTATAGTTTTTTATCACTAATTTTAATGCTTCTATAGGAGCTGGATATTTGCCTTTTGTTTCGCGCAAGGCGCCTTTATAAGCAGTAGAGTAGATAAATTTTCTTCCCAAAGGATTTTCTTCCAAAAGCCAACGTATTAATTTTGAGCGCATAGACGTAAGATGGCGTCTTGCAGAGGCCCCGTTAATAATCTGTTGTGCACGTAAGATAAGTTTGTCCTGATCCACACATTCATCTACTAAATTTAGTTTCCAAGCTTTGCGACCATCTACTTCTTTACCGGTCATGATAAGACCCAAAGCTGCTTGTAAGCCGATTAATTTTGGTAAGCGCACGGTGCCAGCCCAACCGGGTATCACGCCAAGCTTTACTTCGGGCAGCGAAATCATTGTGACTGGAGAATTTGATGCGATACGGTAACGGCAAGCAAGAGTAAATTCAGTTCCCCCACCCATACATTTGCCATGGATGGCAGCTACTGTAGGTATTGGCAAATCTGCAATTTTGTCAAAAATAAGTTTGCCAATTTTAGAAGCTTCATAAGCTTGCACGGGCGAGTCGTTTTGTAGCGCTTGAATCACTTTGACATCCGCACCAGCAATAAAAGTTTCCGGCTTGGCGGAAGTAAAAACTACTCCTTTAACATTCCCATCTTGGGCAATACGATCCAGAAGGTTATTTAATTCGATCAATAATGATTCAGAAAAAATATTTACTTTACTGTCAGGTACAGCAAAGGTAACAGTAGCAATATTATTCTTGGAGTTCGGATCGGATTGAGTGAAGCGTATAGATGTATGAGATGTATTTATCATTTATTTGTTCTTGTTTATTATTCTGCGCGTTCAATTAGTGTAGCAATACCCATTCCACCACCAACACACAAAGAAGCAATGCCTCTCTTTAATCCCCGTTCTTGTAATTCATAGGCAAGGGTAAGCAAAAGCCGTGCACCAGACATGCCAATAGGATGACCTAAGGCTATGGCGCCGCCATTAACATTCACTTTCTCTCTATCTAAGTGAAGGAATTTTTCGCAAGCTAAATATTGAGCGGCAAAAGCTTCATTTATTTCAATCAAGTCTATGTCGCTAATGCTCAGATTGTTCCGCTTAAGCAATTTACTGATTGCTGCTACTGGACCAATGCCCATTTGTTCAGCATCTACGCCTGCAGCACAGCTATCGATTATTTTTGCTAACGGTTTAAGATTGAGCTCCTGTACTTTTTCAGCGGAAGCAAGAATAAGCGCACAAGCACCGTCATTAATACCGGAACTGTTGCCAGCTGTTATATCTTTGGTTTTAAGCACTGAAGGTAATGCAGCTAATTTTTCTAAGTTGGTTTTGCGAGGATGCTCGTCAACAGAAAAATATCCTTTACCAGGTACAAATATTGGATCTATTTCTTTGGCGAATCGCCCACTGGCAATAGCTTTCTGCGCAAGTTCTTGGGAACGCAGCGAATATTCGTCAGCCGCCTGTCGACTGATGCTGTAAGTATCAGCTAATCGCTGAGCAGTCCCGGACATATAGATCGTTTTCATATCCCAAATTAACGCGGTGGGTGCAAGTCCATTGTCCGCTATTTGAAAAAATACTGGTCTTGGACCCAAGCGAACAAGCTTTGGCAGTTTCTGAGCGATAAGGCCTTGCCAGCGCAATTTGCCTGGTAAAAGATAAGGGATTGTCGACATTGACTCAACACCACCCACAAGAACTATGTCTGATTTACCGAGCAAAATTTCATGGGTACCTGCTGTAGCGGCTTCCATGCCGGAACCGCATTGTCTTTGTACCGTCATAGCTGGGATAGCATCCGATAATTGTGCTTCTTGAGCAGATACGCGCGCAGTATTAGGAGCATAACTACTTTGGTAGCCGTGACCCAAAACAATGGAATCGATTTGTTCAGAAATTATTCCTGCTCGTCTTATAGCTTGCTGCATTGAATGAGCAGCCAGTCTAGTTACAGACAAATTCTTGAGACTGCGCCCGAAAGAAGCTATGGGTGTGCGGCTACCAGATACTAAGTAAACTGCATGTTGATTTCCATTTTTGATTGACCCGGCATTCATTTTTGCTGCCTCATGATCGGTAGACGAAGAAGAAAATCAGGGATAAACCAAGCGCCAATGGCTACAGGTATTGGTATAAATAACATCAAAAGTTCTTCAGTGCGCTTGTCAGCTAGACCTAGCATTAAGGATAATACCAGTTTGCCTACGGTATGCATTAAGGAAAGTAAAAAGCTCATAGGCATTACGCCTTACTGGTCGACGTCGGCTTTTCTAATGGACGCTCGCCACCATTTTTCTCGGCTTTCTCAGCTTTTTCTGGCTTATCGCCTTTTTCGCTGTCGTCAGGTTTTTCGCCTTTGCTAGCTTTTTTCTTCGCTGATTTATCGAATTTAATGGTCTCGCCCTCGAGCGTGGTTTCAATTGTGTCGCCTTCTTTGAATTTGCCTTGTAAGACTTGTTCAGCAAGAGCGTCTTCAAGTAAGCGCTGAATGGCGCGGCGTAATGGTCTGGCGCCGTAAGTTGGATTGTAACCGTCTTTGGCAATAAGATCTTTGCAATCGTCTGTGATGACTAGCTCCATACCTTGTGCTTTTATGCGACTTTGCAAATCGGCAGACATGATATCTACGATGCGTCTTATTTCTTCCTTCGTTAATTGTTGGAAAACAATAATTTCATCGATTCTATTTAAGAATTCTGGTCTGAAAGTCTTTTTCATTGCATCCATAACTAGATCTTTTATCTTCTTATAACGCTCGTTATGTTGCCCCTCAGTAGCTACATGTTGGAAGCCAACAGTAAGATTGGATTTATCAATGAATTGTGCGCCTACGTTAGACGTCATAATAATAATTGTATTTTTGAAATCTACGGTTCTGCCCTTGCTGTCTGAGAGACGACCGTCGTCCAAGATCTGTAATAAAACATTGAATACGTCAGGATGCGCTTTTTCGATTTCATCAAAAAGCACAACGCTATATGGTTTTCTTCGTACAGCCTCTGTTAATTGACCACCTTCCTGATAACCAACATAGCCAGGTGGTGAGCCAATGAGTTTAGAGGTTGTGTGATGTTCCATGAACTCGGACATATCAATGCGAATCATCGCTTCTTCTGAGCCGAAGAAATAACCGGCTAAAGCTTTAGCTAATTCAGTTTTACCAACGCCGGTTGGTCCAGAGAAAATAAAGCTACCAATCGGGCGGCTTGGATTTTTGAGTCCGACCCTGGCGCGTCTAATAGCTTTACAAACAGCTTCCACCGCTTCGTCTTGACCAATTACTCTTTGGTGCAGAACATCTGCCATATGAAGCAGTTTTTCTGATTCACCTTCGGTGAGCTTAAGCAAAGGAATACCAGTCCAAGCACTTACTACATAGGCTACTTCTTCAGCTGTAACCATTGGCTTTTCTGATTCTTGTTTGGTTTTCCAAGCAGTTTGAATTTCGCGAATCTTTTCTGACAATTTGGCTTCTTGTTCGCGTAAATTGGCCGCTTTGTCAAATTCTTGATTGCGAATAGCCATTTCTTTATCGCGGCGCACTTTTCTTAATTCGCGTTCTACTTCTTTGCCTTCGGGTGGCAACGAACTAGCACGTAAACGTACACGCGAAGAGGCTTCGTCTATCAGGTCTATAGCTTTATCTGGTAAATAACGGTCACTTATGTAGCGGTCTGACAATTTGGCAGCTTGATCGATGGACTCATCATCAATTGTTAAGCGATGATGCTCTTCATACTTAGGACGCAAGCCACGTAAAATCTCAATTGTTTCTTCTACAGAAGGAGGATCAACAATAACTGGCTGGAATCTGCGCTCTAAAGCAGCATCTCTTTCAATGTGCTTACGGTACTCATCCATTGTTGTAGCGCCTATGCATTGTAGTTCGCCACGAGCCAATGCTGGTTTTAAAATGTTTGCAGCATCAATAGCTCCTTCAGCAGCGCCGGCACCGATAAGGGTATGGAGCTCGTCAATGACTAACATCACATTGCCAGCGGTTCTAATTTCATCCATGATTTTTTTGAGACGTTCTTCGAATTCGCCTCTATACTTCGTGCCGGCAACTAATAAACCAATATCAAGCATAACTATCTTTTTGTCAGTCAAAATTTCTGGTACGTCGGAGTTAGCAATACGAATGGCTAAACCTTCGGCAATAGCTGTTTTACCTACGCCAGGTTCACCTATAAGCACAGGGTTGTTTTTAGTGCGCCTGCCTAAAATTTGTATGACACGCTCGATTTCTTTTTCACGTCCTACAACAGGGTCCAGTCTGTTTTCTACTGCTGCTTGAGTCAGATTCAAACCAAACTCATCTAAAGTAGGTGTTTTAGAGCGTCCGGTGCTTGTGGCCCCTGTGCTACCAGTTGTAGCAGCTCCTTGTTCACCAAGGGCCCTTATAACGTGACTTCTTACTTTGGTCAAATCTACGCCTAGATTTTCTAATACGCGAGCAGCTACACCTTCGCCTTCGCGAATTAAGCCTAACAGCAAGTGCTCAGTGCCGATATAGTTATGGCCAAGCTGCCTGGCTTCGTCCCAAGACAATTCGAGCACACGCTTTGCACGAGGTGTAAAGGGAATTTCTACAGCTACAAAACCCGAACCTCGACCAATAATTTTTTCGACCTCAACTCGAGCGTCTTTAAGGTTAACGCCCATCGATTTGAGTGTTTTGGCAGCAATACCTGTGCCTTCACCAATTAATCCCAGTAAAATTTGCTCGGTGCCGACAAAATTATGTCCCAATCGACGGGCTTCCTCTTGAGCGAGCATTATTACTTTGATTGCTTTCTCGGTAAATCTCTCGAACATACGTCCCCGCGACTGCTAGATAATGTGATTATTCTAACACCATGTTTGTAACTAATTAGCCCACATACCCAATTAGTTAAACACTGATTCAGAAAGAATTAGCAATTGAGAGGATACAGCACATAAACTTGTTTAAAGTGGCTTCTTGACTTGATAGATTAATTGTCAGATTTAACTTATTGACTGCCAAGAAGAATCAACAATATAGCTTTAAAGGGTAGCCAACAAGTTTAAGTCCACATTTCCGCCACTCAGAATGATAACGTTTCTTGCATGAGCAGCCGGTTTAAACTTTCCAGAGAGCAAGGCGGCTAGTCCGGTAGCACCGCCCGGTTCTACGACCAGTTTGCAACGTTGGAGCAAAAATTTTACCGCTTGTTTTATCTCGTCATCGTTTACGCATAGTATTTGATCAACCAATTTGCTTATCACTGCATAAGTCAGTTCGCCGGCATAAGGAACCGCCAGCCCGTCGGCTATGGTATTTACTGAATTGAGCGTAACGGCATGCCCTTTTTGCATGCTCAAATACATTGAATTTGCACCTTCAGCAGCCACTCCAATCACTTTGATTTGGGGAGACAGCGCCTTAACAGCACTGGCTACACCAGCAAGTAAGCCGCCACCGCCAACAGAGACAAATATGTTATCAATGTTTTTAACTTGTTCGAGAATTTCCAAGGCAATTGTGCCAGCGCCGGCTATTACATGGAAATCGTCATAAGGGTGGATAAAAGTGGATTGCTTTTCAGCACGTATTTTCTCTATTTCTTGAAAAGCTTCAACAGAAGATGCACCAAATAAAATTACTTCTGCCCCGTAGCCTTTTGTTGCCGCAATTTTCACTTTTTGAGCATTAGTGGGCATAACAATAGTTGCTGACAGTCCCGCGGTTTGAGCAGACCAGGCGACAGCTTGAGCATGATTGCCTAGCGATACGGCAATGACACCCCTTGCTTTTTCTTCAGGTGAAAGATGCAATATCTTATTAAGAGCGCCGCGCACTTTAAAAGAACCAGTTTTTTGAAAAATTTCTGCTTTTAAAAAATTTGTGCAGCCAAGTAATTTGTCTAAAGAACTGGACTGTAGTATGGGTGTTGCATGAATATATTTGCTAATCGAGCTTCTTGCTTCTTTGATATCTGAAAGTGAGGGTACAATCATGGCAAGGAACCTCTTTCTCACTATGATACTAAAGATTTGCTATCGACTGATGTAAATGGATTACATCTACTCTTGTTTTGCGCCGAGTAGAAGCTAATCTATACCGAATATTAACTAATTGAGTGAGTAAAATAAGCTAATTAGCGTTCGGCAATGCGCTCGAATCGCGGGTTGGCAATCTTCAAATAGTCACTGGTCTTCAGTTCCACGGATCGGTCCAAGCGTGCCGCATTGAAGTAGAGGAATTCGTTCTCGCGAAGTGAAGGATCAACAATTAAGATCAATTCTTTGCTGAAAGGGAATAGTAGGACTGTGCCGGCAATGCTGCCGGCGAGCTTTTCAGCAATGTCTTGAGAGGCGAAAGAAATGTAACTACCTTGAAATAGTGCTTTTACGGTGTTGAGGGTTACTCGCGCATCGCCCGGAACCACGCCGAGAACAAACACTTTATCTTTTTTCCCGATTTTCACTATCATGATAATGCATTTCGCTGCCTGAGACACTTCATTACCGCGCATTGGACTGACCACTTCGGTTCGTCCTTCTTCCGGATGATCGATTAGCCGGTACTGGGCCCCATGCTGATCAAGAAGTTCGATGAGCTTACTATAGGTGTCTTTTGTATTCTCTAAAGTGGATGAATTCATAGTATTAGTTTAGTGAAATTGACAACTTGGGTAATTTGCTAAAGATAGACAACGGATAAGCTTAGCTTCCGGCTGCTTTGGGGTTTACTAAGCGCCTGTATAAATTAGTTGGCTGATCTATCACAGGTTGACGTTCATGTCTACTAAAGTAGCCCGATTTTAAAAATTTAAGCGTGTGCTTCTTTGCCGGATGCTAATTCAGCAAAATCACATGTTTTGCTTGGGCAAGCTATTTGATCGCCACGTTTAAGTGTTTTGTAGATCAAAATACTGTTGCATTGCGGGCATCTATTTAAACCTTTTGGACCACCTGATAATAAAGGTGGGTACCAGAAAGCGGTTTCACATTTTTGGCTAGAATAATTACTGCAACCATAAAATATTTTGCCCATGCGTGATTTCTTTTGGATAATTTGGCCGCCGCAACCAGGTCTTGGACAATCCACACCGGTCAATTTAAGTATGGGGCGTTGTTCTTTGCATTCTTCTGCAGAGCAGGCAAGATAATCTCCATAGCGCCCATAGCGAATAAGCATAGGTGAGCCACAAGTGCGACATTTTTCTTCACTAGGGCGATCTTCTGGTACAGGTTGACCATCTTTGGTTAAGGCGATTTTAGTTTTGCATTCGGGGAAACCAACACAACCTAAAAATTGTCCAAAACGGGAGGAGCGAATAGCCATTGCTTGTCCGCAATTTGGACATTTTTGATCCGACAAAATGAGTACTTTGTCCATGTTCTCTTTTGCTTTTTTTAGAGTTTCACCAAAAGGCAGATAAAACTCTTGCAACATGGCTTGCCAATCTACTTTGTGTTCTTCAATTTGATCCAGTTTGGCTTCCATGCCAGCCGTAAAGCCTACATCGATAATAGTGCCAAAATGTTCTACCAAAAGCTTATTAACAGCTTGTCCTAATTTGGTTGGTATTAAAGTTTTATTTTGTTTTTCCACATATTTACGATCAACAATTGTATTAACTGTGGCAGCATATGTAGACGGACGACCAATACCCAGTTCTTCTAAAGTTTTAACTAAACTAGCCTCGTTAAAACGGGGCGGTGGTTGAGTAAAGTGCTGTCCGTGCAATAATTCTTTTAGTTTTAATTCCTCGCCTTTGCTTATGCCTTCAGGTAGTGTGCCTGTGGTTGCATCAAAGTCAGCACCATTGGCGGTATCAGATTCCCCATCTTGTTTGTTTGCTTCTCCAGATTCATCTGTTGTTGGGCGAATGGCAACGCTATAAACAATAGTGAAACCCGCGAAAGTAACATCCGTTGAGGAAGCACGAAATACAGCTGGTCCGGCCGTGATTTCAGCTGTGCGAGTGGATAATTCACAGGCAGACATTTGGCTGGCCATAAATCGTTCCCAAATGAGTTTATAAACTTTCATTTGATCAGGAGATAAATATTGACGAATAGTTTCTGGAGCGCGGTCTATATAACTTGGTCTTATACCTTCGTGCGCATCTTGAACACCTTTGCCTTTGCGTTCGTAAACACGTGGTTTGTCGGGACAATAATTTTTCCCATAGCGATCTTTGATATATTTCAAAGCTTCTTGCTGTGCTTCAGGGGCAATGCGCGTAGAATCAGTACGCATATAAGTAATAAGACCCACAGGCCCTTGAGTGCCTAATTCGACACCTTCATAGAGCGACTGAGCTACTTGCATTGTCTTTTTTACAGTGAAACCGAGACGAGTAGCCGCTTCTCGTTGGAGAGTTGAAGTGATAAAAGGTGGTTGAGGTTGTCTTTTACCAGTTTTTTCCAGAAGAGCCGAGACAGAAAATGATTCTTTCTCAATGGTTTTTACCATTTGTTGCGCTTTTTCTTTGCTGTCGACGAAAAAGGCATTGGCAGAAGGCTTATCGGAAGCCGAAATTACACGCTTGTCTTTGTATTTATAAAGCGGAGCAACAAAAGATTGTTTTGCATTTTTGCGTGAAAGCTCAGCTTTGATTGACCAATACTCAACAGCTTTGAAGTTTTGCACTTCTTCTTCACGCTCACAAATTAAGCGTACAGCTACGCTCTGCACACGTCCGGCAGAACGTCCATTAACGTTGCGCCAAAGCAACGGGCTAATTTTGTAACCTACTAATCTGTCGAGCACACGGCGTGCTTGCTGCGCATCGACTAGATTTTTATCAATTTGTCTTGGTTTACTCATTGCCAGCGTGACTGCATCTTTAGTGATTTCATTAAAGGCAACACGGTGTAATTTTGCACTGGGCAGATTCAATAATTCAGATAAATGCCAAGCAATTGCCTCACCTTCACGGTCAGGATCTGGCGCCAAATAAACTTTGTTAGCCGCTTTAGCTAATGAACGCAATTCTGCCACTACTTGTTCTTTTTCTTGCAATATTACATATTCGGGTTGAAAATTTTTGCGTATATCAACACCTAGCTTGTTGCGCGGCAGATCCCGCACATGTCCTACACTAGCCTTAACTTGGAAGTCTTTGCCCAGGATTTTGCTAATCGTTTTTGCTTTAGCAGGGGACTCAACAATAACAAGTGAGCCTTTGCCGGAATAATTTTCGTTGTACGGCTCTTCTATTGGCTTACTTAAAAGGCGAGCTTTAGGAGCCTTGGCTTTTGTTACAGTCTTAGTTTTTGTTACAGTCTTAGTTTTGGGAGCAGCCTTGGGGGTGGCTTTTGCTCTGACTGGATTTGTCTTTTTTGCAGTGGTTGCTCTGGGCATTTATTAAAACCTGATTTGTGTGTGTTTACTATATATATGTAGTAAAGTTGGCAAGCCTGTCAAGGGATGCCGATGCGCGATGAGTATAGCACGATTAAACTGCCTAAGAAAAAAATTTTTTGTTTAGACCAAAATATCTTTTGACAATTTGCAAAGTTTCTCGAATAGAAAAAAAGAAGTTTTACTGGTTTCACCTACGTAATTAACTGTCAATATACGGGCTTGATCATCCTGCTTGTCTGCCTCTAAACTCAGGCTTAAATAGCCATTTTCTGTTAGCTTGTTTAGCTCTTGTCCGTAACCATTCAAAAAAATATTTGCCCACTCAATTATAATTATTGATTTCGTATTTAATATTTCATCTAATTGACCGGTTATTAAATCAAAAGGAATAATTTCATTGCTCTCTTCATCATATAATCTGTAAAGATCAAGATGATAAAGTGGCAAGCGACCGGTACGATATTCATTTAGCATGACAAATGTAGGGCTAGTTACTGTTTCAACCACGCCCAAAGCTTTTGCTATTGCTTTTACCAATGTCGTTTTGCCGCTACCAATTTCGCCTGCTAATGCAAGCAGAGTATGGGCTTCTATCATTTGGCCGATAGATTGGCCGAACTTTTGTGTGGATTCTAAATGAGCCAAGTGAAACTTGGCTGAATTTTGATGGACCATAAATATTGTCTCAGTCGAGGACCAGGGCGAGTTTTGACCCGGAAAATTCCAGGTGGGGTACCTCCTAACGCCTCACCGTTTCCTACTTCTCGAGTTAAACCGTATTGTGATTGATCTAAAAGATCAAGGTTAGTCCTCTGAGTTTCATAGGTCTACGTCGTCGCTTCGAGCCGGAACCCCGATTCTCAAAGTTGTAGGACAAAACTTTTTAGAGCTCTGTCCCTAGACCGAGACTACAGAAATCATAGAAAACGAATTCAGCCCTGTCAATGGTTCAATGAGAGTTTAATCTTTACATTAGCGCTGCTTCGGCTTCGTCCCTCGCCTCAACGCGCGTATCCTTAATTGCTCCGCTGCGGAAGGCTCACCGCCATTCCTTGCTGCGCTCAGTTGTTACAAACAGTGGCTGCTTCGGCTTCGTCCCTCGCCTCAACGCGCGTATCCACAATCGCTCGCTATCGCACGCTTCACCAGCGCGCTTGCTTCGCTCAGTCTTGCTATTTAATATTAGCGCTGCTTCGGCTTCGTCCCTCGCCTCAACGCGCGTATCCTTAATTGCTCCGCTGCGGAAGGCTCACCGCCATTCCTTGCTGCGCTCAGTTGTTACAAACAGTGGCTGCTTCGGCTTCGTCCCTCGCCTTTACGCGCCGTTCGTTACGCTGTACTTCCTTTATCAAATATAATAATTATGCTAGGTAAGTTAGAAACAGCAAAGAGCAGGGCATAAATGAAAAAATTAGTCAACTTAATAATCACAATGCTCCTTACTCATACGTGCGGTTATAGTTATGTGATTCCGGTACGGGCGCAAACGGAAGAACAAAAAACTATTGCTAAGCCAAGCGATGGCTTAGACGAAAACTTAAATACATCCCCTACTATGAAAAACGGATCAAAATTGTCCGAAATTGTTCCCGAAATACCGCCACCGCCCGCGGTAGCATTGCCTCAACCAGCTTATGTGGACAGCCCTTCAGCAATGGCACTTAATTGGCGCTCGCGGGCGTTAGTCCTAGCAAACGAATACCCACTCAAGAAAAATAGCATGGCCTGGACATTGCCAGTATCTTTTGGAAAAGGAGAACTTTTACTTAAACAAGCAATTATGCAAACGGGACTGACTCTGCTATCGGAATATGACGATGCGGGACAATTTCTAGTATCTTTGCCCGACTCTAATAAAAAAGGCGATGTTATTGTAATCAGTCAACCAGTAGGTGACACGAGCACACTCTTCAAGATGCACGTTTATGCCGATTATCGCTTAGCGGATATTCAAAGAATAAATTGTTTGCCTGACACAATGAAAAATTTACTAGAAAATCGCGGGTTGTGGCAGTGAAGATTGGTGAAAACAACGTAATTGCTATTGGTATCACAGGCACAATAGGAAGTGGGAAATCTCTAGTGGGCAAAATGCTTGAGGAACTGGGCATACCTGTAATTGATACCGATAAAGTTGTGCACGAA
This sequence comes from Candidatus Melainabacteria bacterium, assembly GCA_013288645.1. GTDB lineage: Bacteria > Cyanobacteriota > Vampirovibrionia > Obscuribacterales > Obscuribacteraceae > JABDBL01. Next base: position 14,917 of record JABDBL010000003.1, read on the forward strand.
CTTTTGGCTTCAGATAATGAAGTAAACAATCAAATTGCAGCACAATTTCCCAATGCGATGAGAATAGCTATAAATAGATATGGCCAAGAAATTGACCGCAGAGAATTGGCAAAAGTTATTTTCGCCGATAAAGAAGCAAAGACCAAATTGGAAGGAATTTTGCATCCAAAAGTGCGTGCAATATGCAAAGAAAGAACGATAGACTTGGCCAATAGCAGAAAAAAAATAAAAGCAATAGCAACACTCGTGCCATTGCTCTTTGAATCAAAACGTCAGTCTGATTATGATCAGGTATGGACGATATATTGCGATGAGAATATTTTACGCCAAAGACTAGCCAAGCGGGATGGCTTTTCAGAGCAAGAGATAGACTTGCGCCTGGCTGGGCAATTGTCACAGCCGGAAAAATGTAAGTTGGCTGATAAAGTACTTGATAATTCGGCAGATGAAAATTACTTACGCCAGCAAATTTTGAAAAATTTGCAAGATCTTAAATTGTCTTCACCCGGTCTTAATAACAATCTGACAGGATAATCACGGAAACAAAAATTTAACTGTTTGGTGTCTAATTTTCTTGAGGAGTGACAGGAAAATGGCTAATGTTAAAGCAGTGATGGCAGGTAAAGCAGCTCTTCGATCTTTGGAACATAATTACGATGAATATCGCTTGGCTTTGGCCGCAGAATGTGAATATGCTCATGGCAAGTGTTATCGTAGGCTGAAAGAAATCAGACGCCAAGCCGGTAAAGTTAACGAGAGTATGAAACGTTGTGGGCGACCATCCAAGTTTTTGGATGTTGCTCTAACTGCATATGATTATGCTGATGCAATGATCCTTGGCACAAATTCATTACCCGAACTGGATCGCAAAGCGACAATCTGTACAGCGGCAATGGAAGTGGTTAGGGAAGCCTTACGCTATGAATGCGACAATGGAGCCTTGAAAATCAGTATCCCTGGATTGACGACCGTGGAACACTCTTTTGTCGAGAGTTTTAATTAGGTGCAAAAAAGCCCCAACTGCGGCTAATGTGGCAGATAGTTGGCTTTTTTGTCTAATTGAGCTTAAATACATAATAAATGCCTTAAAGCTGCCAATCTGAGGCTAGCTTATTGCATTGTGCAGAGCTAATATATGACATATTATCAGTTAACAATGCGGACCCCATTAGGAAATGAATAAAATAGATCCTGAATTGTCGACTGTGGAACTTATGAAAGTCGCGGCAGACGATCATCAAAAAAAGATTGAGTTGACGCAAGGTGAACGGGACCAATTATTCAGCTTGCTAAAAGAACGAGGCAGGCAAGAATTGGAGTATGGAGAAGAGTTAGAAATAGACGCGATAAAATTGATTCGTCGCGTGACCGGTGCAGTGGGGATATATTTTGACTAAAAAACGGATGACACTAAAAGCTGAAGCCATTCATGTTGTTGAAGAAATACCAGCTAAAATATTTGCCAAACGGCGCAAATACTTTATTGAAGAAATGCTACCAGATAGTATTGCTTTTATTCTAAGTAATCCAGAGTGCATAAGAAGCAATGATACTGATTTTCCGTATAGACAATCTTCTGATGTTCTTTATTTGAGCAGTTTTCCAGAGCCGCAATCTGTTTTAATCTTGAGTAATTTTGACGGAAAACCAGAATTCAAAATGGTTGTGAGACCAAAAGACAGACAACGCGAAATATGGACCGGGCATCGTTTAGGGGTTGAGGGGGCAATAGAAAAATTTGCTTGCCAGGAAGCCTACACTGTCGATCAGTTTACGCAAGTGGTAAACAATTTGTTATCGAAGGCAAAAAATGTTTACTACAAGTTTGGGCAGAATGAAGAATTTGACGAATTATTTGAGCCGGCGTGGAAAAAGTATTCTTCCTCTCTCCACAATCCAGAAACTATCACTCATGAAATGCGCATGGTTAAGGAAAAAGTGGAATTGGACTTGATGAGGCAAGCAGCTTCTATATCAGCCGAAGCTCACTGCGTTGCTATGGAAGTATGCAAAGCAGGTATGATGGAATATGAAGTACAAGCTGAAATAGAGCGAGTGTTCATGATGCGCGGGGCGAGCGGGCCTGCATATGGCAGTATAGTGGCCGGGGGTGAGAATGCTATTTGTTTGCACTACAGCGAAAATAGTGCGCGGTTGCAGAATGGTGATCTTCTGCTTATAGACGCTGCTTGTGAGTACCGTGGCTACGCTAGTGATATTACTCGTACCTTTCCTGTTAACGGCAAATTTAGCGAAGAACAGCTCGAGATATACAATTTAGTCTTAGCAGCAAACAAAGCGGCAATTGCTTTTGCTAAACCGGGTGTATCCTTAAAGCAAGTGCACGAGAGAGCCTCTGGTGTCTTACGAGAGGGTCTTATTCAACTTGGGGTATTGGGTCCCGAGATGGATAGTGTTGAGAACGAAGAAAAAGTACTTAAGCATTCCGGCAAGAATGGCAATAAATCAACACCAGTTATATTGCGTGATGTGTTTATGCATGGAACAAGTCATTGGCTTGGTTTAGACGTTCATGATGTGGGGACAATCGGTACCAGAAGTACGCATGCTAAAACCATGCCAATGGTGCCAAATATGGCTTTCACTGTAGAGCCAGGTTTGTATTTTGATCCAGACGATAAACGTTTGCCAAAAAAATATCGTGGTATTGGTGTGCGTATTGAAGATGATGTGGTCACAACGGCCAAAGGGTGCGAGGTTTTAACATCCGGCGCACCGAAAGAGCCAGAAGAAATAGAAGAATTAATGGCTATTGCCAGGTAAAAGGCGAAAATGCAATAGAGACTTCTAACCTTAACCTGGTGGTCCAGCGAAAGCCCAGACGCATAAGCAAAGCCCGATTACGAAGCCTAAAATGCCATAGCCAATGGCGGCAAGCCCAGCTCTTTGTGCTTCTAGAGAGACATGTATAAATTTGACACTACCTACAACAAAGATAGTGCCTACTATGAAAATCAAAACTCGTTCAAAAACAGACTGCAATCAATAACAAGCCCCGGTATTTAATAGCTAACGCGCCATTTTGGCATTTAAGAATAAACATAAAGCTATAACAAAGCAAGCCACAATAAAAAGCAAAATCAGATTAAGCGCCTTTATCATAAACCGAGAGATATGAGTAGTTGCTTTTGAGCGCACTATATTGCTTGAGTTTGGTTTGTAAGTTTGTTCAAAATGAGTCAAAGCTGCTCGTAACTCGCTGGCAGAGTGATAGCGATTCTCAGGTTCCTTTGCTAATGTCTTGAATATTATTGCTTCTAATTCTTTAGGAATATTCGCACCGTTGATTTGTTGCGAAAATGGTAGAGGTAAATCATTTACGTGTTTATAGATTGTAGTTAGTAAAGAATCACCTAATAATGGTGGTGCACCGCAAAGCGCTTGATAAATCACACAACCTAAAGAATAAATATCTGATCGATTATCTGGTTTTTTGCCCTTGCATTGTTCTGGACTCATATAAAGTGGTGTGCCAAATATTTGTCCAGGCTTGGTGATAGTTTTTTGATTGGCTTTTTGTATTGTGAATTTGGCAATGCTAAAATCGATAACTTTGACTAAATTGTCGCCTTTGTAGTCTTTAACGAGCATTATATTGCTAGGCTTCAGGTCGCGATGAATGACTCCTTGTGTATGGGCATATTCGAGTGCCATGCACACTTGAACAAAAATGGGAATAGCTCGCTTAAAGTCTAAGCGCCCTTCTCTTTCCAGCAAAGCAGCAAGAGTTTCTCCTTCTAGATATTCCATAGCTAAGTAGAGGGTGCCTTCTGGCAAAATACCAAAATCGTGCACAGTGATAATATTAGGATGTGAAAGGGACGCTGCTGCATGAGCTTCGCGCTGGAAACGTGCGCTCGACGTTTCACTCGTCACTTCGCCAAGAGAAAGCACTTTAATGGCAAAAACTTTGTCTAGCATAATATGTCTTGCTTGGTAGATCATACCTGTACTGCCGCGACTTATGAATTTGACTATCTGATATTTGCCAGCTAATATGTCGTCGGCTTTAAACTTCTGGATGCTTAATAGACTGTTTTCGGGGGCAGATTTTTTAGCAATAGTATCGCCCAAGTGTTTCAAGAGATCGTTGCCAGTTTGGGCAACATTAGAATCTGAATCAGTTTCCGATTTTGATCCAGCAGACGAGTTAGAAACTGGCTGTCCAGAGATTGACTGATTGTCTTGAGGTTCTGGCATTTAATATTAAATGTTGTGCTATGGTTGGCAGCGGTGGTGGCTGCTTATACGGTGGCATCTAGTTTACGATACCACTTATGATATCGTCTTAAACCTTTCGCAGCTGCGCTAGCTGTTAATCACGTGAGCTGTGCTATATGTAATTATTTGGCAATCCGCGTATTTAATGCAAAAAACTAGAAATCAAAGAAAAAAGAGGCGATTGATTGCTAGCAATGCCCCCTTTTTCTTTGCTTTAGTCTTATAATCGATTTAATGTTTTTCTAGTCTCCAGGTGAGCAAACCATGGTCGCTTAATGAGCGTCCGGCCAAGCTTGCACGCCAGAAATTACGAATATTGTAACGTTTGATAGCAATTAAATCGGGTAGGTTTTTGTAGAATAAACCATCTAATCTGCCGCCGGCAAGCTGTGTAGAGGTGTGATTATTTGGATTTGCGATATTAAAGCCGTTGTTGAACAAAGGCTCAATATCAGTTGAGACATCTAGAAAGCAATTGAAGTCACCCAGAATAATTGTTGGATGATTTTTATTGCTGATCGCTACGATAAGGTTTTGTAGTTGTTTTTTGCGCACAAGACTAGTGAATGATAATCCACCCAGCATGGACTTAAGATGAATTGTAATTACAGATAAGGTGATTTGTGTTTGTGGATCAAAAACATCTATTTGCATTGCCGGTCGGAGATCATGTATACCGTAAACGTCCAGTAATTCACTATATTCATGAATATTGGTTATTTTGAGACGAGGGTGTGCCAGGAAGCCTACGGCTTGTCCTCGACTATTAGGCGAGGAGACAAAGTAGTTATAATCGCAGACCGAAGCAATAGTGGATAGTCCGGCAGAACTGACTTCTTGCAGAGCCAATATATGATGTCTTTTTATTATTTGTTTATAGCTGGATTTAAAGTAATTAGCTTTAGCTTGCCATAAATATTCGGTGTTCCAAGAACCTAAAGTGATGTGCTGATCGTTTAGATTAGCCAACGGTAAATTTATTAATTGCTGATTTACGGTGGCTAAAACCGAGTTTGAGCTGGCCCAAACTGAGCTTTGCTCATATTCAAAATGTGATTCGATTGTTTTTTTTAAAATTAGTGTGGTCATACTTCCTCCAAATAAAAGCGCAACAGGATTAATCCTGCTGCGCAAAAGTAATAACCTCGCCCATCGTATCTGGCGAGGTACGGACAATTGTGTGGTGCAACTAATGCACCATTAAATTAGAAATTTGAGACAGAGACCTATATGTGCTCGATAAAATAAAACCTTGTTTGTGATGGGCTTTATAAAATATACTTTCAATTTAGCAAAGCAATTCGTACAAAATAAAGAGTTTTCTTATTGAATTAATGCGGCGGACCAATTCACATATGTGCTAGCTGTGCTAATCACTTTGGCTCCGGGTCAATTTGATTTAAGTCAAATATGCGGTGCGTCATTGAAAAAACAAATGGGATTACGCGGATAGAATTCCGTTTGGTCGTGCAAATATTTAAATTTGCTAAAAATGAGCATCGGTTGGGTTCACGCAAGCTAGTGCAATGGTTAACTGATAAAAAATCTGTCCGATTACGTTAGATCTAGCTTATGTCACTCTATCTACAGGCAAGCCACAGATAAATTACCAAAATTGGACTCTGTTTGCGGACTTTTAATACAAAACCAGAATTATTGATTTGTAAATATAATTTCTTGACTTTACATCAATAAAAATAGCAAGCTGCAAATAGTCCCATTTGTTCGTCCAGCCGGAGTCTCGCCAGAAAACTTTTTTATAGAATGCTAGAAAACCTTTTTCGTTCCGCTCTTAGGGCGAAATAGGGTTGATTATCCTGGCATAGAGTTTACTGGCGAGCTGGGCAGGCGTATTTTTCTGCAACCCCAGAGAGGAGAGGATGATGAGCGAGGCTACTTCCAGTCCACGAACCGCAGATGAGCGTGAGAACATTGTTCGCAAGCAAGATGAAACCGTAACCAGAAATGTCAACCGGACGGCAAGGCAATTCCTGCGCCGGATCTTGAGAGACCTCGCGGCTGGCAAGGGCCGCGTGAGCTATATCCCGCCTGATGCTTCCACTAAGCACGGCTGTTTTGCTGTGCAAACCCCTAAGGGGAGGGCGTTGGTTCGCATCACCCATTCTCAGATTGCGAGCCTGAGAAAGGCTGGAGTGGGCTTGACCGAATCCACCATTTCCCTGTCCTCGGAATTTCCCTTGACCAAAGCCTCAGTTCCCCTTGCCTCTGAGACGCTTGAACGCTTTAGGGCGCTCCTATGCCAAACGCAGGCGATTATGCCAGAGATTGACCTTAAACGATTCAACTATGCGGCGGGCGCAAAGGCGGACAAACTCCGCGCGTTTGTACAAAAGCACCAGGGACAGAATCACGGGCCGGCTGACCAGTGGCTCCGCCTTATTTTGGAGCAAGGAGCCGAAGAGTTCCTGTCCTTGCCCCAATGGGAGCTGTCCCCGGCAAGCAGAAACATTTTTGTCGAGATCTGCATCAGTTTGGAGGCGCATGCTCAGCCACAGACCGTAATTGATGCCGTCTTGCAAAAATTGGAAGAGGCCGTTCTGGCGTTGCAAGCTGCGGCTGCTTGGAGTCCTGCATGGAGCTTAGCCAAGATTGCTGAGAACGACGCCTTCGTCAAGAAGTTGAACGAAGAACAAAAACCGACCGGGCAGGACCTTATTGTTCTGCGACAAACATATGAGGACGCATGGCGACGCAGCGCAGAAGTGCAGGCCCCCGTAATTGAACAATTCGCCAAGGCGCTGCGTCTATTTTATGGAGCCAGGGCGCTAGCGGCTCAATCGTAGTGGATTCGTATAGAGGGTGGATTACATAAACACCATCTGGTCGTGAGGAAGAAGTTTGACGATGGAGGATGTGGGTAAGGACGCCGTATCCTTCATCGTTTTTATTTTGATCTGATTTATTTTGATCCAAACCTATTTTATAAATTCTTTTTTTACTTGTGTGAACCAACTTGCCACAAATTTCGTTTACATAGTGCGGTAAATAGTAATCGGACATTTTATATAAACTTACTTTTGTCCGGTTTTTAATATATAATAATTCTTGCCGCTGGAGGTTCTTTGCCTAAAGCGGATTATCAAATTGAGGGGTATAGAATTTTTTGGCATTCGAATGATCATGCGCCAGAACATTTTCACATAGAATATCGCGGTCACTGGGAAATAAGAATATATTTTGTGGAATCAATGAAAGACGATTTTTTGCATTTTGATATTGTTTGGCCAAAAACACGGCTTAATTTAACAGGAAGAGAGCTGCGATTATTCCAGGAATATGTAATTAGTCATCAAGAACACTTACTTCGTGAATGGGAAACTAAGGTATGCACATAGCGCTTGCAGATGCTAAAAGTGAAAATATTACTGTGCTGGTAATGGATTCAGCCGCCCGCTTCGCTATTCCAAAGTCTAGGCATATTCATGTTTTTTCAAAAATAGAGGATAAACGATTGGAATATGCCCATGACATTTTTGTTGTCACAACCGGACTAGAATTATCCCATGTAGCAGAATTTATTAGAAGTGCTCATAAACGAAAAAGAGTGCGTGGTTTGTTAATAAGACAAGAAACCGGTCAAAACTGGATTCCTCTATTGTTAGAAAGAGCCGGACTAAGATCCATTAAGGGTCTGCTTGTCTATTCAAATAATGACGTGCTTAAACGTGTGCTGGCGGCCTGGGGTAAGTATCACGCTCAAGACAATTTAATTGCTGATGCCGCTGTTGTGGGAGAGCTGTTATTTGTTCGTGATTGTGCGTTTAATCATTATGAAGTCGGGTTTAAACAAATCAAAGCCTTTTCCAAAGTTCCGGCAAAGGATAGGGGTAATTTCGTAATAAGTGAAGAAGGGGGTCGAATATCCTGGCCGGCTTATGATATTGATCTCGGTCTGGATTCTATAAAATATATTCTTCATCCTGAACCATTTAAAGAAATTGCCAGCAAGCATAATATTACTTATGGTTTAGCCATTCGCAAATTTAGAAAACTAAAGAAAATCAGGCAATATCAAATACCTGGAGTAAGCGAAAGACATTTGCGCAGAATAGAAAATGGTCAAATGGCAGCTAATTATAAATGCTTGCAAGCTTTAGCCAAAGCTCACAAGATGACAATGAATGATTATTTAAATCAATTGGCTATTCATGCCACTAAAATATAAACTTCCCGTATCAAATCTTGGCCGAAAATTCAATCTCAGAATTAAGAACTGATTGATATTTATTTCTTTGGCATTAATTTGCCTGGATAATATCTCTGTTTAGAAACGTCGGCTAAATATTTTAAAATCGAATCTATTTGTTGCTTTGACAGTGGTCCTCCCGCATCAACTAAAAAGCCTGGCATTGATCGATGAGTTGGACTTCCGTTAGAGGCGATCGTTTCCATACCGTTTTTAAAAGCACTGTTTTCGTAAGGACCTAGAAGTTGTGGACCTATTGCACCTAACCCTTGTTTGCCATGACACATAGCGCAGTCGGCTTCGTATAAGTCTTTACCAAATAAACCGTTGCCTTTGGCGACGTGACAAGAATTGCATTTATCACTGGTGAATATTTTGGCACGACCCTCTTCTGACAGTCCTACGTGCGGATTTTTTACGTTCATCGATAAATAGAGTTTGAGATTGGGGCTGGAGGGATCATTGGAAAGAACGGAAACGGTCTTAATCAGTCTGCCTTGTTTCATAGCTGTATCGACAACCACTAATAGATCTGTACTCTCTCCTGGTTTCAATTTGTTTACTGTTAACTTGGGTACTGTGCAGCCACAACTTGAGTGAGCTCCATTGAGTAATAATAGGCCTGTACCACCGTTGGTGAGTTTAAAAGTATGTTTCAATTCGATCCCTTCTTCTACTTCGCCGAATTCAAATCTGTATGTGTCTACCAATAGTCTTGGTATTGGGTTTTCGTCGGCGCTACTAATTAGCGAACTGATTAGGCATAACAAGACTGTTACTACAACGCTAATATGTAAAGACAACTTGTTAAACACAACCGTGAACCTCTTTCAGTAGTTTGAAATAAATAATTCTGCGCCTATTTTGCTTTCGCGTTTGATATTGCAGTTATTCATTCCGTATTGTAAGCGCCAGTCGCGAATTTCGGCCCATTTATATAAATGACGTATTTCTGAACAGTCATCATAAGTTATAAGAAATTTGTGCTTGGTATTTTTTAGTGCATCAGCTAATCTTTGATGATCAAAGTGGTGCAGTTTACCCTTATGTCCGTAAAGCTTTTTAGCCGTGTAATAGGGCGGGTCTAAGAACATAAATACGTCTGGGCCAGATTTATCAATCATCTCTTCAAAGTCAATATTGGTAATTTTTACATCAGCCAGGGCTTTTGGCATTGAGGCAAGACGCTGAATAGAAGAGGTTGTGAAGCGAAGTAAGCTTGCCGCATTAGAAAAGCCCCCTGCTCTTGTCGTACCAGAAAAACTTACTCGATTGAAAAAGAAAAATAATAAAGCTTGACGATAGACGTCGTCAGGGCACTCTTTTTTGGCGTTCTCATAATAGGTTTTTAGTTGCTTAGCCGAAGGAAAGGCAGTGCGCAGTTTTGCTAGATCATCGATTAGAGCAGCGCATGTGGCTGAGTCTTGGACTATTCGCCAAAAGGAGATTAGTTCTTTAAAAGCATCATTAATCCAATATTGTTTAGCTAAATTGATAGATCTGGCGTAGAAATATACGCTGCCTCCACCCACCAAAGGTTCTCTATATTCTGTGGCAGAGCAGGGTAAGAATTGGGCTATTTTGGTTACAGCCTTCTGTTTTCCACCTGGATATCTAAGCGGGGAGCGAATCTTATTAGATTTAGTTTGAGTTTGTATCATGCGGCTTGATCGCTATCTAAACTTGATCACTATGTAAATAAGTACTGCTAACAAAGTCAAAAGGGCGTAAATACCAGAAAATTATAATTGTCAAAAAATATCCGGATATTTTGATGAACTAATATAGGGATTTTTTAATTGCTGCGGCTGTAAAGAGAGTCCACGCACAGGTATAGCATCGCAGCACTCTTGTTTTAGAAGGCAAATTTAATGGTTCCAAAAGGTTCATTTTTGGAGGGATTCTTAAGTTCTTGGAATGTAAACCTTTCCTAAAAGTCAAAGATAACCCTAGTCTCATATTGCAAATCCTGTCATACTAATAACTGGGCTTCAAAGCATAAGAAGCCTCTGGTGGATTCCTATGTTATTTTTCGCCAGTCGCGCTAAAGAGTATAAATGAACAATAAACTATTTATCGGTAATCTTGCTTATAAGGTGACCGAAGAAGAACTGCAACAGCTTTTTACCCAAGCCGGTGAAGTGGTTTCAACCACTATAGTGACTGACCGTCACACTGGACAAAAACGGGGATTTGGCTTTGTTGAAATGGTAGACCAAGCAGCTGCCGAGAATGCTATTAAGGCTCTTAATGGGCATGATTTGCAAGGACGCCAAATTGCTGTAAGTATTTCGCAACCAAAACCAAAATCTAATTTTGGTCGTAGTCGCTATTAACTTTATAATCAGTCTAGACCAAATAATGTTTGACAAAAGCATCAGATAATTCAACAATTATGCTGATGCTTTTAGTCTAAGGAGAGTAGTTTGACTCAACTGATAGTGCTTTTTATAGTTTTTTACACCTTGCACGGATTAGGTGTGACTATTGGCTATCACAGGTTACTCTCTCACCGCACATTTAAGTGTGCTAAATTCGTTGAGTATTTTTTTGTTGTGCTCGGTTATTTAGCTTTCGAAGGTTCACCAATTTGGTGGACGGCTATTCATCGCGCTCACCATAGGCATGTAGATACGCCGCTGGATCCTCATTCACCGCGGTATGGTGTTTGGCATTCATATTTCGGCTGGTTGTTTGAATTAAAATATCCAGATCATATTGTGCCTGCTGAGCAATGCAAAGATTTGATCAATGATCCGATCTATAGATTTTTTGAGCAAAATGGCAATTTACAACGCATGAATCTTTGCAACCTGACAATAAATATCCTGGCCAGAGCAGTGCTTTGGGCTGTTTTTGGATGGCAAGTAGCTTTAATGAGTTTATTGGCGGGCTTGGCAGTTATACAAATACCACTCATGCTAAACGTTGCTTGCCACTTGCCTAAATTAGGCTACAAAAATTTTGTCACCAAAGACGATGGCGTTAATGTTTGGTGGGTTGGAATTCTTGCTTTTGGTGAGGGTTGGCATAACAACCATCATGCTTATCCGGGCTCAGCTAGAAATGGCATGAGAAAGTTTGAAATTGATATGTCTTATATGGTCATCAAGCTAATGAAAAGACTGGGCTGGGTATCTTGGATCAATCATGGTCCTAAGAATATTTTGTTAGCTCGCAGGCGTTGGCATAAAAAGTGGCTCTTGCAAGAATCGCTTCTCAAAGGCAAAGAGTATTTGGATATAGTGGCTACAAATGCAGCTGCAAGTCAAAAAGACAAAGCTTACACAACTGTTTAGTTCTTTCTATTTATTGATAGATCAAAAATAGCGTATTAAGATCGCGTTGTGAGATCTCTACGATCTCTACGTTAGGGTCAGTAGCACAATACATAACGTCTTGCGCGTTATCGCTGTGACCATCTATACCAAGTGCATGTCCAATTTCATGTAAGCAGACTTGATGCATAAGGTTTGTGGTCAATTTTTCGCCGGGCATATCAGGGCGACAAGTTAAAATGGTGATGATTACATGATAGATATTGTTGTTTCGATCCCCAAAAATTTGCGTATCACCAGCTTCGGCTGCTAATTTGAGATCGGCTAAAGAATCTGTCCAACGACATTCAATATTTGCTTGGGTTGGGTCATTGACCGGTATAAAACGCAATGCTCCATGAGTATCATTCTGCCAAGTCATAAAAGATGAAATTAAGATTGATTCGTATTCAGGCAAAAATCCCTTAAGATGTCGGACCGGATAAATATAAACTTTAATAGGCATAAAAGTAGATGCCCAGCGCCGTTTACCATATGGTGTAACTAAAAACAAATAATTATCTGGCGCTCCGGGCGGTGCCATAAGCCCGCGTGTTTTAGCGCGGCGATCCATTTCTTGAGAGACGGCAACCATTTCATTAGATAGGGTGGTGCGATTTTGTCCTTTAGGGAAGCGAGCCAAATATTCTTGTCCTACGCGTAGAGCATCTAGCATATGATTGGCGCCAATTGCAGCAGCGAGATAATTGAGGTAACCTTTTTCTTCGTTTGGGTTCAATTGCAAAACTATCGAACTTTCTCTTAAAGCCTCGTCATAACGTTTTAAGGCAATTAGTGCTACCGACATATCCAGGTGAGCAACGCACGATGAGGGGTCGATAATCAAAGCCTGCTTGAGTAATTCAATTGCTTGACTGCTGTTGCCAGACTTAGTTAATCGATAAGCTTCGTTGGTAAGTTCGGCGGCTTGGTTGACTTGTGCCGCACTTAAATTGTTTATGTTAGGACTGGGGTTTTGATAAGGTTGATTATAAGCAGGCGGTGGATAGTTAGGGTTTTGCAAAGGTTGACTATAAGTCGGCGGTTGATAGTTGGTATTTTGGTTAGGTAGATTGGAAGCAGGAGGTGGTAAATCAGGATTTTGATTTTGATAAGGCTGATTATAAGCTGGAGGGTTATAGTTAGAATTTTGGAAAGGCTGACTATAAATTGGAGGTGAATAGTTAGGGTTTTGGAAAGGTTGACTATAAGTAGTTGGTGGTTGGTAGTTGGAATTTTGGAAAGGCTGACTGTAAGTCGGTGGTGGATAACTGGGGTTTTGGTTAGACGGATTAGAAGCAGGCGGCGGTAAGTCAGGGTTTTGAAAAGGTTGAATAGAGCCTGGCGGTGGATAATTGGGGTTTTGGAAACCGGGGCTGTAATTAGAGTTCTGAGTCGTGTTAGGAGCCGAGTATGCTGGCGTTTGTGGCGGCATTATATAATTCATCCCCTGGGCAAAGCAAGGCGCCCAACACTGACTCAAAGCGAGTAAGAGTGCTGTAATACCGAAATATCTATACTTGAATAACATTGCTGATAATATATTGTATGCAATTCGTCTAAGGATGTTCCCAGCTAGTTTAAAAAGATTAGCTATAAGTAATTCTAAATAGATTTTGCCAAGATATAAAGCAACATAAGCGTATATGGAAAAGCAAATTGATTTAAGCAAAGAAGAAGTTCTAAGATATGACCGCCACTTGCGTTTGCACAACTTTGGTGCGGATAAGCAATTAAAACTGAAAAGAGCCAAAATATTAATTGTGGGAGCAGGCGGACTGGGCTGTCCGATTTCTCTTTATTTAGCTGCTTGTGGTGTAGGTAAAATTGCTATTGCCGATGACGATAAAGTTGAATTTTCCAATTTGCAAAGACAAATAGCCTTTTCAGTGAATGAGATAGGCCAATTTAAAGCGACAGCATTAGCAAATAGAATTAGTCAGCTTAATCCATTAATTGAAGTTAGTGATTTATCGATAAGGATAAATGCCAGCAATGTGGAAAATACAATAGCCGGTTATGATTTGGTGATCGATGGCACGGATAATTTTGCCACTCGTTTTTTAATAGCAGATGCTTGTTATTTAGCAAAGATTAGCTATCTTCATGCCTCTGTATATCAATACGAAGGACAAATTTCACTGTTTATACCAGGCAAGACACCTTGCTTCCGTTGTCTATTTCGTAAACCACCTTCGTCATCAGCATTGCCACCATGTGCGGAGGCAGGCATACTTGGTGTCGTAACAGGCATTATTGGCTCAATAGCGGCAACAGAAGCTATAAAATATATGACTGGATTGGGAGATTCTATTGCTGGTAAAATATTGATCTATGATGTTTTAAATGAGCAATTGAAAAAGTTTGATATTGAGTGGGATGTAAATTGTCCGTTATGTGGTAAAGGTGCATCTATAAGCAACGTGCAAAAATCCGCTCAAGAGCAGATAGAATATAACAATTGTGTAAAACGACTAGAAGTAAAAGAACAAATAATTTCCATTACCCAGGCCGCAGCACTGTTAACAGGTGATGCAGCAGGAAAGCCATTTTTATTAGATGTTAGAGAGAAACATGAATATCAGCAAGGTCATCTAGATGGTGCTAGTCTTTGTCCCTTATCAGAACTGCAGTCCCTATCCATGGATAATATCAGAGCTCAGCTTAAATCCAAAATTAAAAGTAGGATTAAACAAGGAAAAACAGGCATCTCCCCCGCGATACTTTGTTATTGTCAGCGTGGAACGCGTAGTCTGAAGGCGGTGACAATGTTGCGTGACGCTGGGATTGATAATGCCTTTAGCTTGGAGGGCGGTATAGAAGCTTGGCAGATACAAATAGTTGATAAAAAAGAAACTAAAAATGAAAAGGCATTTCTAGATTTGTAAATGGAAAAATGGTAATGAAAGGCACCCTGTCTTCTCCCGCAAGACAGGATGCCAGAAGCGACAAAATTAATCATGTCGTAGTGGGGATGCTGGGGGATGCCGACGGTGCTTAACGAACTCGTAGACTTGATAAAGGAAATAGCCGACTAAAAGGGGTAACGCTATCAGGCTCGTTAGCTTGATACGATAGTCAGTCCCTTCTAATAGCCAGTTAGGCAAGAGGCTTAACCATTCCCAGTCTTCCATTCTTGGCACAGTCCATTCATCTGGAAGAAGTGGGTCGTGGTAGTCTTCCTTTATCTCTTTCTTAGGTAAAGAGAGGCTTCCAAGAAATGCATCGACCTGCTGTTCGCAGGTACAAATATCTTTAATCAGCTCCACCTTGGGTTCAAGTGGTCTATTGTCTTGTCTATCCAAATGCAAGAGTATTGCTCCGATGGCGATCGGCGGGTAATATTCGGCTATCTCTTTGTCCGATACATCAGGCATCACTTCCCGCATCCTCCTGATGGCATTCTCAACTTGCTGCCACTCCTTTTTTCCGCCAAGTACCTCCTGGGCGCCAAATACCTCGAAGCAACACACGTACGGCAGTTTGTTTCGTGCCCACCAAGCGTCCGTAAAGCCGCGTTTTCCAAAAGCGGCGCGAGTTTTCTCCAGAAGGGGGTAATATCCCAGCGGGTTCTTGGGATTAGCGTATGCCTGGAACAAAATTGTCACTTGGGGTGGAGGTGCATCAGGGAGCAGATTGACTACGATCAAGGTGACCAAGGCGCTGGCAAAGAGGATTGTGACGCGGCGCATGCGATGCTCCTTCTGGGTTGAATCTCTGCAATCGAGACTTAAAACACCCTTGCGTCGAAAAACGCGAGAAAAAAGTGTTATGAACCTAAATTACAGAATTGTTTGATGCTCCGAACAAAACTTTTTGAGATGATCAATTCATTTATCTATGTATTGCGGGAAGTAAATCAAGCTCGATTATTTTTCTCATGTTTTGCTCTCAGGGTGTCAAATTCAGCAGTTTTTCTAAATATGAGCTGGTAAATAAAAAAGACGGGACTGGATATTAACTAGTTATTATCCAGTTTTGTGAATTAAAGAATACGCCATAGGTTAGCGAGGCTAGCGCAAACATCACGCTGCTTATCAAGAGAAAATGAGCAAAAAGTTCAATAGGTAAAATTGACTTTTATCGGCGATGCGTACTTGTCACTAATTGCTGCAGTATAAGTTTCAAGCCATATCTTTGTTTTGGCTATCGGATCTTCGTCGTTTAAAATGTCTTTGATAACAGCAACGCCATCTGCACCTGCTGCTATAACTGCAGGCAAGCGTTCCAGAGTAATGCCGGCAATTGCTATTAAAGGATACGGCAATGAACGACGCCAGCGTTTGAGATTGTCTAGTCCTTGGGGTTGCCAGGACATTTCTTTAGTGGTTGTGCGGTAGATTGGACCAATGGCAATATAAGATGGTTTATAAGCCAAGGCACGGGCAACCTCGCTGTAACTATGTGTGCTTATGCCCAGGCGTATGCCTGCTTTTAGCAGAGCTTCGATATCTACTGAGTTTAGATCTTCTTGTCCTAAATGCACACCATAAGCACCATATTTGATGGCGGACTGCCAATAATCATTGATAAACAATCGACAATTAAAGCGCTTAGCAATCTCGATTGCTTTGATAATTTCATTTTCGGTGTGCTTTTGGTTGCCATTGTTATTAGCTTTGATCCGCAATTGAATGGTAGAAATTCCTAAAGGCAAGAGCTTTTCGAGCCATGCAGAATTATCGACAATGGGATAAACACCCAGTTTTTCTGCCCCGCAATCTGGAAAGGCTGGTAAATTAAACCATTTATTTATAGCCAAATCATTTGTAGAAGGTAGAACAAGCAGAGGTAGATCACAAAAAGTTTCTGGCCAATCACTTTGTTCTATCGGGCCATGCCCTTGTCCAAGAGGTTTGGCTGTACGCAGCCCCTGATTGACATATGCCTTGGCGATAACCATAGCGTCTTCAATTGGATAATCAAGAGCGATAGTGGCAGCAATAGCAGCCGAGAGAGTGCAGCCGGTGCCGTGGGTGGATTTAGTGTCAATACGTTTACTAAGCAAGCAGGCCGAATAATTATTGCTTTGAAAATAATCATTGCTGAAAGGACCGCCGCTGTGTCCGCCTTTGATCAGAACCGCTTTAGGTCCAAGCGCAATCAGCCTTTTAGCCAGATCTTGCACATAGGACTCGCTTGGGTTTGTAGCATGCGAATTTTGGATTCTTAATAATGCTTCTGCTTCTGGCAAATTAGGAGTAAGCAAATCGATATTTGGTAATATACAGTCGTTGAATGTCTGAATGGCGCCGTCATTGCAGAGTAAAGAACTGCCACTGGTGGCGATCATTACCGGGTCACATATTTTAAAGGCTTTGCTAGTGGCAAGAAAACTGCCTATTTGTTTTATTGTTTCGATACTATAAAGCATGCCAGTTTTAATTGCTTTTGGCGGCAGGTCTTCTAGAAGAGCCTGAATTTGACTTTCAATCATTACCGGGCTGACTGCCTCGATACTGTTCACACCAGTAGTATTTTGTGCTGTTATGGCAGTAATAATTGAGCAACCGTGAACGCCCAAGGCATTAAAAGTTTTAATATCTGCTTGTATACCAGCACCGCCGCCACTGTCAGATCCGCCAATTGTCCAGGCTATATGTTTCATAGGTAATCTCAATTCTAGCAATGCTCTGGCGTTGGGCTCAAGTGGTTCGGCTAAGAGGTGCTCGGCAAATTGTTTCTGGCTTACAAAGCCAGTGAGCAAAATTTATTGGTAATTTGGCTTTGTGAGGGTGGGAATAATACGCTATCGGACTCACAAATTTCTCACAGGCATTTTATAGCATATATAAATAAATGCTGAGTTATTATACTCGCTTACCAATAGATAAATTTGAGGGAGAGCCAAAAATGGGTGGGGAAAATTTCGAACAAGCTGGTTCGTCCAATCCAAACGCAAGTGAATCATGCTATGGCTCATGTTATGAAGATGCTTATGGCTGGACCGAGGCTCGTAAACAGTCGGCTCAAGGTGCACCAGGAGATAAAGCCCTTGCTGGTGCTAGTGGTGGCGCATGTCCTAGCGCTGGAGGCGGATGTAGCGGTGGCGGGGGAGATCTTAAATCGATCATGCAAAATATGCCAGTGGTAAGCATATTCAGTAGCCTGTTAAAACTTTTGACTTGAGTTCTTTGGGTTTTTATAAAAAAAGTAAGCAAAGCGATAAAGCTCTAATAAAGTAGGCAGAAGCCAAAGAGTTGCACAGCTAAGCGACTCTCTGGTTTTGAGAATTTTCTTAATTGTTGTCGAGCAAAAAAGTGCTTTTCAATTATCACAATTGGCATACAAGCGTATTGACTACTTAGACTTGGAACGAATTATTTTTGGTATGTTTCGCTTACTGTGTAAGACACGCGCAATAATTACACCATTACTTATTGGGTGGTAAACGATAAGATAATTTCCCTCAACAACGCTTCTTGCTCCAATTGAAAACTCTTCGCGTATGCGACCAGCTTTGGGGGCTTTGGCGAGCGCAAGGCATCGATAATGTAATTTCTTGATAAATCTGCAGCTGCATCGACATTATCCTTAGCTATATAGTCATGGATGGTTTGTAAATCATGGCGGGCTAAATGGGAAAATTTTAGCGGGCTCATTTTTTGTTTTTGTTATTTTTTTTAAACTTCTGATTACGTTTTATAAGTTCTTCAAAAACTTCTTCTCCATCTATAATTCTGCCCTGTTCGATATCGTCTAATCCGCGTTGAATTTCATGCTTAAGTTCAGTGAATCTCAAATTCCTGAATTCTTCTTGCTCTTGGAGTAAGCGTAACCCAGCGCGAACAACTTCGCTAGCAGAATTGTACATACCACTTTTGACTTTTTGTTCTATGAGTCTTTCGAACTCTGAACTGAGGGAAATATTCATGAGTAATCATCCGAAAACTTTATATTGTTTCTATAGTAACAGAAATGGGGCAGTTTTTGTTATTGCATTTATTATAATTGAAAATGCTTGGATCCATTGTTATTCTGCAATTTTGTTTTGCGTTTGTGTGGTGGACATATGCCAAAAAGGTGTACCGATAGTGGGTGTACTGGGTGAAGCCATAGGGCGTTCTTCCATAAAGCCGCTTTCAAAGCCTAGTCTGCCAAATTCAATAGCGGCGGCAAAAGCGCGTGCCATATTGACTGGATCGTTTGCCAGGGCAATGGCAGAAGTTAAAAGCACAGCATCATAGCCCATTTCCATTGCCTGGGTGGCGTGTGAGGGTTTGCCGATACCAGCATCAATTATGAGGGTGGTATTGGGCAAACGGTTGCGCAAAGTTTGCAGGGCGCGCGGGTCAGTGATGCCTTGACCAGATCCAATTGGAGAAGCCCAGGGCATAATTATTTTGCAGCCAATATCCACTAAACGCTGGGCGACGATGAGATCGGAAGTGGTATAAGGGAATACTTCAAAGCCATCTTTGATGAGAGATTCGGCTGCTTCAACTAAAGAAAAAGGATCGGGCTGCAAAGTGTAATCGTCACCAGTGACCTCGAGTTTGATCCAATTGGTATCAAATAATTCACGAGCCATGTGAGCAAGGGTAATGGCTTCTTTGCTGGTGCGACAACCAGCTGTATTGGGCAAGATGCAGACATCCAGGCTTTTAATCAAATCCCAAAAAGAAGAACCACCGTTAGCACTTGGAGCTTGTCTACGTAAAGCCACAGTTACTACTTGGGTGCTTGAGGCTATGATTGAATCGCGCATAATTTGCGGCGAAGGAAATAGGGCGCTGCCACAGAGAAGGCGACTGTTAAGAGATTTATTTGCTAATTGCCACATGGTGATTACCGCTAAGAGATTTATCGATTAATTGAATAATTGTCCGTATGATTTACATTGAGAGGTTTATAAGTTAATTGCGGAGTGTGTTTGTTTTAGCCGCCTTGCATGGGTAGCAGAATTTCTAATTCTTCGCCATCTTTTAATTCAGACTGAGAATAAGTGCTGCGTGAAACAAAAGTATTATTGCGGGCTACGGCTACAGAGTCTGTTTCATAGCCTAATTCGAGCAATAAATCTTGAACGGTTTTGATGCCGTCTATTATTTTTGCCTTACCATTAATAACTAATTGCAAAAGTCGGATCTCCTTTCATAAATTGATTAGTGCTAAAACTGAGTGGCTGAAATAGTCTGGCGTAGTGGCGGTCGATTGTTCTGTTGCTTATAAAGGCAAGCACAAGCTTAGCTAATTTAGGTGCTATTAGAAAACCATGGCGGTAAAGTCCATTGACTTTAATTATATTGCTTGACTGAGGGTCAAATATAATGCCGGGTAAATTATTGAGCAGAGTGGGTCGGCAATTAACTTTACTTTCAATAATAGTGGCTTCGGCAAAACCAGGATGTACAGTGCAAGCAGCTGAAAGTAATTCCAAAGTCGATTGGACAGTTATGGAGCGCATATCTTCGCTTTCAATAGAAGTAGCGCCAATGATAAAGCGATGATTCTGACGCGGCACAATATATATTGAGTGGCGCGGGTGCATTAATCTAATTGGTAGATTTAAATTTACTTCTGGCGCTTCTACCATTAATAATTCACCGCGCACGCCGCGCAATTCTTTTGTATCCGGCTGAGCGCCCAGTCCGCGGCAGTCGATAATAAAATCGAAAGAATCAAAATTCTCCAATGAATTTACAAACGATTCAGTATGCCAGTCAATGTTGTTTCTATCTATAGCCAACCTGAGAGCATCGAGGATTTGCTTATTATCAATTTGTCCTTCATCAGGCAAATAAATGCCGTGGGTGAAGATGGTGGGCAATTGAACTTTGAGAGACATAAGTTCAAGCCGATTGTAACCAATCATAGCTTGATTGGATTTTTGAATGCCAAAACTGTTCCATTCGGGGCTGCCTAATCGATGTTGCACTGAACGGCGAAAACGCTCTAAATCAGCTTGATCTTGTGGATGAGCGAGAACGAGAGTACCGTTTCTTTGAAAGAAAACAGCATTAGACAATTTGCTCAATAATTGTGGCCATAGAGCGAGAGACTCAATACCCAGAGCAGCAATAATAGGTTCGGATGATTCCAATTCTGTGTAAGGAGCAAGCATGCCAGCGCCAGTATAGGCGCAACTGAGTGTGCCTTCTTTAGTATCTCGATCAAATAAAGAAACAGCAAAGCCTGCTAAATGGCATTCAAAGGCAAGTATTCTGCCAATAAGCCCAGCTCCAATAATAGCGATACCACCGGACATGCTAATAGCCTAAAAAGAATAAAGGGAAATCCAAGATATCATTAAACAGAGACAGATTCTTTTGTATTTTTTTCTGTTTCGCTTTTTGCATTTTCGTCACTGTCATTGTCCTCGATATTTTCGTTAGCTAAAGCTCTTAAATCTTGAGTGATATTCATAGAGCAGAATTTAGGACCACACATCGAGCAAAAGTGAGCATCTTTAGCTGACTCGGCAGGCAGAGTTTCATCATGAAACTCCTTTGCGGTATCAGGATCTAAAGACAAATTAAACTGATCGTGCCAACGAAATTCAAAACGTGCTTTAGATAGAGCGTCGTCCCTGCTGCGAGCGGCTGGATGTCCTTTGGCCAAATCAGCAGCGTGAGCAGCGATTTTATAGGCAATAACGCCGGCTTTTACATCATCGCGATTAGGTAGGCCAAGGTGCTCTTTGGGGGTGACATAACAAAGCATGGCAGTGCCATACCATCCAATCATTGCTGCGCCGATGGCACTGGTTATATGATCATAGCCAGGAGCAATGTCTGTGGTTAAAGGTCCCAATGTATAAAAAGGGGCTTCCTGGCACAATTCTAGTTGTTTGGTCATATTTTCTTGAATCATATGCATGGGGACATGACCAGGACCTTCGATCATTGTTTGTACGTCATTTTCCCAGGCAATTTTTGTCAATTCGCCTAATGTTTCAAGTTCAGCAAATTGTGCTGCATCATTCGCGTCCGCGGTGCTGCCGGGGCGTAATCCATCACCTAATGAAAAACTTACATCGTAAGCTTTCATGATTTCGCATATCTCACGAAAATGAGTATAAAGGAAACTTTCTTTGTGGTGGGCAAGACACCATTTGGCCATGATAGAGCCACCACGAGAAACAATGCCAGTAACACGATTTATGGTCAGCGGTACATAACGTAAAAGTACGCCAGCATGAATAGTGAAATAATCTACGCCCTGTTCTGCCTGTTCAATTAAAGTATTGCGGAAAATCTCCCAGGTTAGATCTTCAGCAACGCCGCCTACTTTTTCTAAAGCTTGATAAATAGGCACAGTTCCAATAGGCACAGGTGAATGGCGCAAAATATACTCACGGGTAAGATGAATATCTTTGCCGGTGGACAAATCCATTACATTGTCAGCACCCCAACGAATTGCCCAGACAAGCTTAGCTATTTCATCGTCAATTGAAGAACTAACCGCAGAGTTACCAATATTAGCGTTGATTTTGACCAAAAAATTGCGGCCAATAATCATGGGCTCTATTTCAGGGTGATTTATATTGGCAGGAATAATTGCCCGTCCACGAGCAACTTCTTGTCTAACAAATTCGGCAGTGATTTGATCAGGAATGGCAGCGCCGTATGAATTGCCTTTTAAACGAGCATTGCGCTCCTGTAATTGAGCAATTTCCTTTTTAGATTTTTGGGCAAGCTCGGATTTATAAGCTTCCTGTAGGGCGTTTTCGCGAATGGCTATATATTCCATTTCTGGAGTGATAATGCCTTTACGCGCATAATGCATTTGAGTAACATTATGTCCTTTGAGAGCCCTGCGCGGTTTTCTTGTAATTTGACTTGAATTTTTGCTTTCTGAATTGAAATTTAAGTATCGTTCGACAAATTCAGTGGCTGTAATACGTCCTTGGTATATTTCTGTATCGCCTCTTCTTTCAATCCAGGTTTGGCGGATAGGAGGCAAACCTTTAGACGAATCAAAAACAAAATCAGCCTCTGTATATGGTCCTGAAGTATCATATATAAGGCCTGTAGCTGGCCTAGAATCTGGGCCAGAATAGGAGAGTTTGACTTCACGAAAAGGCACGCGAATATCCGGATAGATTAGACCGGAAAAATATTTCTTGTTGGAATTGGGAAATCCTACTTGCTGAAGCGTGCTTTTACTGGCAGTGAGAGTTGTCATTTGCACCCCTGATTTGCTTATGTTTTGATATATTGCGTAACCGAAAAGAATAACATAAGAGGCTAGGACCGAACATTAACGCGCTATCCTTTGTTTATGTTTGTATTATGTGGGGATAAAAAATTCTCTGCTTACTCTAGTAATTAGAGTAAGCAAGTTATTTCATTAATGGACCCATTATTGTATGAAGTAAATTGCTTCGGGTATGGCACTAAACGCAGTATCAATCGAATTAATCTATTAGAATTCCGGTTTAACGGGAGGCCAATCACCTCGGGCATCTCGTACAAAGGGACGCCCATCGTTTGTTTTGCCAATACAAAGAGTAGGTTGTCCTTCTAAGGAGCCTATTTCTCCATTATTTAACTCTTGAGCATGCAGGAGCAGCCAACCTCGGAGACTATCGTCTTCTTCTTGGCTTAGTATGAGTAAGCCATTTTGAACGTCTAGCAGAACCTTAAGCAATTCTTCTGTACTGCTTGTGGCAGAAACAGATTGATCATTTTGAGTTTGTATTCTTAATTTTAGTGCCATAGTTATCGTACAGATGTAATAGTCCTTATGCTTAAATTCTAGTGTGAAAAGGGCGCCATGGCAAGTTTTTCCTAATATTTAAGGCTAATTCCGATGCTTAATTGTATGTATAATCTACCTTTTTGTGTTAGATTGCTGCCAATTAAAAAGGAGTGGATGCCATGACTCTAGCTGGTGAAAAAAACAAAGACTTAGTTTCGCAGCCAAAAACCCTTGCGGAGCAAGAATTGAAGAAGATGGATAAATATTGGCGAGCGGCAAATTATCTCTCCGTAGGTCAGATTTATCTCCTAGATAATCCTTTACTAAAAGAGCCACTCAAAATAGAACATATTAAGCCAAGATTGCTCGGACACTGGGGCACAACGCCTGGACTTAATTTCATCTATGTGCATCTTAACCGCATAATCAAAATACATGACTTGAATATTATTTATATTTGCGGACCTGGTCATGGCGGACCGGGAATTGTTGCTAATACATATCTTGAATCAACTTATAGCGAGTTATATCCGGATGTTTCAGAAGATCAAGAAGGAATGAAGCGACTTTTCAAGCAATTTTCTTTTCCGGGCGGTATTCCCAGTCATTGCGCTCCAGAAACACCAGGGTCGATCAATGAGGGTGGGGAATTAGGATACTCTCTAACGCATGCTTATGGCGCTATATTGGACAATCCAGATCTTATTGCTTGTTGCGTTGTGGGCGACGGTGAAGCAGAAACGGGGGCATTAGCTACTAGTTGGCATTCAAATAAATTTATTAATCCAGAAATAGATGGTGTAGTACTGCCAATTTTGCATTTAAACGGATATAAAATTGCCAACCCTACTGTGCTGGCAAGACTTAGTGAAACAGAACTAAGCGATCTCTTCGCGGGTTATGGCTATAAACCTTATTTCATTACGGGCAGTGAGCCTAGTATCATGCATGAAAAAATAGCCACCACCTTTGATACCGTTATTGATGAAATCAAAGAAATAAAAAATAAAGCTAAGGGCGGCTTATTAAAAGAACGCCCAGTTTGGCCGATGATAATAATGCGTACGCCAAAGGGTTGGACTGGTCCTAAGTTTGTTGATGGACTGCAAATAGAAGGCACATTTCGTGCTCATCAGGTGCCTTTAGCGGAATTAGCCACAAAACCTGAACATTTAAAAATGTTAGAAGATTGGATGTTGAGTTATAAGCCAAATGAACTTTTTGATGCTGATGGTCGGCTTAAAGCGGAATTGCGCGAATTAGCTCCTAAGGGCGAGAAGCGTATGAGCGCTAATCCCAATGCCAATGGCGGAATTTTGTTAAAAGATTTGCATATGCCTGATTTTCGTCAATACGCAGTGGATGTTCCTAGTCCAGGCAAGGAAAATGTCGAATCTACTAGAGTTCTGGGTAACATGATTCGGGACATAATAAAGTCCAATCCAAACAACTTTCGCCTGGTTGGGCCCGATGAAACAATGTCTAATCGCCTGGGTGCAGTTTTTGAAGTTACTGACCGTGTTTTTGCTGCTGAGATATATCCCAACGATGATCACATAGCCAGAACGGGCAGAGTGATGGAAGTATTGAGTGAACACTTGTGTCAAGGCTGGTTAGAAGGATACTTGTTAACAGGGAGGCACGGTTTTTTCTCATGCTATGAAGCGTTCATACATATAGTTGATTCTATGTTCAACCAGCATGCGAAATGGTTAGATGAATGTAGAAAAATTGTTTGGCGCCGCCCAATTGCTTCTTTGAATTATCTGCTTAGTTCTCACGTTTGGCGACAAGATCATAATGGTTTTAGTCATCAAGATCCGGGATTTATAGATGTAGCTGTAAATAAAAAGGCCCATATAATCAGAGTATATTTGCCTCCTGACGCTAACACTTTATTGTCTGTCGCTGATCATTGCTTCCGCAGCCGCAACTATATAAACATTATTGTGGCTGGTAAACAACCTGAATTGCAATGGCTGAATATGGACCAGGCGATTAAACATTGTACCGCTGGTATTGGTATCTGGGACTGGGCAAGTAATGACCAGGAAGGAGAGCCAGATGTAGTTATGGCATGTGCCGGTGATGTGCCAACTTTAGAGACGTTAGCAGCTGTAGATATGTTGCGCAGCCATATACCTGATCTGAAAATCAGGGTAATAAATGTGGTTGATTTAATGACATTGCAGCCACAAAGCGAGCACCCGCATGGACTTTCAGATAAAGAATTCGATGCTTTATTTACCAAAGATAAGCCAGTTATTTTTGCCTATCACGGCTATCCATGGCTTATTCACAGGCTTACATATAAGCGTACTAATCATGACAATATACATGTGCGAGGTTACAAAGAAGAAGGGACTACCACCACTCCTTTTGATATGGTTGTGCTCAATGATCTGGATAGGTTTCATCTAATGACTGATGTGGTTGAGCGTATACCGAAGCTGGAATATATTGCCGGCCGGGTGAAACAATTTGTCCGGGATAAGCTAATTGATCACAAAGCTTATATCACCACATACGGCGACGATATGCCTGAAATTAAAAATTGGCAATGGCCTTATTAAAATAGCTGACAAAATGAAACTATAAATAAAAAGATGAGGCAGCACTTGCTTAAGAGCGGGTTATAGAATGGCATTGTCTACTGTAGCAAGGCAAGAGATTTCGCTGAAACCTATTCTTTTGCCGTTCGTTATACCTGTATAATGATACCATATATGGTGCCAAAAAGGCAAAAAAAGATGTTTGGAGCCTCAGATTTACTCTGACGGCTCCAAACGTTTGGGCGAGAACTTGGTCATCAGTCGACTCAGGCAGCCGGAGCGCACGGTACGGTGCGGCGAGCGACAGCAGCGTCCAGGAAGTCCTTGGGCTTGCCGAAGCCCAGGAGTTGTGCACGTTTCAATGTGCGGCGAGAGAGCTCTAATGCTTTTTCCTTGTTGCCATGCAGCCCCCGACTGGGCAGCTCTCGCGCCTGTTCGCACATCCAGTCAAAGATGGTAACGTTCCGGATTCCGTGGTCGGCAAGGCGTTGCCGCCAAGGATCTTCCTCTTCAGTAGGGAGGTAGAATCCGTCGTTCTTGTGGGCTCTATAGATGGACAGGTCCAGGTCAGATGGCATCTTCCCCGGTTTGTCCATCCACTCTTCCCAGGAGAACCCTCTTACGCTGTAGTTAACGATACCGTATCTCTCGAACTCGTCGAGATGCGACCAGTCGGAGTCTCCAAGGAGGTATGGGTGGGCTAAGACCAGAAGCCGCTTGATCATACCCATATCATAAATTTCTGCAATAGTCCGAAGATGCTGTTCCGGCTGGATATTCTCCGTCTTGCGATTGCCTGGGAATCCGAGCAAGAGTCGGAAGTGCTTGTACCGGAAGAGACAGATAAGCAATTCCTTGCGACGACGTGGTGACAGCGCCGAGATTGCTCTGGAACTGAACCACAAAACCCTCGCCACTTCCGCGGCAGGTTCTATATATTTCAAACCCCAACGATTGCTAGGCTCACCGGCGTCTCCTCGAAGAGGTCCGCCTACGAATTCATCCGTAAGATCCGGCCAGTCGATGCTGAGAAAACGTGCCTGCGATTCCGGATCGTTTTCCGCCCAAGGGTCGATCCTGACGGAAAGGTAATCTCGAGTGGCATCGAATAGGGGCATTTGGTCACCCCACTGCCATCGAGGGGAGCCATTGTAGCACCACTTGCAGCCGCCAGTGGCGCAGCCCGGTTTCTCCCCGATGAGACTGTATTCTTCCGGTGCAGTTTCGTAGTAGCCCAGAGTTCTCTCACTGGTCGAAGAGTCCATGTTGCGCTCCTTGTTTCCTCGTTGTTGTGAAATCAATCTCTATGCCGAGGAGTGATGCCATAAAGACCGAACTGCGTTGACCAACTATCGCTATCAATGCAACCCCAATTTCACCATTGTTATGGCGAAAGTTTCGGCAGCGTCGGTAGAAAAAAGCGGGTTAGATAGATAGTCGGGAGTAGTTGGGGCGAACTGCGATAGCGCTTTTACTCTTTCATTTATAATTAAGACAAATCAAGTGATGGATAGTAGATATGATTCAAGAGATTGTTTTGTGCATATTTAGATGAAAAGCAAAGCCGGCTTTAATAAAGAAATTACTCTTAGCCAAGATTCTCAGCGAAGAAAAAATCTATTACGCAGGTTTCATGTATTTTATGAAATTAATTGCCTATTAGGCTTGGCGCTAATTAGCACAACTTGATATCAATATTTTTAGGCCAAAAAAAATTGGACAAGTTTAGCCTGGGGCTGGACCTGTCCGATTTTTCTCCTACCTGGGTAGTGATAGCGGAACGCGATTGATTAGCTGGTAGGCGCCTTCCCAAGATTGAGCTAGGTTAAAAAAAAGCAAAGTGAATAGAAATAAAAAATTGGGCAGAAAGAGTAATGCTTGTAAAATTCACCGGACGCCCGTAGTGTCTCTATAACGTAATGGATTGGCGGTGGGTTAGGATTGCAGAAATAAAAAAATTGGCAGAAATGACCGTCACCGCTCGGGTGGGTAAAGATCATTTCTGCCTGGTTGTCAGTTCTCCGAGAACGGGGAATTAGAGCCTGATAGGCAGGTTGGGTCGGTTTGTGGTTCTTCCTTGCTGAAGAGGAATTTGACCTTCTTTTGCATTCCGTTCAGTTCGACATCGGCGAGCACGCTCGCGATAAGGAAAATGACCACCTCTATCGTGTGTTCCTCGCTGATGCAGTGGATCTTGCCTTCCAATTCCTGAACGCTGTGGATGGCCCGGATCGCTGTTTGGAAGCGAAGGCGCGATCTGTCTGTGCGCTTGGATTTCACTCGCTTAAACTGTACCTTCGCAATGATGCCGAAAGCACCGTTGTTCAGAGGCGAAGTAGGGTTGGGTTGCTGGGCGTGTCGCAATCCTTTGATGGCGCCCAAAAGCCCTGTCGCCACATCGAAATGGTCACGTCGCGGGGGCGGTGGTTTGTGCATAGACATGAAAAGTCCTCCTGGGGAAAGGAGATGGATCGAGGTCTTTGAAATATGCAACACGTATGCTGTTTACAACAACATACGATAAGCAATGGGCTTGCTGGCAAAACTTGAATTGTGTTATGGGAATAATGCTTTGTGTGAACTCTAAAAAAATAAGAAAATATCGATTCATTGTGATGCTTTTTTAAAAGTGTAGTCAAGCAAGCGCTTAGCGCTAAATGCTGAAGGGGTGCCCAATTTTGGTTTCTTAGATAGCTCTTATGTAGTGGGACATATTAATTTGCTCTGTGCGTAATAGCGAAGTTGCGCCAATTGTAATGATCAGTAGTCAGGAAGAATTTTTGAGGTAATCAAATAAGAAACGACTATTAAACGGAAGGAAAGAAAAAGATATTTCTCGAATATAATTTCGACTTCTTGTAATGCTCTTGTTGCTTCTGTTTTAATTGGATCTCCAATTAAGGAAAATATGTCCGCTAAAACACCGATGGCCGAAGACTCAACCAAAAGCAAAAATATGAATGACTTGGTAGCTCTTTGTAAGCGCCGGGGATTTATTTTTCAAAGTGCTGATATATATGGTGGCTTGCAAGGTGTATATGATTATGGACCATTGGGCGTCGAATTAAAAAACAACTTGAAGGCAGCTTGGTGGCGTTCAGTTGTTTATGAGCGTGATGATGTAGAAGGTCTTGATGCTGCTATCTTATCCAATAAATTAGTTCTGCGTTATTCTGGGCATGAAGCTACATTTGCCGATCCTATGGTTGATTGTCGCAAGTGTAAAAGTCGCTGGCGAGCTGATCATATAAAAAATGGACGATGTGAAAAATGTGGTTCGGATGATTTAACTGAAGCACGTCCTTTTAATATGATGTTCAAAACAACCGTTGGTCCCATTGTTGACGAAGAGTCTTATGCTTATTTGCGTCCTGAAACAGCACAAGGCATTTTTACAAATTTCCGTAATGTGTTAGATTCCACCTCGCGCAGATTGCCATTTGGTATAGCCCAAATAGGCAAGGCTTTTCGCAATGAAATAACACCGCGCAATTTTATTTTTCGGGTGCGCGAATTTGAACAAATGGAGCTGGAATTTTTTGTTGAACCAGGCACAGACGATGATTGGCATAAAAAATGGGTGGAAGCAAGAATAGATTGGTGGAAACAACAAGGGTTGGCGTCAGATAATCTAGTTGCTTACCATCAAAAGGCCGATGAATTGTCTCATTATTCAAAGGCTACAGTAGACATTCTTTATCGCTTCCCGCATGGACTGGAAGAATTAGAAGGTATTGCTAATCGTACAGATTTTGATTTAGGCTCGCACAGCAAAAATCAAAAAGAACTTAATTTAAAAGCCAAAGTGATGGAAAACAATGATTCCACTGCTAAGTTGACTGTGCGTGATACTGAAGCTAATACTGAGTCAGTGCCTTTTGTAATTGAACCTTCAGCCGGTGTTGATAGAGGTGTTTTGGCGATAATTACCGAGGCCTATACGGAAGAAACGCTGGAAAATGGCAATAAAAGAATTGTATTGAAAATCAAACCGCATTTAGCGCCCATTAAAGTGGCAGTTATACCACTGGCTAGAAATAACGAGGCGCTGGTGTCTAAAGCAGAATCAATTAAAAAGACACTGCAGGCGTTGGGGCTGGGACGTATTTTATTGGAGAACACAGGCAATATTGGCAAAGCTTATCGCCGTCATGATGAAGTAGGCACGCCTATTTGTATAACAGTGGATTTTGAGACTATGACCGAGTCAGAAAATAAAATTGCGGGAGAAGAGACTGTTACTGTTCGCTATCGCGACACCATGAAACAGGAGCGCATAGCTGTCTCTAAGCTGGCCGATTACGTGCGCAAGTTTTTTAACGTCTAAAATAAAAAAGGCAACGGGGGCAGGACGAACCTGCCTCCCGTTTGTCTTTCGGTTGACTATGGCTTTGAGTAGTAGGAGGAGCGTCTTTCCTGGAGCTGCTCCTACTCAAAGTCTTTCAATAGTTCCTTCAGTGCACAGGTAGGGCAAGGCTTGAAACGCCCCCAGTGATCTCTGTCGAAGGGCTGTCCGCATTTCGGACATGCCTCGACTTCGGACTCCCTGTTGATGGCCAGCGGGACTTTGTCAAGTTCTTTAAGGCGTTCCTTCAGTGCACAAGTAGGGCAAGGCTTGAAACGCCCCCAATGATCTCTATCGGAGGGCTGTCCGCATTTCGGACATACCTCGACTTTGGACTCCCTGTTGACGGCCAGCGGAACTTCGGTTCTTCTCAGGGACATCGTCCTGAGCAATCTGTCGACGGACCTTCTGAAAGACTCGAACATGGTCCCTTCCTCTTGGTGAGAGGTAAACAGGTTGAGACGATGATCCGGGCCGCGGGATCATGTCACAAAGGACAATCGTTCATGGCGGAGACCGGGCGAAGACTGGTGGGTCGAAAGTGAAATGCGGCGGCACGAGGGCTTATCACACGATAAAGCCAGCCGCCGCGTCGAGGGGGATACTGCTCGGTCATTGAATGTCGTCCTTGAGAGAAGATGCAGTTGCTTTCCTTAGCTAGGAGGGGAAGTGCGCGTGTTCGATTCCTCGTCCGCTATTTTGGCCGCGGCGAGAAGAGATATTCCCATAGCAGCCCGCCTTGTCAGAGATTTGATCTGATTGGGCAGGACAGTAATGGCATTGTCCGCGAGCAAATCGCCAACGGCTGTTTCTATGTCCTCCTTCAATAAACGAACTGAAGCTTGCACGTCGCCTACAATTTCAACTTGGAAAGCGATGTCTGCATCCGTGCGGCGGGCGAGGTGGTCTTGGTCCTCGCTTCCAGGAACGGCATTAGCTAAAAGGCTGGTATTGATGATTGAGCGATAAAAACGAACTCTCTCGATTATTTTTGTGGCACGACTTTCGCCCAATGGGCGAACAATCGCTTCTAACTTCTCAAAGAGGTTCTGTGCAACCTGTTGAGCGTCAGAGGGTTTGATGAGGTCGGCGTTTACAGCGTCGGCAATCAGTTTGCCTATGGCAACTTTGATAGCGGGCTGCGCTACCAAGGGGTATTTGGCTGATTGCAAAGCAGATCCGGCCAGTCTGCTAAGCCTGCCATCGATCTCCTTTGAAACGGCGGCGATTGTTTGGAAGAATTGCCGCAAGGTACTGTTGGTTGCTTCTCGGTCACCAAGTTTAGCAACCATGAGGATAATGGGAATCTGGATAGCGATTCCGATGCAAGCGTTCTCGTATGCATCGATCGCCTTAGCTCGAGCAGCTCTCTGCATTCGCCTGTAAAGCAAGAGAGCTGTGTACCATGATTGTCCGACCTGAGATTCAGCAAGAACCTCCATATCCTCGCCGATGGGAAAATCGGTATCGTCAATAGAGGTTGCGCCAGATTGTGTTTGCTGGCTTTTGCCGCGCCCGCCGTATTTGACTCTGAGTGGCTTTGGTCTTTTTGCCTTTCTTCGTTTTAGCCGCAAATCTGCTCTGGTGATAAGTTGTATGGCTGTGAACTCTCCGGCTTCATCTTGATCCTCTTCCCATAATCGGAGCAAGGCTGTTCTAATTGCTGACGAGGCAGCCGCTAATGCGGCTTGGGGACCGAGATTCTTTATCAGGTGGGCGACCAATATTTGGCGCTGTTGCTCTGTGCTCATAGCCGGGACTCCTCAGAAAGGTTGCTTGGCAAGTAATCCGAACGAGTTGTCATCCACTGCCCCAAATCCACTAAGAACAATCACCCGCGCCTCGACGAGGTGGTTGACGGGTGCACACTAAGCAAGCTCACAAAAGGATTCAGGTTTTCCAAAAGACAGGGATGAATACCCAATCCTGCCAATTGCGTTTATAGAAAGTCAAGCAAGTATTTTTGCCCCTTGTTAACTTATTGATTTGTCTAAAACATATACAGCTTCAGCAATAGCTGTATTTTATAGGCATCAAATTTTGACGAGAAAAAATACCACTTGCATATCTTTTATATTAGGACTTTCCAAGATTTGTCTTTTGTTGCTAGCGAAGCTCGCGCGAAACTCCATGAAGGTGTCAAGTGCATATTTGCTAAAACTGTGCGGGAGTTTGATGCATTACGTTTGCCTCTGGTGAAGACCTACACAGCAAAATTTTCTACAAGCACTGAGTCGCCAGGTTTTTTACGGAAAAGCATTTGTATTGACTGAAGCTGGAATATTGGTTTGATTTATTTCCATAATGCTTTTTTGAATTGGTGAATCTTTTTTGGCAAAAATACAAGCGATGGGATCTGCATAAACTTTTACCCATTGGGGCTTTAAAGCCATAAGTTCAGCCACCTTTGAATTTGGTCCAATGAGAACTAGCTCGGTTGGAAACCGATCAACAATATCGTCCCAATGTTTATCAGCCTTCGCAAAATTGGCATAAAGAGTATAGAGGCAATAGTCTGAATAGACTGTTTCGCAGCGAGGATCTATAGCCACTTTCATGTCAGGGCCCAGATGCCAAATGAAATATTGTGCCCAATTGAATTCCACTAGTACATTGGCTTTGCTTTTTGTTTGTTTTAGCAGTGCAATAGCTCTAGCCGGTATAGGTATCACAGACTGTAATTGTCCCGGTATTCCCGATAATTGCGTAATTAGTCCTGCAAGTAATAGAAACAAAATAATTGTCATTGCGGGCAAAAATAGCCAGTAAACGTTCCGTTTATGTACAATAGGGCTCCATAAGCGATTCCAACAGTCTGCTAGATGGGGTCCAATAAGAATTACAGTGGCAACACAAAACAGAGGCAAGGCACGATAAACTAAAAAGGTGGTGCCAGCTAGCAGTAACCATGCCATTATTAGACCCAAATATTTGGGTTTGCGACTAAAAATAACACCGGCAATTGAGAAGCCAACAGTTAGCAGGTAAAAAACAGTATATAAAGAGCTGACTTTAAACAATGGCTGCCATTCAGAAACTAATGGTCCTTTCATGAATAGAGTTCTGGTCATACCATTAGTTTTCATAAGATAAGTTAACAATTCACAACCATAAGGATTGATGACTGTTACTGCCACCGTCAGTAGTATCATGGCTAAAAATATTAGATTTTGTCGCTTAAGTTTTTGCCAATTTCGAGACCAAATTGTTTCTGCCGTACTGCTCAGCCAATAAATCACTAAAATAAGTAGTCCCATAATGAAACCACCATGAAGGTTTGCCCATAACATAAATAATGGTGGTAGCAATAGAATTATGAGCGATTGGTTAGCTGTGGCGATTCTCTTGGAGTAAGTTGTGAGGATTAGTAGCTCTAGAGTTAAAAATAAACATGTGAAAAGGTTTGGACGAAGTGGTGGGAAGGCTATGGCAAGTAAAACTTGAACAAAAATCATTATGCTAGCTGCAGCGACTGAACCAAAGCCACTTTTGAGTAAGCTTCTCCAGAGTAGTAAGGAGATTGTAATGACAAAAAACGATTTTAATGCCACTAATGCTGGTGTGCCGCCTGCACTATAAAATAAAGCAAAGATAACATCTGATAGCCATTCATGGTTAATCCATTTGCTGTTTTCGGTTAAATAGGAGTACGGATCTTGTAAAGGTACCGCGCCCATTCTAAGAATATCTCGGCCGAATCGGAGATGTCCCCACAAATCCGTATCTGCGACTGTAAATACTGCCCGACAAGCTATCAAAACAAAAACAATACCAGTACATAGGGTCTCAAATAAGTTCTGGACTTTTTGTTGCAAGTTAAAGCCCCGATATAATTTCCTGATTGTCCAAACCTTGGATCATAACAGGCTTGACAATAATCTGCAAAAATATTGTTAGATCGCTTTAGCAGCAGCCTTGGGCGTTTTTCCTCTACTATCTAAGGGGAGATTCTACCAATAACAAGTTTAAGATATCGATTTTTTTCTGGGCATCTAATGAAGCATCTTTCACTATTGCGTTTACGGCATTCTTACGGGATTGGCTTATATTTTTTGACGATATGTATCCTTGTTGAATTAAGCCTAGTGATGCAGCCCAAGATCGCATGTCAGGTTGATCTAGTGCATGGATTAAATTACTTTTGTATCGGGTATTTACTGTTTGGAAGAATGCTTCTAAAGCGAAAGCTCTAGTATCTGGAACAAGAGAAGAAGGCATCATGCCGTTTGAGGTCTGGCTTAAGACATGCCTGTCTGGGGCCACGGAAGGTACCGCCGATTTATATGGTGAATTAGGGTCGCTAGTAATTGCAGGAGATCTAGAATTGAAAATATCATTTGGGTCATTGCTGGGCTGGGGAGCTGAAAGTGTTTGAATGGGCGAATAATTCCAGCCAGAGGCTTGATTTTGACTGGGATTGTAGTTGTTGTAATTAAAAGGATTATTTGTGTTAGGTGGCAGACCTAAAGGATAATTATTGGCCGAGTAATTGGGATTAGTGTAATAAGGATAACCGCCCATATAGCTATACGGAATATTGCGAAAGGTATTATATACAGCATTGTTGGCAAAGCCGCTTCCCAGTGCCGCGAAGCCGTATGCAGCATTGCCATAACCAGAATAAAAAAGTGAATTGAGCGGATATAACAGCGAAGAGCCTATTCCGTTATATCCGAAACCCGCACCCGAGCCAAAATACTGAGCTTCACAGCGGGGCAGTTTTGCGAAGAGAGCAAGACACATTATTAAAACTATGACTAATGTATGTAATGGCTTTAATCTACTTTTTGGCCGTAAACACAGTTTGTCTAACATATTGCTTAAAGCTTATTTAGCTTTTCCTGCAGCTTGCACGGCGGCCTTTATTGCTGGTTGTGCCGTAGTATCACGTCCTAGTTTTTTAAGTACGGCTTGCAAGCTGGCTAGTGTCATAAGGATATCGCGTTCAAAAACATAGCCCATGTGACCAATACGGAAGATTTTGCCTTTAAGAGAATCCTGTCCGTCTGCTACAACTATACTATAGTCTTGCTTTAATGCTTGTCGAATGTCAGAGACGTTCAACTTTTCGGGCGGTAAAATTGCGGTGATTGTTGGAGACGCGCTATCATCATCTACGAAGAGTTTTAGACCCATAGAACGCAAACCAGCTCGCAGCATTGTTCTTAGCTTAAGGTGCCTAGCTTGTACTTTTTCTATGCCTTCAGATTGAATTAATTCCAGTGATTTTTGCAAAGCACAAATAAAAGATACATTCGGCGTGAAAGGCGTACTATTAGCCGCAAGCGATTTCTTGCAACGAGTGAGATCTAAATAAAAACGTGGTGATTTACAGGTTGCTTGAGCTGTCCAAGCACGATTGCCAAAGAAAATCATAGATAGCCCCGGTGGCAGCATGAGCGCTTTTTGACTGCCAGTAACTAGAACGTCGATGTGCCACTCGTCTATTGGGATATTAATAGCACCAAAGCTGGTAACAGCATCTACAAGAGACAAAGCACCATGCTGCCTTACTAAATGTCCAATTTGTCTTAAATCGTTTATGACACCGGTAGAGGTTTCGTTATGAGTAATAGTGACAATTTTTATAGACTTATCTTCTTTCAATTTGTTGGCTAATTGGCTTACATCTACAGCCGTGCCGGCAGTGTAATCTAACCTCTCCACCTCAGCGCCGTAAGCCTTAGCTATACTTACCCAGCGTTCGCCAAATACACCTGTAACAAGCGAAAGAACTTTAGTGCCGGGACTGACCGTGTTGGCAATTGCTGCTTCCATGGCTAATGTGCCTGAGCCGGTGAGGATAAAAACATCACTTTCAGTTTGACCTAATGCTTGTAAATTTTTGCTGACTGAGGTGAGAATGTTGGAAAATTCAGCTGAGCGATGTCCAATTGGAGGGCGGGCGATGATTTCGAGAATATCTTTGGGTACTGGCGTTGGTCCAGGAATCATCAGAAATTCGGGAGGCTTAAGATTGTCCATGTTGGTACCTAAATAAATTGCTTCGAAACGAGAATTATTTACTGGTGGTTGTGTTTGCTATTTCGTTATTTCGGTCAAAATAGCAAACTGCCCTTCGGAAAGAGCATCAGTATAAATAGAGACATCGATAATTCTATCTTTTTCAACGGTTATTTTGACTGTTTGTATATCAGGGTAGCAATCTTGCCAGCTAGTACATTTTGGATTATCGCAGTTAAAATGGCCAAGCGTAATTATATTGCCATTATTGGGGCGCTTTTCTGGGCGTCTTGGTTCTTGTTGCCAGTTTAAAGTGTCGCCTATTTTGTAGCGAGCTTTTATTAGGCTACCTACTCGAAATCCTATCCCGGTGACAATTTTTTCCTGACAATGAGGACAGGGGAAATCACAATATAGTGTGTTAAAAAGTGATGACAAGACCATATTTAGTGACGGATTGGAAGTACTCTTAATTGCTTAATACCACTACCAGCTGCGGCATCCATTACAGTGACCACATATTTTTGCAAAGCGTCGCCATCCGAGGATAGATTCAATGGTATATCTTTTTTGCCTGCTTTATCTTGTTCGACTTTAATTGCTTTCATCAAACCAAATACATCTTGTGGGTTGACTACTTGTCCATTTAACTTGATTATGTTTTGAGCATTTACGTCTATGTTGATAGTGGGGGTCTTATCCGTTGTATGGGGAGGAGGGGGTCCTTGACCCGGCGGATCGACTTTGAGCACAGTTTGATTGACCAAAGGAGCAATCAAAATCATGATAACCAGCAAGACAAGAAATACGTCGGTAAGGGGTGTGACATTAATTTCGGTGAATACTTCCCCTGCTTTACCGCCCATTGTCATAAGAAAAACATGCCCCCATTTAAAATCGCACATTAAATCATACATAGTTTAATAGACTGAGCAGCAAATCGGTAAGTAAATTTAGCTTTGTCTATTGCTAAGCTAATATAATTTACGACTGTTAGCTTCCCAATAGGTTGATTATTTAATGAAGATATTACTTGCTGTTGATGGCTCTTATCATTCGGACAATGCTGTAGATGAAATATTGAGTCAACCCTGGACAGAGAACACTGAATGTGTCGTTGTTACGGTTGCTGAGCCGCTTCACGCTAAAGCCGATGCTTTTTTTGGTGGATTGGGGCAGAAGGCATTGGAAGCGCAAAAGGCTTTAGATACAGATATTAAAAAATTGCTCGTTGAAACTACCAAAAAGCTTGAAGAGAAATTTGGTAAGGGCAAAGTTTTGGGTAATTTTTACGAAGGCAAAGCGATAAATACAATTCTAGACGTAGCTAAAAATTGTCAGGCGGATCTTGTTGTTATGGGCTCGCATGGCACATCTGGATATAATGATCAATCATTTGGCAGCGTAGTGATGGCTGTAGCCAATAATGCGCCATGCTCCGTTCGCATTGTTCACTATATGCCTACCTCTTCGTTAGAGAAAAAGCAAAAAGAGAAATTGCCTATGGAAGAGGCACGTTATTTGGTTGCAATAAATGCGTCGGACAACTCAAAGGCGTTAATTGAAATGATTGCCTCTCGCCCTTGGCCCGAAGAGAGTATATTCCAAGTGGTATCTATTGTGCCCGAGCCAAAATCTGTGTTCCATTCGCGCTTTTTCAAAGATCCCAAAATAAACAAAGCGCATGCAGAAATGTATAAAGCGCAAAAGCAAGCAATGGAGAAGTTGGTCAAAGAAAGTGCTGCTAAGATTGAATCGAAATCGAAAAAGGGCGGCGTTACGTACCATATACTAGAAGGCAATGTGCGCAGCCTGATTTTACAGCTTGCCCAAGATTGGCCTGCAGACATGATTATTTTGGGAGCTCACGATCGTGATAAAAATGTTCTGGAACATTTTTTTGGTAGTGTTGCCCAAGCCGTAGTCAATAATGCTGATTGCTCAGTCGAAATCGTAAGACCAAAAGCTAACGGTTAAAGCTTGACTACTTCACAAATGAGACTTAATTCTTTAACGGAAGCCGAGTATTCGTTAACAGCCTGGTTGTTTTTGCGGAGCTTGAGCTTTACTTATTTCTTTGCTTTTTTGTCGCTCAGCGGACAAATTATTGGACTCTTTGGCAAGAATGGTATTTTGCCTGCTGCTCAATTTTTGCAATTAGTGGCGGACCATTTTGGAGCTGCACGTTGCTGGCTCTTGCCCACTATTTTTTGGCTTAATGCTAGCGATGCTGTTCTTTTTGTTGTTTGCTTGGCAGGTATTTTAATTTCACTTTTAGCCATGTTTGGCGTTTGCACAGGTTTGTCCTTTATCTGTCTATGGTTTTTATATTTATCCTTCTCCAGTATTGGACAAGATTTCCTTTCATTCCAGTGGGACGCACTTTTGCTAGAAACTGGATTTTTGGCTATATTTCTTGGTCCTTGGCAATTTTTAGAATGGCCATGGAAGATTAGTTTTGCCAAATTTCGTTGGGCAGCGGCTAGAATTGAACCGTCAATTTTGTTTATTTGGCTTATCCGCTGGCTTTTATTTAGACTGATGTTTGAATCAGGTTTAGTGAAATTAGCTAGTGGCGATAGTACATGGCGTAATTTGACTGCGCTGGATTTTCATTATTTTACTCAGCCTTTGCCTATGCCTATGGCTTGGTTTGTCGCTCAAGCGCCTCATTGGTTTAATGAAATGAGTGTGGTCGTTGTTTTTATTATTGAATTAGCAATACCATTTTTGATTTTTACTGGGCGTAAAGCAAGAATAATAGCTGCTCTCATAATTGCTGGATTTCAAACGCTTATTGCTATTACAGGTAATTATGCTTACTTTAATTTGCTTACAATTGTTTTGTGTATTTCTTTACTAGACGATCAACTTATAAAGAGTTTGCTGAACAAGAGCACGTTTGTAAAGCTTCGAGTTTGGACTGGTATAAATGAACGATTGAATAATTTATTGCCGGCCAAAGATTTAAATAAAGCACAAAATATAGTGGCAATTATAGCAGCAATATTTATTACTTTTATCAGTATTGGCAGCTTACAGCGCGGTTTGGCAGGGCTTTTGCCTCTACCGCACTTTCTGGAAACTCTGCATGACTTGAGTTCTTCTTATTGTATTTCGAATAGTTATGGTTTATTCGCTGTAATGACGACAAAGAGATTAGAAATAGTTGTGGAGGGCAGTAATGACGGCAGTTTATGGCAAGAATATGAATTTAAATATAAGCCAGGTAATTTAGCAATGGCACTGCCTGTAGTGGCACCACTACAACCCCGTTTGGATTGGCAGATGTGGTTTGCTGCTCTGGGTGATGCTCGGAATGATCAATGGTTTATAAATTTTGTAATTAGACTATTGCAAGGACAAAAGGAAGTATTGGATCTTTTAGCCAAAAACCCATTTCCAGAAGGTCCGCCAAAGTACATACGGGCTCGGCTTTATGACTATCAATTCACTAATGCTAGCGAGCGCGCAAACAGTGGTAATTGGTGGAAGCGCGAGTTTGTACGTGAATGTATAGAACCAATTCGGCTGGACAGTGTGCAAGAAGAGCAGAATCATAATTTTTGATCTGACCGTTATCCTACGTGTTTTCCGAGAATGCTTTGTTTAGTCGCTTCAAATGATACATGACATAATGCTAGGGTTAGGATTAAGTAATTCATTGTCTTACATTATTATGATTAAGTAAAACAATGTTCTGAGTCTTCTTGTCGTCAACTCGCTGTGAATTGAGGTAATAAATGTCTGGTCGAGATGGAACATTTATTAGCTACTCAAAGTCCTTCAAGTCGGTAGATGGTTGTGACCATCGGTAAGGATCTTGCTTACTTGTTCGTTGAGTTGATCAGTGATGCACACCAGGCAATGGCTCTAGCCAGTGCCACCAAAATGACAGTCAAACCGGTGGATGCCAACAAGGACATTGAGATCGCTTGAGACAAGGCTAGACAAGGAATGCAGATATGAATAAACAGATTATTTATAAATTCCTGCACGGAAGTTGGCTGTGGACTATCACTTACTCCCATGCCAAACCCCCACAAACTCAGACAGCCAAATACTATGCTCCAGGTTACTGTAAATACGATCAGGCAAGCGCGTGTCCATGATTTCGGCAGTGGC
Organism: Candidatus Melainabacteria bacterium; assembly: GCA_013288645.1. Taxonomy (GTDB): domain Bacteria; phylum Cyanobacteriota; class Vampirovibrionia; order Obscuribacterales; family Obscuribacteraceae; genus JABDBL01. The sequence continues at coordinate 55,312 of JABDBL010000003.1, forward strand.
CAGTATCGCCACTCGAGTAAGAGTAAGAGGCAACATGCCACTACAAAGCCAATAACAGCAACCAACACAAGAAGGCACAGACAGCTAGCGTACCATCCCCAAGATGGGGGTTGGCTAGGTGGCGTGCCAAAGATCATGAAGTAAACTAGTACGACAATAATAACGCAGATGGGCAAGCCTGATAATCCTGCAAACAGCCAGGCATGCGTACCTATGTACTTATTGAGTGTCACTTATGGCTTCCTTTAAGTCGGTAGATGAAGGAAGACGTTTTTGCAATCCTTCAACATCGTCAAACATGCTTTCAGTGTTCGTTCTTAGTCAGGTAATTCTTTCCTGGATTCTATACCACAAGCGAAACGTCTCATAGCGTACATTAAGAATTAGTTTCTAACTGGACCAAGGTTGCTGCGTCAGATTTAGCAATTAAATCCGACCAAGCCTTATTTGCCTCTTTATACTTTCCCAACTCGTCAAGGAGACGCGCCCTGTTACAACCAGCACGTGAGACGTGAGAGCAAGTTTTCAGGGCTGCTCCAAAATCTTTAAGAGCTTCTTTGTAATGCCCAAGCTGAATTGTGCCCCAAGGTATTTGTGCAGCAGCCTGCTGCACAAATATTAATTGAACTTACCGCCAAAGGCTGTTTGAGATAGGATAAACCAATAGGCTACTTTACTTTATCATGATAAAGTAAAGTAGAAATTTGCTTTATCATGATAGTCTAAAATTGCCATATCAAACTTTTGTGGAATGGCTATGGTCTGGAGAGCTGATGAATACTCTAACCTGAGTACTTGTCGAAAATGATATTTGGACAGGCTTAAACTCATCAAACATTTGATAATAAAAGCCAGATTATGTTGAGAAACTCAACTATTGCTGATACCCAAAAAAATAACAATGAAATAGAGGTTTGGCAAAGTAAAGAGAGCTATAAAATATAGATAACAATAACTGCTTTGGCTTAAAAAAGCTGGAGAATGATTCTTTCCGCTAGCCGAGCAGGATTATGAGTGTTATTTAATAGCTTTACTTATTTAGTTTTTCTGCCAATAGTAGTCGCTATTTATTGGGCGGTGCCAGCGCGGTTTAGAACGTGGTTATTGCTTGTAGCTAGCTATCTCTTTTACATGAATTGGATACCTAGCTATGGTCTTTTGATTATTTTTCTTACACTAATTAACTATGGTTTAGGGCTGGCAATAGCGAAAGCAAACGAAAGAAAGCGTTTAATTCTCATAATTGGCTTGTGTTTTAATTTGGGTGCTTTGTGCTTTTTTAAATATGCTAATTTTGTGGCTGAAAATATATGGGCGGCAATCTGTGCGAGCAACCAATTTCTGCACACATTGATGCCGAATATGGCGGTTTCTAATTTAGATAAACCAGTGGTAAACATTCTTTTGCCACTAGGTATTTCATTTTTTACTTTTGAATTTATTCACTACATAGTGGATGTCTACAAAGGCAGCACGCCTATTTATAATTTAAAGAATTTTGCTTTATTTGCTGCATTTTTTCCTTCGCAAATCGCTGGTCCTATTAAGCGCTATCAAGATTTTATGAGGCAATTAGAGCATCCGTTATCTTTGCGCCAAGCTGATTTTAAGGGCGGCATTTTTCTTATTTTGCAAGGGTTGTATAAAAAGATTGTTCTGGGTGACAATTTAGGTTTGATCGTGAATTATGGCTTCAATCATGCTGCAACATTAGGAAGGCTTGATGCTTGGATAGCTGTTGTTGGTTTTACATTTCAAATATTTTTTGATTTTGCTGGCTATACAGACATAGGGCGTGGTTCGGCTATGCTTTTAGGCTATAAAGTACCGGAAAATTTCAATTGGCCCTTTCTGGCGTCCAATTTAACTGAATTCTGGCGACGCTGGCATATGTCTCTTTCTACCTGGCTTAGAGATTATTTGTTTTTTCCTTTGGGCGGATCACGGGTGTCACCGTGGGCGGTGCGGCGTAACTTGATGATTACAATGATTCTGGGTGGACTTTGGCATGGAGCCGCCTGGCACTATGTGCTATGGGGTGCTTTTCATGGATTGGGTCTGGTTATATCTAAAGATTGGCATGACTTTGTTTCTAAGTTTAGTATGTTAAGTCGCTGGCGGGTGACAAAAATTTGGCATTGTTCGGGTATTGCTTTCACTTTAATCTTTTTGTTTATTGCCGGTACTCTTTTTCGTGCTGACACTCTAAATAATGTCTGGCTTATGCTGAGCACAATGCTTCCTTGGCTTACTCTGAGCGATCGAAGTCATGAATTAGTGCAAATGTTTTGGCAGTCTACAGTGCCCATATCTATACTGGCTTATTGTCTATTTCTGTCTTTGCGGTTAGTGGGGCCTGCGTTAGGACAGAGCGGGCAATTGATTGTTATAGACAAATTTGCGCAATTATGGGCAAGCTCTGCTCCCTTGCGTTACGTAACCTATGCATTTATAGGACTTCTAATTTTAGGCTTTGCACCCAGTAAAATGAGTCCGTTTATTTATTTTCAATTTTAGAGGCGAATGAGTATTGGAATAGTTACAACTCCACAAGAAAATATCTTGACGAATGCACCGGTTAAGAAAGCTGTCCGATGGCTTAGTTTGTGGCAGGGTCTATGGCAAACGATTGCTGCTCTTGTAATTGGTATTTTTGTATTAGAAGGATACTTTCGTCTGGCAGGGGTTGGCGGACAAGAATTTGTTCAACCTGATTTAAAAATGGGTTGTCGCCATATAGCAGGAAAAAGGGTTATTTGGCGCATGGAGGGCTATTCTGCTGATAAATTAAACAGTGTTGGATTGCGAGATAGCGAACATAATATTACTAAGCCAGAAGGCACTTATCGTATTGCTATGTTGGGGGACTCGGCTGTCGAATCAATGCAAGTGAAAATGAATCAGACTTTCGGCAAAGTATTGGAGAGATTGTTAAATGCGCAATTGCATAAAACTTCTATGCACAATATCAAGCAGTTTGAAGTAATTAATTTTGGTTGTTCTAGTTATTCAACTGGACAGGAGCTTTTGCAGTATGAGCAAGAAGCTGATCAATACAAGCCAGATGCGATAGTACTTTTATATAATCGTAGTGATTCTTTAGAGAATGTGGTTAGGGCAAAAGACAGAAAAAGAGCCGAAGCGCGTCCATATTTTTATTTAGATCAGTCAGGACAATTACAGCAAGATAATAGTATTTTATTAGCTAATAAAGATAAACTAAAAACAAATGTGCTTAGAGAGTTTTTGCGCAGAAACAGCGCTATTTACGGTGTTTTAACGCAAGCTGATTTTTCTTTGAGCTTAAATGAGCCACGCTATTGCAAATTAAAAAACTGGTGGCAAGCATTACTTAATTTGCCTAATAAGTTTAATAGTAAGCAAGCAATAATAAGTAAAGCTTATTATGCTGATCAGAGTGATATGGCTGTTACCAAAGCATTATTGGAGCGTTTGTCAGAAGAGACAAAGGAAAAGAAGCGTGTCTTTATTCTTACTGTTTTTCCTAATATAGTAAATTATAAGGATCTGAAAGAGCAGGCACAAGAATTAAAAGCCCTGGCAGGCAAGAAAGATTTTCAGTATTTAGATTTAAGTGATTCGTTTTTAGCCTGCAAAGATCCAACCAGTAATTTTCTGCAATACCACTTCTCTGAAAAAGGGCATGCATTAGTAGCTTACGATCTCTTCAATATATTTTGCCGAAATTTAAGCAACGGCGGTGGCTTTCTTGGGGTCAAGTAATCGATCGGCAGCAGCTATGGCATTGGGAGTATATATGGCTCCGGCATTTGCACTTTGATTATTATAAATATTTGGAAAATTGAGAAACTGTTTTGAGCCTTCTTTAGTGAATAAAGCTGTGCTGCTCACATTTTCCGCTGTTTGAGAAGCAGATATCACGGGTATTGTCTTGTCACCACCAACCACTTTTGCTTCACCATCATCTATTTCGTGTAAGCCAGCAGCTACGGTATCATCCATTCCAGCTAAAAAACCGCCAGTAACACTATTCCTGTTTATGGCGTGTGAAATAAATTCATTCTGCAAACTACTAAAAGCAGCGTTTGCAGACCCGCCAGCTTGCATGTCTAACATGCCTGTTGGTGCTGTATCAATTGAGTTAGTAACCTGCCCGGTACTCATAGGTAAATTCCTATAATCTGTACCGTCAATTACATCACAAAGAAATTTATTGTCAAGTCGCTCAAAATACCGTCTTTATTGCCTTTTATGGTAAGGGTGGGGTAATTACGAAGTCAAAAGATCGCCAACAGCCTAATAGAGTTGGTGAATTGAACGGCTGGTCACCAAAGCTTAACTTTAATAATTAAAAACCGACATCCAAAGACTTAATTTTGTGTCCGGTGGCGGAGTTTATATTAGGCGGGGAAGTGTGATCTGGTTCTGGATTAATGTTAATTCTTGCCGGGACCATATTTGTATTGGTGGGTAAAAAATTGGCTGCAGGTAAGGCTGAATTGGGCAAATCTACTTTAAGTGAATGGAGTCCTGCTAAACAGCGGTCGTGGATATCTTTATCATTGCCACAAGTAGCCAAGGCGATTTTATATTCACGGATGGCATCATTTACACAAGAACGAGCCTGATATGATTCGGCTAATTTTAGATGTGCCTCTGCATCATTTGGATTAGCTGCTAAGTGCTCTCTTAATAAAAAGCTCGCTTTATCGTGATGACCAAGCTCTGCATGCTTGAGAGCGATATCACGCCGATGTTTCATTGCCTCTGCCATATCTGCGTTTGAAGGTAGCGATAGGCGTGGGCCGGCATATTGCAACGCTATTTTACTTAAATTCGTGACACGAGCATCTTCATAGGCTAATACGTTTATGCAAGGACTCATGGTGTATAAAAGCACTGGTTGAGCATTTTCATCGAATGCGCGGGTTGGATCTTTACTAAAAACTTTGGTCATGTCTTGTACAGTAACATCTTCGTTCCTATCGAGGGCTAAAGAAAGTTCGCCAAGATATTTATTTGGGTTCGGCACACTCTGTTCAAAAATATAACGAGTCGAATTCCCACTTCTATCTAGCCAAAAGGTTCTAACCACTGGCGCTGAAGAGCGCAGTGATTGTGATGAACGAGCGATCATAGCGGAAGCCTTTGGTCCTAGGGAACACTCTAAATATTTTGGATTAAGCAAATTAGGATTATCAGCAATTCGTTTGAGCAGAACAAGATCTTCCTGGGTATCATCGGGCAAAGTATGGAGGTGGGATTTTGCTTGAGCTGGAATATATAAAACCAGAAGAAAGGAAGTCGACAGCGCTATAAATCTTACCCAGGACAGCATAATTACTTAGGTTCGGGTTTAGAAGTGCTGGCGGATGCTCTGGTCGCTTTGGACTTTGCCGCCTTTCCATTTGCTGCTTTCTCATACTCTTCGAGAGCTGCAAAAGGAATTTTTTTAGCGCAGTGCACACATTCATGCCCTTGGTTAAAGCAGCTTCTTGTATTGGCTGTCTGTAATTTGAAAGAATCAGCTATTTCGAAGTAGAATTTGATTATGCTGTCAAGAATAGTCGTTTTTAATGGCTTTTTTTCGTCCTCCTGAACTGCAGCAAATTTGCGCATGACTTTAATTTGTTCTGTGGATATAGGGTCAATGTTTTCTGGCTCTGGCAATTCTTCGATAGTAGAAGGAGCTTCATTTTTTAACTTCCATTTTTGGGCTATAAGCGCCTTGAGTTGATTAGCGTCCTCTTCTGCGATGTAAGAAATGGGTTTTGCCGTGTTCTGCTCTTCACCATCAGACTCTTCTTTATGGCGAATAGTATCTAAAATTCTTCGGGCTTCTTCTTGTTTACTGATTTCTTCGTCCAAAGTAGTCTCCTAGGAAGATTAAAAATTTAGGTCTGCTATTAAATTACACATGATATTACTCATTCCACTTTGGTGAGAAAATTATCTTTTAACTGTGAATAAATACAGGCTAAAAAGACTTTTTCCGTCCACACTTCATTTAAACTGTAGCTTGAAAGGGTAAATAAAATAGTCGGGCACTATACAAAGGACAATAACTAAATTAAGGAAATGTCAAAAATGAAATTTACTTCGCTGGCCACAAGACTTGGTGTTTTCTGCTTGATAAGTGTCTCTGTTTGCTTAACTGAGGTGTTAGCTGCCGACCAAATTAACCAGGTTGACACTGAGGAGACTTCAAAGACACCGCGAGCTCCATTTGCACTTAACCCTCGTTTTGTAAATCGAAGTAAGCAACCTAATTTTACACCGCCTGGTGGAGTTAGAAATCCGGTTAAATTAAGTGCGCCTCCGAATCCAACTAACACTTCTTTTGTAAATAAGAGCAAACCAACATCTGTTTCTTCTACTTCTTCTGCCATGCTTCCGGCCAATGAACAAGTGATTTTACAATCCAGAGATATAGGCTCATTTGGACCGCGGTGGCAAAGTTTTAGTGACTATTTATCGGTGGGTAAAGGCTGCGATCAAATTCCGCTTTTTTTGATTTTTACAAATGGTCCTATTAACAAGTTTCAAGGTCTGCGTATTGCTTTGGCAGGGAAATCAATTGCGACGCTCAAAGACTTTGGTGAACAGCCGATACTAACCCGTAATTTGACGGGTGCTTTGCCGGTGGGTGATAATCTTTTAAGTGTTCAAGCGATTGGTCCTGCTGGAGCTAAACTGAGTTGGAAGTTGGTTACTGCAAAAATAGTGGTGACTAAAGTAAATCCAACTTCTTTTGCACTGAGCGATAAAGTAATCATAGAAGGACGCAATTTTAGTGATCATCCTGATGTTACACAAGTTGTTATAGGAGATAAACAGGCGACTGTAGTTTCGGCAAAAAGTAAAACCATACAGATAAAACCCCCCAGCGGATTAATGGGAGGCAAGACAAAACTTTATGTGATGATTGGTAACCAGAAGAGTAATCCTATCGAAGTAACTATAAAAGGCGCGCCAGAGATTGGGAGTGTAAGTATGATTTCGACTGCACCGGGACAGCCGCTAACTATTACGGGAACAGGCTTTTCTGATGTAGCGGGTGAAAATGAGGTAACGATAGGTGGTTATCCGGCCGAAATTAGATCTGTCAGCTCTACGTCTATTACGGTTGAAGTGCCTTTGGGTCTGGATGCGATTAATCCCTCCTGGGGTGTTCCTATTACAGTGAAAACAAACAATATGGAAGCAACAGATCCAACCAACAGCGCTAAAATCAATATCCAATTGCGAGTTTTTTAATGGCGATTGAGTTAAGCGAACTAAAGAACGAAATTGAACTTTTAGAGGAGCGCCTGGCGAAAGTCAGCGAATTTCTTTGACCCAAATAGGATGCAAAAAGAGTTAGAAAAGCTAGAAAGCCAAACTCTTGAAAGTGATTTTTGGAAAGATCAAAGTCGCGCTCAGCAAACAACTCAAAAAATGAGTCGTCTAAAGCAACCGCTTGAACAATACCGTAAGTGGTGCCAAGAGGTTAGTGATTTTTCTGTTCTTACACAAGTGGCATTAGAGGAAAAAGATGATTCTGTAACCGGTGAAATTGATAAAGGCTTAAAACGTATAAAATTTGAGCTCGAGCGTTTTGAGTTTAATAAGCTATTGTCAGGTGAATATGATAATTCGGCAGCTATTGTGACTATCAATGCCGGTGCCGGTGGTACTGATGCCCAAGACTGGGCTGAGATGATGCTGCGTATGTACTTTCGCTGGGCACAGAATAGGGGCTTCAAAACAGAGCTTATTGATCAATCGCCGGGGGAAGAGGCAGGCATAAAAAGCGCCACTTTTAAAGTAGACGGACCATATGCTTATGGCTATTTGTCCTGCGAAAAAGGTGTACACCGATTAGTACGCAAGTCGCCTTACAAGCAAGGAAATGATTCCCGTCAAACAAGCTTTGCAGCAATAGAAGTAAGTCCTTTGCTCGACGATATTGATCATATTGTTGAAATTAAAGATGATGATATCGAAGTTGATACAATGCGTGCTGGTGGCGCTGGTGGACAAAACGTGAACAAAGTAGAAACAGCTGTGCGTATTGTGCATAAACCATCGGGAATTGTCGTTAAATGTCAGCAAGAACGCAGTCAATTACAGAATAAGGCGCTAGCTATGGATCTCTTGCGCTCAAAATTATTGGCGATAAAACAAGCGGAAAGGGAAGAAGAATTAGCGAAAATCAAAGGTGAAACTGTACAGGCTACCTTTGGTAATGCCATTCGGTCCTATGTGCTTGATGATCGCATGGTTAAGGATAATCGCACCAAAGAAGAAACCACCAATGTAGAAGCGGTTTTGAATGGCGATTTAGACTCATTCATTGAAGCCTATTTGCGCTTTAAAGCGACAAAACGATAGAAAAAGGTGAAATACCGGGATAAAGGCTGCTATAAAGCGAACGCCTTTATCCCGGCATCTGCCTTCTGGGCTCCTTGGTCTGGGAGTGTCAAGTCTGGACCTTACGAGATTCTGAGGAGCGGTTGGCGGTCCCGCCCCGGGATTGCTCCTTAGTGTTCTTCATGTTCTGCCTCGGCGGCGCTCCCTTCGGGGCTGGTCAGTGCAATGTGGTGGAGCCAATCGTAGGCGGTGTGCAGAGTAGTCTCCTCAATAGGGGAAATCTCAATCTGGAACTCCTCCTGGACGTGTCTCAACAAGATGACTGGGTCGACTCTCAGGACGTTTGCAACATCATCGTCGCAGCGAATGGACCTCATGTCCTTTGTGCCGAGGTCGGCGAGGATGGTGGCTAGAACATAAGCGTCACTGCTTAGAATCCAAAGTAGTGTGCCGTTTTCGCCCTGTCCGTCGCCATGGGATTGGTCCGAAATTCCGTGATTCAGCGGTTCGCCGTTAGACTCGACCGGGTCTTCCGGTGTTCCAGCGGATTGGGCCTCGACCAGGTCGATAAGGTCCTGCATGACCTTGGCATTCACGAGGTCGTCAGGTTGAAGCGAGGTCCTGAACTCGGCGTTGAGGTCGTGTGCCAGGTGTTCTCGGTCGGCGAACTCCAGGTCAGGCAAACGACTTCGTTCGGTAGGGACGAAGTCCAGCCAAAGGCTTTCAGAGGCTGTGGCCATGACGGCGTTTGCACGGGACCGTGAAGAAGGGACGTTAGCTGGGTCTTGGAATTCTGATGGGATCATCTTTTCTTGTCTCCGTTAAATCTGTGATTTGTCGATGAGATTGGTTGCCTCTGGGCGGTCGGCAGTCCCGCCCAATTATCGAATTTCTTAGCAAGTTCCATTCAGGAACTGGGGTGTGACGATTCGATCCTGTCAGCAGGAATAAGGTCGAGCAAAACACCGACCGTAAGTTCCTCGGGGTCAAGGTTCCATATATCGGCGCCCAACCTCTCAGCCACTGCGTCGAGGAGATCGTTGAGAACTTGGAACCAAGGCATGTGGAGATCTGCGACGAAATTCGTATCGTCGCTCAGACGAATGTCTTCCTTGCCGGTAACCCTGATTACGATCTCTTTCAGCCGGCCGCGCAGACTTTCTCGAGTTTGAACCGAAGGCATGCTGATTCTCCTGATGATGTGAGAATGACCTGATCTGATGAATGTACGATAGGCGGTTGGTAGTCTCGCCCGGTGCTCTAGCTATTTTTCCTCCTGTGAAATGGACGACCCTTGCCCTTTCCGCCACTGTGATCGTCGACAGTGGGTGGTGACTGCTGCTGATTTTCAAGAAGGTTTAGCGGGGAAGGCCGGCGTTGAGCCGCGCAACTCAGCAGGTGCTCCGCCAGGCGAATGCAATTGAGACTGGCATCGGGCTCCGGCGGGAGGCCATCGTCATCGATCAACCAGCCGGCGGTAACATCGCAAAGGAAGTCCGACCAGACAAGTTCTCTGAACCCTGCGCGGCTGAAGGATGTAGTCTCATCGAACGGTTGTTCGGCGAGCTTTCCGCCTTCTACTTGAAGCTGTGCCTGTGCAAGACGCAAGAGCTCACCGATGAGTTTTTGTTTGCCCGGCAAGGGTTGTTTGGTGTACGGAGATTTTGCCATCGCTTCATGCTCCATCCTCATGAGTTTGAGGAAAACGATCCGTTAAGGGTTTACTGGTGTCCCCGGCTGACAAGGCTAAAGCGTTACATTCCTGACAATGGTGAACAAGCTTCTGCAATAGCGTGTCCTCCATTTGCAAATAAATTTCCCTTATCCGCCTCGATCAGGAAGTTTATTTACAAGTTGGGTGGTCGTTGGTATAGAAGTCTGAGTATTATCCGGTTGTAAAGCATTAGTTACGATACTTTCATCTTGTCATTTTGGTTTTTCGCGGATCAAGCAAAGGACCAAAATGCAGCAATAAATTACCGTATTCAAGAAGCTCATGGAATCAGCCATTTGAGTTGCCGAATCAAGAGTGACAAGATTCTGCTAGAAAAATGAGACAAAAATTCTTTCAATTGAGAATATTTTCTAAATTAAATAGGCTTCGAGCTAGTTAGCGCAGCTAGCAGAGGTATGGAAACTATTCCATATGATGCTCTAATGACATCTTGTGCAGAATTTTTAACGCGCTAGCCGTGCTAAGCAAAATATGCAGGATTAATATTCGGATTTTTACTAATCTCTTATCATGTAATAGCTACTGCATGTCCCTTAAACACCACAAAACTCATGTTCTCATTGGTCCGCAGTTGTCAGAGGTCTTTTTGTCTTCAACCTTGAACCATCCTTATCTGCGTTGCTTTATAAAAGCAATTTTTGCTAGTGGTTAAGAGCCTCGTTTTAATGGATTTTTTGGTTTACAAGGAAGTTGTACAGTTTTTAGTTTGAATCCTTTTTCGCGCCAAGTGCGTGCGGGTTCAGACCACACATCGCTTCGGAGGTATGAGTCGAATGAGGAAATGTGTTTGTGCGTTCGCCTTGATGCTCATGCTCTGCTTCGTGCCGAGCGCGAGCGCTCAACGGGGCAAAGCAACGAGATCCAAGTCGGAAACCGCCACAGTCACCAATTCGAAGGGTAAGACCGCCAAGGTTACCGGAAGCGGGAACACCACCGTTAATCGGCAGGGCGGCTCGACAACGGCCACTCGCGATGGTACCGTCACAGCGACAGGTTCTAAGGGCGAGACGAAAACCGCTACTGGCAGCGAAACCGCCACCGTTAATCGGCAGGGCGGCTCGACAACGGCCACTCGCAACGGCACCGTCACAGCGACAGGTTCTAAGGGCGAGACGAAAACCGCTACTGGCAGCGAAACCGCCACCGTTAATCGGCAGGGCGGCTCGACAACAGCCACTCGCGATGGTACCGTCACAGCGACAGGTTCTAAGGGCGAGACGAAAACCGCTACTGGCAGCGAAACCGCCACCGTTAATCGGCAGGGCGGCTCGACAACGGCCACTCGCAACGGCACCGTCACAGCGACAGGTTCCAAGGGCGGGACGACGACGGCCACCGAAAACCGTACTACCACGGTCAATCGGCAAGGTGGTCCAACGACGGTCAATGCTTACGAGGCCTTTGGGCTTCGGGCGCCGTCTTCGACAACGGTCAATCGCAACACCAACACCGTGGTGATTGGGGGTGTCCACCACACCCTTTACCCAACACCGTTCGGGTCGATCCCAGTTCCGTCGGCTCGGCTCGGCATTCAGCCGCCTGTTACTGCCGCTGTTGTCAACCAGTCGGCGACCTCGGTCGTGGTGGGTCAATCGGCCACCCCTCCTGTTCCAGGTGCCGTTGGCGCAGCGATTTTACGTAGGAGAGCAGCGGAGGCCCTAGCTCCGGCTGCCGATCCGGTCCCCGAGGTCGTCGACCGTCCGATTTTACGACGGCGCCGCGGCGGACAGTAACACCACTCCTATTGCGGACGGAGTGAGCTCGCGGTCCGCAAAGGAAGACTGAAACTGTAAATCCCTTGGTCGGTCACTGACCATAGAGATGAGCGAGCGCCGTGTGAAGCAGTGCTATTGCACGGCGCTTTCGACAAGCTGTAACCAGAAAGTCCTGGGTAGGACGATCATTTCGTTGCTACCCCGGGCTTTCGGTTTTTTCGGCTCTTTTTATCACTTCATTTAGATGAGGCGGCTGGCTATTGTTTACGTTAATAAACTCTACGGCGGCACTCTTTGCAGAAAGCACGTAAGCCTTTTGGGCGAAAATATTTTAGCTCTTGCCATTTTCTGTCATAGGACAAATAAAGACGGTCGTCACTCACACCTCTATAAGCAATATGTATTATGTTGCTACAACAAGGGGGGGCATTTTCTTTGGTATTGCTTATAGACTGTGGGGACACAGCATGCTCGACTTTTGCAGAGCGTTTAGGGAATAACCAATCAAATGGGTTATGAGGCATTATCGACATGTTTACTCCTTTACTGCCCTTGTTTTTGCTAAATCTGAGGCTTATTCAATTGTGTCATAATGTTTTCCTTGACCGTAGGCCGCAAAATAATCCGACTGTTGCCAGCGGAGAAAATTGTGGTCTATTCTATTTTAGACTCTAATTATTACCAAAAGGAATTATATGACACAGTCGAGCGCCGAACTTTCTATTCGGCCATTGAGAGAGAAGGTTGTTCGTCTGGCGATATTTGGCTATATAAGTCTTCTGCTCATGTGGACAATTTGCCTTTTTGGAACGCTACTGTTCCTTTATTTTGCACACAGTCTTTCTTTGCCGCCACGTATCGATGCGAAAGGAGGCAGCTCGCTTGAATTTACTGATTTTGTGCATTTCTATGTTGCGGGCAAAATAACTTTGTCGCCATTAAGGCACCTGTTTTATTCCTGGGACATACAAAAGCAGTTTTTGGAGAATATAACGCAGTGTGTGATTGCTAATGAAGACTTTTACACTCAATATGTGCCCATTGTATTTTTACTAATGGCTCCTTATGCATTATTGCCGATAGATTCAGCGCATTTACTTTTTGATTTTACTAACTTGTGTTTGGGTCTTGCAGGATATTGGTTTGCTGTAAAACGGATTCCACAAATAAATAACAAAATGCCTTGGCTAATATTGATTGGTGCTTTAGCATCAATGCCTTCATGGAATACTCTGATGTTGGGACAAATTTCTTGGCTGTATTTAGGCATACTTTGCTTATATTTTGCTTCTTTGCTTAAGGGCAATGATATGCAAATGGGGCTGGCCCTTGCTTTATGCATTATTAAGCCCCAATATTTTCCATTTTTGTTGATCCCTGTTTTGTGTTTGGCACGCTATCGTGCCCTCCTTATCACCTTTGCCTGGGGTGCTTTATTTTTTATTATTAGCGTACTGGTTTTTGGGTTGAAGGCCATACTTGCTTATCCTTTCGCTCTTATCCAATGTGAATCGGTATTCAAATCCACACATACTTATGCGATGTACTGTCTAGGAGCATTTTTTTCAAGCTTTGAATCACAACAATCGTTATACCGTTTGTCTTTAATGCTCCTATTATTGACTTTAATTGCAACTGCAATAATTATTATTCGCAAATTCAGAAAAGGATCAAAATCAAATAAAGCCGTTAATTGGATGATTGCTTCAGTAGTTTTAGGGGCGTTATTGTTTAGCCCACATACTCATTCGCACGATTGCCTTTTGCTTGTGGTGCCGGCTCTATGGACTTTGCCTTTTTATTCACCTTCCAGAAACCAATCATTCAGCCTTAATTTATGGCAATGGACTTTTTATCTCATGCCAGTTATCACCTGGATTGCTCATTGGTTAGTCTATTTTTTCCATCTTCCAGGAAATCTATTCTTCGCAATTTTAATGACCGTTCTTTTCGTTTGCGCTCTAAAGCAATTCTGGAAGGAAAGCCAAGTTTAGTAAGAATTATTGTATAGTATTTTATTCCTGATTTACGCTAGCAAAAGCAGGTAAAAAGACGGGCAAACTAATTATAAAGACCGAACCCTTACCCAAAGTGGAGTCCACTTCTATAGTGCCATGATGACGAGCGACGATTTCCCGAGTGATAGCTAAACCTAGTCCAGTGCCACCGCTAGTTCTGCTACGAGCTTTATCAGCACGATAAAAGCGTTCGAAAATATGAGGCAAATCCCCCGGTTCAATGCCAGGACCTGTATCCTCGATTTTTATTTGTATTTGTTCATGCTCAGCCATTTCCAGAGTTATTTTGACTAAGCCTTCTTCGCGATTGTAGTTAATGGCATTAGTCAGGACATTTATTAGAGCGCGTTGCAGTTGAAGATAATTGGCCAGCACTGAAAGTCCAGCCAGTTTATTACTATCACCACTCTCAATCAGCCACTGCACAGACAATTTGATTTTCTTTTTTTCTGCTTGGTCTTTTATTTGTTCGATTGTGTCCTGAATTAGTTGCTGAACACTTACTGTTTCATGTTGTCCGTCAGTATCGCCACGACCGTCTAAACGTGTAATGTCAAGCAAGTCTTGCAACAAACTGGACTGTCTTTCTACCAGCTTTTCAAGAGAATTTAAAAACTGTCTTCGCATGATTGGGTCTTCGGCAGCACCGGCTCTTAGAGCTTCTACTACAGATCCTATAGCCATGGTGGGTGTTTTTAATTCGTGGCTGGCGTTAGCAAGAAAGTCTTGCCTCATACGCTCTTGTTCGGCTAGTCGTCCTATCATTTGGTTAAAAGATAGTCCTAGCTCACCTATTTCGTCTCTTCTTAAAACAGGTACGAACTCAGAAATGTCGCCTGAAACGGCAATTTTTTTGGCCATGGCGCTCATTTCTTGCAGTGGTTTGTTAACACGCCTGGCTAGCCAGAGACTGATTAATACTGTCATGGCGCCAGTAGCCAAAATGATTTCAAGGAAAACAATTAAATCGTGTCTTAGCCTCTGCTCAACGCTAGTTAAAGGTACTCCTACTCTAATTACCCCACTGGTTTTAATTACTCCGCTAGTTCTCTCAGCTGAGCGTACTGGATATGCGACATAAAACCAATTTGTTTTGGTGGATTGAGACTGACGTGTATAAAAGGCTACGATGCCGGCCAATGCGTCATTAATTTCAGACTGATTAGCAATATTTTCACCGCTGCCTTTTTGTAAGTTAGCGCTTGAGTCAGCTAATATATTGCCGCTTTCATTGACAACCGTGATAGCCACATTTAATTTGGAGGCATGGCGGTCGACAGCTTTTTTAATGCGCATTTTTGCTTGCAATGAATCAAGAGCTAAGTCATTATCGATTTCTAGAGCTAAATTGACTGCTTCAACTTCCAACGAATTGCGTAAATCAGTCATCGATTCGGTCTTAATCATAAATAGTGCCCAGAGGCTGACAGCGAGCAAGGCAACAGTAATAATTAGCAAATAACTAAATAACAACTGATTGGCCAGACTTCTGACAAACCAGCGGTATATAGTTTTGAATAGTACGAACTCGAATAAATTCATCAATATATTTTGTCTTTCTTCGACATAGAGCTTAAGATATGTGCACCAATTTCAAAACAAGTTGACAAGTCTTACTATAATGCCTTTTATGCGGGAAAGTTTAATTTAGCAAAAATAATTGGAGGTCCTTACACAATGTCTTCTGTGGCAAATGTAACCGATAGTAGCTTTGAACAAGAAGTATTAAAAGCTGAAGTACCAGTTTTGGTAGACTTTTGGGCGCCTTGGTGTGGTCCTTGCAAAGCTGTTGCTCCTGTAGTCGAAGATTTATCTCAAGAATATGCTGGCCGTCTAAAAGTGGTTAAGCTAAATACAGATGAGAATCCTAAAACAGCGCAGGCTTACACTATTAGAGGTATACCTAGTCTTTATCTTTTTAAAAGCGGTCAAGTAGTCGAGCAAGTAGTTGGGGCTGTACCTAAAGCTACTTTAACTTCAGCCATCAATAAGCATATGTAGTGCTTAGTAGCTTGAATTTTGCCCTGCTTGATATAGGACAGGTCAATAGTCAGGAGGATTCTTCATTAGTGCGCGAGCTTTTAATAGCATTCATTGTGGCCCTTATACTGGGTAGCATTATTAATGGCATACAACAAAAGCCTAATAATAACGAAAAGCCAAATAATAACGCTCAAGGCGGTACTGCCCAAAACAGTGTGGCTGCTAGCTCGCAAGAAGTCAGCGCCAATACTAACAGGCGTGATTTTCCAGATTTTGCTGCTTTTGCCAATTTAAATACGGATAATTTTGAGCAATTGGTTTTGAACGGTTCAAAGCCCATTTTTATTGACTGCTACGTGCCGAACAACCAAGCTTGCGATCAAATGATACCTTTGGTGGCAGCGGTAGGCAAAAAGCATGAAGATTCAATTGTTATGGCAAAATTGAATGTAATGGACAATATTTTGCTCGCTCATCGCTATGAGGTTGGCAGTGTGCCCACATTTTTGTTATTTGATCATGGTGAATTAAAAGGTAGGTTGACCGGAGTTTTACCGCAAGATCGACTTGAGTCTTTGATTAATACGTCATTGGTAAGTACCGCAATTAATGGGCAGCAGCAGTAGAAGCAAGAAAAGGAGATAAAACCTTTTTGCTTCTACTAATATGCATAATATGTGGTGTTCTACTTTGCACCATATATGGTTGTACCTTTGGAAATTGAATAGACCTAAAATCAAGTAAAAAAAGAAAAATCCACAAAGGCGGCGAGTTTCAGGACGGTGGTCGGGCTAGCCGTCTTTGTGGATCTGGGTTATGGCACCGGTTCAATTGAGCCCAACCCTATTACCTTATGTCCTGCGCGATGATACGGTCGGGTCAGCTTTCAGGCGATTCGGTGGTTTGTCGAACGGATTCGATCTCCGACCTCCAGTCGACGGTAAACTCTGTCAGGGCGGCGCTATCATCGTCGTAGATGAGATATTCCACGGTGACCCGGTGGTTTTTTTGCGCAAACACCAGGTCGCCTTCTCCTGGGATGCTCTCGACGAGCCTGATAACAGTTTTGTTATCATCCAGGACAATAGCCAGGGCGATTTTGTCTCCGTCCTTGAGTCCTATGTAAACTTCACGCATCAGCACAGTGCCTGAAAATTTGGCCGTTTGCCGATGGTCCTTATGATTATTCGGGAAAAGAGGTTTCCACGGCAACCCTCTGCGTGGTGACACTGACATGACAGCATTCTCTTTCTGTGAAGGAGTTCTGATTTTGTACCCGCGGGTACCGTTACGCACTTCGGGGAAATTGCTGTAACTTCCATAGACAGTGTCCTGCGTTGATTTAAGGACACGATGGTAGCGAAGCACCTAAGAACGTCTTGATACTCATCGATGATCGCTGCTGTCCTCAAATTCCAAAGGTGCATGGCAACCGCATGCATCCAGTCAAACATCCATCCGTAGTGGGGCAAATCATAGGCCGGATTTGGATACATGCGCTTGTAGATGTCCACAGCACCAAAGGTGGTGAATCGCACCGCACTGTTATCTTGCCCTAAGACCGATTCGCCTTGTGCGTCTAAGGCCGTGCAAGAGCCTTGGTATTGGCCTTCGCGTCTGCACTGCTCCGACCAAGACATCCAATGTCTTGGTTCCGAAAGCCGTGAGATCTGCGGTGGTCATTCACTCAAACAGGAGTAGGCAATCCATTGCCCAAAACATCCGAACGCATCTGTCATGTGCTTTCAGTCTGCAGGGGTATTCTCCACCAGCCGCTGAAGGGGGTCCAGCAAGTCGAGTATCAAGAACGCTCCCGGCTTGGTGGCATTGGAGCCAGCTGCCTCAATCTGTCGCGTAATTTCTCTGCCCTCCTTCCTGATGATCCGCAAGAATTCGAGTTCCTCTGCGGTCGGAGATATTGAGGTGTCAGTTTCAGCGGGAATCTTGTATGCCTGAAACTGGCTGAATAGCTCGAACCAGTCTCTTGCCGAGGGCCTCTCAGCGCACCCAACTATCGGACGAGACACAGGCCACAACGCAATTCCTGCTTCTTTCATTGTTTGGATCAGACGATCTCCCTCCTCTCCTTCCTCCACCTCCAAAGTGACCACGCGGTTTTCCTCGCCATCATGAGTAGCACGAAGAATCCACCTAGTCTCTGAGCTTTGCGACTGTTGAATGAGTGTGTCGTTGCCCACAAGCATGACCGAGTCATGCCCTGCTTTGAGAAGAGAACCAGCCAAACCCTCATATAGGTTATAGAGAGTGTTGGCGTCACAAACACCGATCAAAAACCTTCTCATGAGAAGTCTCCTTGCATTGTTGTCGGAGTGGGTCTCAACAAATATCCCTGCTGCAAACGATGCAGCATGATAACACCGCCCGGGAGCATCCGCAGCGGTGTTATTCACTTCTGAAGGAAATCGGTTGCATTACTGTTCAGGTTGGCTTTCCTGTCCTTCGACGACATGCGAAGGTGCGGCTACCGCACCCAAGCCTGTGCGGCGGCGACCAGACAGCTTAACAATACGCTCCAGGGCAGCCAGGCGATTGCCTGTAGTGCCTGGCAGAGCTGTTTCCACGACGCCGGGTGGCAATTTGAGGTGATAGGTCACCAGACGGATCTTGAGCCGGAGCGCCGCATCTGTTGCTCCCCACAGCGTGCAGTCGCTAACTGCTTGGACGGTATGGAAAAGTTCTAACGGTGCCTGGTCTAAGGCGTCAGAGAGAGTGAGCGGACTGGTTCCTGGAATGGCCTTGATGGCCGGCCCCCAGTCGACGGTAAACTTTGTCAAGGTGGGACCACCATCTGCGCAGATGAGATATTCTGCGGTCACCTGGTGGTGTTCTTGCACATGCATCAGGTCATCATGGTGCGTGGGGATTGTCTCGACGAGCCTGATGACGGTCGTTTTATCACCCAGGGCAATAGCCAAAGCAATTTTGTCTCCATCCCTGAGTCCCAGGTAAAGTCGGCGACTGATGACAGTGCCCGAGAATGTAGCCTTTTGCCGATGATCGCTGGGATCCTCTGGATACAATTTTTTCCAGGGCAATGCTTCGCGGGGAGACAGTGACATGGCAGCATCCTTTTTCTGAAGGAGTTCCGACTTTCAGATAACGCTCCAACACCAACGCGGCGTTGGTGTTATCTGCTTGGAAGATTTGGGCCGTTTGCAAATCCGCAATGGTTACGATGCGCTAGATGGATTGCGGAAACGGCATGACGAAAGCCGCTTCACTAATGAACTTGCCGATTGACTGATTGTTTTTATCCTTTCGTTTAGTCATGCTCAGACCAGTTCACCACAACACATATTGTGGTAAATCATTAGATTACAAACCCCCTTTCTGCTGTAGCAGATTGAAAAAATCCTTTTGGGTTGCTTTCTATACTGGTTTGAGAACTTCCCTGTTAATCATCATGAGATATCTTTGTTTAGCAAATTCACCAAAGTGAAATCAATCCTGACATCCAAGAGACAATGCCATCTGATAGCGCAGTCAACTCAATAACGCTTATTCAGCTTTACGAATAAGCTATGTGATTTATTATTTAAATGAGTTTATAGGCACAATGCGGTTTACAAGTTGCCCTGTGACCATTAGTTGCAAAGAAATTGTTTGTGCTTCAAGTCAAATTGACTTGGTCCGAATATCAAAGCTGCTTTTTCGCACTTTACTGCAAAATGGTGTTTTATAAATCGTTTGGGATCTCAGTGATTGTAGTTCTATGAAGAAACTAAAGATGTAGATAAGTACATAATGGGTGTCTATAATTTGTCCATATTTGCGACGGAAGAAACGCTGTAATTCGCTTCAACCATTATTTAATATACGTTGTCAACTTGTGTTGTATCGTAGTGTTTAGCCAATTTTTGGAGAAACGACATGGGAGCAATTCGGCTAACTCAAAAAGAGATTAGAGAAGACGCTGAGCTTATAGCTCGCGAAGAGTTCAATATGAGCATTGGCGAATTTATTGGGGCAGTGCAGTCCGGCAAGCTAGATTATTATGATCAGCGTGTACGGGAACTATTGTTGTGGGTAAAAGCATTGCCTGAGGGTAAAAAGTTGATTGGACGAGCAAACAAATGATATCTTTTTTGTTGATCAGACTGTAAAAATATTGGTAAAAAGAGCGTCCGAGGGTGGACAGTATAACCCAAGAAATTCAGCTGAACTGATAGATAGACTGTTGAAAATTACCCTATTAGAGAAGGGACATTCTGTCTCATATTTAAGATTGCTAGTGAATGACTTTGACATAGCGCCTAATAATCCTAATTGGCAACAAACCCTTAAATTTAGTGAAGACGACTTTATTAGGCGAAGTAAGTCAGCTTTTTGACAAGGATGAGGGTAGGATTTCTCAGGGGCGAATATGGCGAGGGCGCATGCTAGTGATTAGTAAGGGGAATGATTGTTTATAGATACTTTGAAAGGCGAAATTTAAGGGAAAAAGGGTTAGAATGAGCATATAATCTAGCTAGCGCTAGTTATTTTTAGCTTAAAGCAAGCCCAGCAGTTAGTAATTTCATGAAGACTTACTTAATTATCCTCATATTGGCTCTTTGTTTCACTTGTTGGTTAGGTGATTCCGGTATGCCGCCCCAGGCAGTGCCGATTGGCATAAATCAAATGCAAGAAGGGGCCGCCGGTGTTGATAAGCAGGAAATGATGTATGCAGACTTTATGATTAGCGATAAGACACGAGACAGCGGTTATATTACAAAAATCGATGAAAAAAGCCCAGGTGATGGAATGGATTTTCCTTGGGGTACAGCACGATGAATAGTTGTAGAATCAGGGCATAAGCCAGGATAAAGCAAGCTGCTTATAGAAGAGGCATAGCAATTAAATGAAAACATGGGCAAAATGGACATTATTGGTACTGTGGGTGGTGCTGCTTCTTTGTACTGCTAGTTTCTGGAATCCCTTCGCCTCTTTTCCCGCTTTGCTTAAATATTCGGTGGTGTCTGTAATCGGAGCAGCTCTGTTTGGTGCTTTGGTCATACTGATGCAATTTTATATTCTTATGTCTATTATTTTTCCGTTGCCGCCCAGGGCCGATTCAAAAGCACCTAAACCTTTCGGTAGAAAGTTTTTTCCTTTTTTATATAAAAATCCGCCAATTAACCCCAAAGCGCCGACTACGCTGGAGGAGCTAATCGGTAATGATAGAGCGAAGATAGAAATTCGCGAAGTAGCAGAGATGCTTTCTGATCCGACCAAATATAAAGAAAGTGGCGCCCAAATACCAAAAGGGATGCTATTTATTGGCCCGCCGGGAGTGGGAAAAACTTTATTTGCCCGTGCCATTGCCAACGAAATTGGTGTTCCTTTCTTCGTGCTTGAGGGTTCTAGCGTAAGCGGCATTATCATGGGTTTAGGAGTTCTCAAGCTAAAAACACTATTTGCTAAATTACGCAAATTCGATCGCTCCATCTTGTTTATTGATGAAATCGATTCCATGGCCGCTAGGCGTAGAGGAGATCGAGGCTTCGGTGGGGTCTCAGACATGAATATGACACTGAACGCACTGCTAACAGAAATGGATGGATTTTTTGGTAGCAGCATGATGGTCATCGGTGCTACAAATAACGATGGTATTTTAGATCCGGCCATTATGCGTGCCGGACGTATGGATAGAAGAATTTATTTTGAAACTCCAAATCCGGAGGAGAGGATAGAACTATTTCGCTATTATTTGAAAAAGGTAAATTGCGATATAGCCGCTGTTGATTTGGATGAAATTTCCATGCTAACTGCGAACTATTCTCCAGCTGAAATAGCGGGGGTTGTAAACGAGGCAGCATTAATAGGGCATAGACCGAATGGTCCTGGCAAAGTTACCACCGAAGTAATCATTCAGGCATTAGAACGTGTTTCCGTTGGGCTGGAACGTACGATGGTGGGATCGGGTATACAGATAGCTAGTCAGGATGCAACAGTCCGCTTAAGTGACGTTATTGGCATTGACGACGTCAAACAAGATTTAGTAGAGGTGGTTGATTTCTTGCGTCATGGAGATGATTTACGAAGGATAGGAGCCAAGATCCCTAAAGGTGTTTTGCTTATTGGACCGCCAGGTGTAGGTAAAACGATGTTGGCCAAAGCCGTGGCGAATGAAGCCGGGGTGCCATTTTATGGACTATCCGGTAGCTATTTTGTAAATGCTTTTGCTGGAGAAGGTGCTGAACGCTTGCGCGGGTTATATACCCAAGCACGCAAGAGCCCGGCTGCCATTGTGTTTATAGATGAAATTGATTCCATTAGCGGCACTGTGACCCCTACGGGAAGTGACCGTACCAGTGTGCTGAATCAGCTTTTGGTTGAATTAGATGGGCTTGGGCGCAGTAATGTCATTACCATTGGAGCAACCAATGCTGAGGAGAATTTAGACCCGGCCTTTATGCGTTCTGGGAGGTTCGATCGCAAGGCCTATGTTGGTTTGCCTGACATAGAAGGCAGAAAAATGATATTTCAAAAATACTTGAAAAATATAAAGCTTGAATCAGAACTGAATTTAGAAAAACTAGGCAAAATATCGGTGAATTTTTCTGGTGCGGACATTGCTGCCTGTGTAAACGAAGCAGCTATAATGGCTGTCCGCCGTGGTAGCAAGCATGTGGAAGAGGTTGACTTGGAGAAAGCAGCTGAGCGTGTATCCATTACAGCCGGTCATAAATTGAATACTGCCGGTATGAATTTGTCAAAAGTGCCAGATATTGACGTAATGCTCGAGGATGTTAAAGGGATGGATTCGGCTAAAGCCGAAGCGGCTGAGGTTGTAGCCTTGCTAAAAAATGCAGATAAGGTACTAGCTAGCGGACTAAAGGCACCTAAAGGTGTACTTTTTGTCGGACCCCCAGGCACCGGTAAAACAATGTTGGCAAAAGCTATAGCTAACGAAGCTGGGGTACCTTTTTATTCTTTGTCGGGTGGAGATTTTCAATCTATGTGGCAAGGAGTTGGGGCAAACAGGATCAAGGCGGTTTATGAGCAGGCCCGTCGCGGCGGCAAGCCTTGTATTGTGTTCATAGATGAAATTGATTCGGTAGGGGGAAGGCGAGCCATCGACAGAGGTTTTGGTTCGGTTTCAGATTCTAATAAAACCGTAAATCAGTTGTTGACCGAGATGGATGGTTTTGGTAAACATAAGGTTTTGACAATAGGAGCTACAAATCATGCTGATTTGTTAGACTCTGCATTGCTGCGACCAGGCCGTTTCGACAGACGTATAGATATTCCATTGCCCAATCTTGAAGGGAGAGAAGCAATCATCAAGTCGCACTTAAAGAATGTTCAGTGTGATGAAACTGTGAACCCGTTGGATATTGCCAGAATGACTGTTTACGAAGCGGGAGCCGATTTAGCTAATATTGCTAATGAAGCTGGTCTTATAGCAATTCGAAACGGACGGTTCAAAATAAGCCAATCAGATATAATCCAAGCAATTCAGCGGGTGATGTTTGGTGTATCTTACGCTGGAAACATTCTTAGCGATGAA
This sequence comes from Candidatus Melainabacteria bacterium, assembly GCA_013288645.1. Taxonomy (GTDB): domain Bacteria; phylum Cyanobacteriota; class Vampirovibrionia; order Obscuribacterales; family Obscuribacteraceae; genus JABDBL01. The sequence goes on from JABDBL010000003.1 coordinate 78,610, forward strand.
CTTTTGAAAACTGCTTATCATGAGGCGGGTCACGCTATTATTTGCTATTTCCGCAACGAGAAAGACCGCATACAAGTTTTAACTATCGTACCTGCCGGCTCGGCAGCTGGTTATATGTGGCCGGTCAAAAAAGAAGACTATCATCACACTACCAAAGAAGAATATATGGTGCGTATGGAAGTCGGCTTGGGCGGCTATGTTGCAGAAGAAATGTTCATAGGAAGCACATCTGCAGGACCTTGCTCTGATTTGCATACAGTGGCTACTTACGCCAGATCTATGATTAGAGAATGGGGTATGGGTTCGTTCAAATTCAATGTGGATAAGGCCTACAGTGAGGTTTATGATTTTTATAAATTTGATATTTCCAGCGACACAGCTAGAGAGATTGAACTAGAAATCAAGGCGCTCGTCGATCAATGTTTGAATAATGTTCGAGGACTTTTGTCTCAACATAAGGACAAAATGAAAAATTTGGCAGAAGCGTTGATCGAAAAGGAAACATTGAATTTCCGTGATATCGCCAGGATTCTTGAACCACATCGCTCTGAAATGGAAATTGAACGGGACTTACTTGTGATGGCAGAGAAAAGACTTGTGGGTAAAGTGCCTGTGATTAATTTAGAAGCAATCAAAGGCTTAGCGGTGCCCGATCAAGGAAACGGCAAAAAGAACGGTAGTGGTGAAAAATCAGAAGAAGCTGACAAAAAATTACCGGAGCCTAATAAGGATGCAGACTCTACCAATAAAGATGCAACTTAGAGAAGGAATGTGGCTGCTAAAATAATCGAAAAGTCGATTAGTACGCTTATTGTTGTTTGCGCCATTATTGTGCTGGCAGTTTTGCTCTCGTCTGCTCAAGACGCTGTATATAATTTTACTGATTTTCCTGAATATTATACTGCAGCAAAGTTAATAGTGGCAGGCAAAGGGGCAGCTGCTTATGTTCTCAGTGAAATGGCTCGGACACAACATGACCTTTTTCCCGCTTTAGGTAAACGTTTTATACCAATATATTTGCCGCCACCAGGGTTGATTCTATTCACACCAATAGCTTTATTCGGACTACCTATGGCTTTTTATGTGTGGAAAGTAGCCTCCATTGCTTGTTTAGTGGCATCAGTGTTCTTATTGGTTTGCACTTTCTCTTTGGATTATAAAAAAACTTGCTACCTTGTTGCGGGTTTGGCGCTCTGCCATGCTTTTTTTGAAATATTGCATATAGACCAAATAGGGACAATGCTTCTTTTATCTCTTTCTGCCGGGCTATATTTTTTACAAAAAGATGAAGATATAAAAGCTGGTTTGGCTTTGTCCTTCATGATAGTAAAACCACAGCTCATTCTGCCCTTTTTGGTTTATTTGGTTGGTTTGCGACGTTGGCGCCCCGTGATTGTATTTATTAGTCTGGCGTTAGGCTTAACGGCTTTGGCATATTTGCTTATAGGGGAGATCGGTTTCAGTAATTATTTAACTCTTTTGCGAGCGCCCGAAAGCGCCTTTTATATGCAGGCTGAATTGATGCCCACGTTTCGCGGACAATTATTGCGACTTTGGCCAAGCTTGAGCAAAGAAATATTCTATATATCGGCAGCGGTTTTCTTTGCTGTAGCTTTTTGTTCCTGGTTTTGCGGCGCTGACAATCGCAAAAATGCAAAGGCTATTCTATGGGCATTTTTGCTTACGATACCATTGACCCTGATTACTTCTTTGCATTGTCATAGCTATGATCTGATTTTGCTTGGGCCAACAATGGTTATTATTTTCACTGACGGGGTTGTGAGCTTTAGTCAGCGTTTTAAATTGATAATTATTGTCGGCAGCATAGTATTTATGATACCGCTCGCTATTTATATTCATTATTTTTACTTGCTTCAAGGTGGCCCAATTAATATTTGGTTTATAGAGTTGCTAGTTATGGAAATGGCTATTATTATGAGGATAATGTTTAACAAGGAAATTGAATGAAGAAATTGTCGATTCTTATGCCCGTGTTTAATGAGAAGGCGACAATTATGTCTATTCTTGAGCAAGTTGTGGCAGCTGACACAATTGGCCTAGAAAAAGAATTGATAGTTGTGGATGATTTTTCTTCAGACGGCACTGGCGATATTTTGCGCCAGCTCGATGCCTCGAAATACAATGCCAAAATATTATTTCACGAAAAGAATATGGGCAAAGGAGCAGCTTTACGAACAGCCCAAGCAGCTGTTACTGGCGATATTGTTATAATTCAAGATGCGGATCTTGAATACGATCCACGCGAATATATCAATCTGCTACCGCCTGTTATGCAAGGACGGGCAGATGTTGTTTATGGTTCCAGGCTCTCTGGCGGAAAGATTACTCGCGCCTTTAAATTTCGGCACTTGCTAGGGAATAGAGTTTTGAGTTTACTGACTAATATTCTTTTTGACAGCACAATTACTGATATGGAGACTTGCTATAAAGTATTTCGGGCCGACTGTTTTAAAAGAATCACAATACGCTCCAATAGATTCGACTTTGAGCCGGAGATTACGGCCAAGGTATTGAAGCAGCATATGCGGCTTTATGAAATGCCGATAGCTTATTATGGACGTGATTATTCAGAAGGAAAAAAAATTACTTGGAAAGATGGCGTTATAGCTATCTGGACACTATTTAAATTCCGTTTTGTGGATTGATGATTTGACCGATTTTAATGTAGGGGCAGCCTGCAAAGCAAAATTGATATTTGAATAGATGAGTAAGATAGTTAGAAGAGATGGAAGGGCAGTCACTTTTATTTGTTTTTGAAAAGTCATGCAAACTTATTTTTCGGCTAAAGGACTCGGTAAGATCGGCAGTTTATCTGTTTCTTTATCAGGTTCATGTAATTCAATTTCACTAAATAATAAAGAAGGGCAAACTAAATGATAATAAGCCAATTCACCAGGATCTATAGCCAGAGTGAAATATGGTTTAGCGTCATTACCTGTACAGACAATGTCTCTTAATTTATCTATAGAAATGGCGCTGAAAAGAGCCCCGCGTACTAATTCTTCATGTCCATCATCAACAGAAACAGAATATAGAAGTAATGGCGAGCGAACAAATAGTGAATTCGAACTAGAGTTGGAGGCATTAGCTCTTATCTCAGCTGCTAAAGAAGAGGGGTTAAAGATGGCTGAATCATAGGTTGAAAGTCGTTTGGCTATCATTACTTGTTTCAATCCAGCTTTTTTGCCTAAATCGATAAGTTTTTCTTTCAATTCTTTTGCGCTTAATTGATTATCTGAGTTGACATAAAGAATGCTTGCTTCACCTATGTTTCCAATGGCGTGGCCGTTACTCTGCTTGGTATAGAGGGTTGGTGTGCGGCTGGTGCAAAATGTTTTAAGCACGCCTTTATCAACTAAAACAATCTTTTGTGCCGGTACCCCTTCTTCATCAATCTTGTAGCCACCGATTATTGGGCGACCATGGAATTTCTCACTTAAAGGATCATCTACTATACTTAAAAATGAGGGCATGATGGATTGTCCCAGCAAATTCTTTAGAGGATTGCGCTTAGACGAAGACGAATTCTCACTGGAGCTGAGAATTTCTTGAGCATGACCAAAATTATAACGGAGTAATTCATTGACAAATTCTGCGGATGCTTGTCCCTCGAGCAAAATAGGTCCTCTGTATTCTTTTGCTAAGGGAGCCGATTTTAAAGCAATGAGATTGTCAATCATGTCTTTAATAGCGTGTTTGATCTCTTCTTCTTTTGCTAGATCACTCAAAGAATTGCTACAAAATAGGCGATTGTCTGCTAATTGCATGCCGTTGTCTGCTTGCAAGCTGGCCATGACTATTAACGAATATTGGTTTTCGCTCTGCCGAACCTTAGTACCCTCGCTGTTAACAAGCCAATTAGTAACTTTATTAGTAGTAAAAGTGGCGGTCGAACGTTGAATAGCGGGATATTGTCTGAAAATAGCTGAAAGTGACTTAGTGATAGATCGCCAATGAGTACAATCTTCTTCTTTAGTAGGTTTTTCTACTGATACTGTGGCCACCTCTTGTGAAAAATCATCTGGACGCTCTTGTATGTTATTTTGTTCTAAAAAATTTTTCTTGGCTTCGAAATTTTTAATTGCTGTTTTATAAGCAGTATCGGTATGTAACCAGAGTGCATTGCGGATGGCGTCGTAATCATTATCTATTGTTATTGCTCCACCGACACTGCCCGAAAGAGCGGATAAAGCAGCAGTTGGGCGCATATTAAAGCCAGAACTATCGAGATGATAATTTCCTTCTCTTACGTCAACCCTGAGATTGCGCCAATGGGTATCTGTATTATCGGTAATTGCTCCACTTGCAGCAGCAAATCGCGCAGTGTCGTATTCGGTCACTCGATAAGAAATAAAATAAGGTCCTTCGTGTCCATTTAGTTTGAGATTCTTCATAGAACGGGCAATTTCGTCTTGCATAGCTTTAAAAACAACATCAGTTGTTTCAGCAAAACCGACGAGAGGATGAGCAAATAATAGAAAAACTATTGATATTGATTGAAAGATAGCTTTTTTCATAACCTTTGATATTGGCTCTTACTTTGTCTCGTTAGTCAGGGTTTTGTTCTCGGTCAGTGGTGCCGATAAAATGGGTGGTTTTTGTTGGAAATTGGCTTTTCGTTCTACTTCGATAGTTTTGATTAGCAAGCTAGGTGAGGAAGCTGACACAGGCACCCAGCCAGATTGTGCACCGCAGCTGCCGTTAAAAACATCTGTATCATCGGCTGCTTGCATAATATTTTCTAGTGATGTAAGCGGCGTGCCTACTAAATCAGCACCGCGTATAAGCTCATCTGGCTTACCATCAACATAAACGCGCTTAACTAAAAGAGGCATTAACTTAAAGGTTTGGGGTGTAGCGGTTTGTGTGAAAGTAAAACCGCCGGCAATTTGATCGAAAACGAGTGCATAAGGCTTAGCTTGCTTTTTTGCTTCCGCTATTAGAGCCAAGCGCAAATCCGTAGCGGGGATATGTTTGTCTGCTATGACCATTAGATTGCCTTGACGGGCCATAGGAGCATAACCAGGGGCACAGCGGCCGTGTCCATTAGAATGGTTACAGCCTTTAACAGGCAAACGACTAGTTAGGAATGTTTTTAATATACCGTGATCAACAAGAGTTACCTTTTGCGCTGGTACTCCTTCATCATCGATTTTATAGAAGCCGTTTAAGCTTTTACCTGCGAATTCTCCACAAGTGGGGTCATCAAGGACTGAAATAAATGTGGGCAAAATTTGCTGGTCTAACTTCTTAGTAAAAGTGCGTCCCTCATCCATATCTTTTTGTCGACTTCCTTCTAATCGATGTCCAAGTGTTTCGTGGAAATAGACGCCAGCTGCTTTAGGATTCAAAATAGCTGGGCCCGTGTATGGTTCAGCCAAGGGGGCTTTACGCAATTTCTCCAGCGTATTGGCTACATCGCGTACGGTTTGAGCAAATTGTTCTTCCGGTGGTAATTTATCCAGTGTATCCACTTCAGCACCATCATAGAGCCAAAGTTTCATACCGTCTGGAGCCAGAGTTTCAGCCCTTGTATAAAGACGATAGTGCAAATTTTTGTCTTCTACTTTGCTGCCCTCAGTATTGACAAAATAGCGGTGGGTTTTACTGGCTGAAAAGTCTACATAGGAATGTAAGATATTAGGATAATTCTTGTAAATGGCGGATAAACGCTTTACCTTGTCTTCCCAGCTTTTTTGATCAACGGACAGAGACATTGATTGTCCATTCTCACCGGAATAAACACACTGTTTCTCGATAGAGAAATCTTCTGATGTGTCCTCTTCCTCAGTTTGCAAATCTTGATTGGCTTTTACTATTGCGTAATGCTTCTGAGCATTTTTAAAGCTACCGTCTGTTTTTACCCATATAGCTTGTCGTACAGCTAATTCATCATCTTCAATTGGTATTGATGCCATAGCCTGCGAAATCAAAGCAGCAAGATTAGGCTTCAAATCATCGCGTATTTTGTGAGTGTTGTCCAATAGCGGGCTGCCCACTCGCAAATCTATATTGAGAGTACGGCTATGTTTTGGAGCTGCTTCTATACTTAGAGCACCGTAAGAAGCTGCTAAGTCTAATGTCTCTGTATCATACAATCTATAGCCGATGAAATATGCAGGAGCATCTTTAATTGATCTGAATTTGGAAAACGAACGATTTAGCTCCTTTTCCATAGCTGTCACTACGGCACTATCTTGTGCTCCAGCAGGAATAAGAGTCTGCAACAATAAAACGACAGTCAATAAAATGGAGGAATATTTTTCTTTTTGCACTTGTAATTTCTATTTAATAAGAGAAAAAGTACTTAATATATTATGGATTAAATGAAAACAAAAAAGTAGTGACAAAATTAAAACCAGCATGTCCAATTATGGTTGTTGTTGTATTGGTGTAGCGCTTAACCAACCCCATAAAAGTTGACCAGATTGCCACTTGCAAAATGAAGATTGGAGCATGAGCAAATTGTCCATGCAACATACCGTGTAATATTGCAGCAGGCAGGATACCAAAAGCTGGTTGCAGAGCACCTCTTATAAGGGTTTCTTCTCCAATGCCGGCACAAAGGGCGGTTGCTAAAGCGAGGATAACAGAAGGGACAAAGCCACCAGCTACAGCGAACGTGCCAGAATTATAGAATGACAATTTGGTAGCCAAGTCTTGTCCACCTAGTTTGTGTGTATAAACTGCCCAAAGAGCATCATAAGTGAAGCTGGCGATTATTAAAGCAATGCCAATACCTATTTGTACTTTACTGGGTTTGACTAAGGCTAATCTTGTTAAAGCGTCTTTATAAGACCGGCTTATATAAATGCCAATGCCGCAGAAAGATAAAATGATTAAACCAATGCCATTGTAAGATAGTAATTGTCCTAAAATTAAAGGTATTGGCAAAGGCATATAGGGCAATTTGAAACCCTCAGGATCAATACATATAAGCAAATAGGCAGCTGTATTTATGTAAATGAATAGAGCTATCAAATGTGGAACGGAGCTAGGGACAAATATTTTATATTGAGAAAAATACTCGAGCGCTTTCAATTTCCTTCTTATTAGAGGAAGAAAAATTTGACCGGTAACTGTTAGGTTTAATAAGGTCAAGATCCAAGAAAGGCAGCGACGAATCGGTATAAATAAGCAAAGTATGCTGGTCAGCATGGCTGAGTTTAGAACCGAAGTGATCCATGGATTGAAAAACAGTTCAGCACTGGCGCTAAAGACCGAAAGCCCTTCTAGCAGAGCGACAAGTATGATCAGCCCGCGTAAAACCATTTCTAGCCAGCGTCTTGTTTGGGCGACATGAGCGAGGATGCCTAATAAGGCAAGAATCATAATAAGGAGAAAATCTAACAAAGTTGCTACCTAAAAGGGATAATTTTATGTTTCAGTAGTTTACCTTTTGCATCTTCGTGCTATTATATTGTCAAGATTGCGCCAAGCTCTGGTTGATATCATACTTTAACTTGAATATGAGCAACTAGATGATTTGGCAATACTAAAGTTCGGAGGTAAATCCAAGCATGGTTACTAAAAAGAAAATATTACTAGCAGCTGTCGTTTTAGGCACGCTCGCGCTAGGTGCGTCTTCAAGTTTTGCCAGTGGTCCCATTGTGCTTAGTCCTGCTGCGCCAGTAATGCCAAAGATGGCTGCAACTGTGGCAGTGCATTCAACAATGCAAACTAAGGCCTTATCTACATATAGGCAAATTCGTGAATTTTGGTTATCGAGAGCAATTGTTCGCTAACCATTAGTTAATTAATTATATCTTCGAACTATGCGTTTTAGACGAGTCAGTTTATTTTGGCTCGTCTTCTTTTTGTAGTCTAGCAACTTTATTATTTGGCTGGATTAGGCACACATTAAATTTATTTGCCTATGCGAATCATAATTTCATCTTTGCCGACTAGATTTAATCTTTCGCGAGCCAATCTTTCCAGTCCGGCGTCTGAGCTGTAATTATTTAGCCCATCGGCCAAATCTCTATTGGCCTCTAAGGCCTGCTTTTGAGTAATCTTTAGGGCTTGTGTTTGCTCGTATAAGAACATTTGCCTTTCGACGCTACCATAAATGGATTTCAAAGCGTGGTAACTGGCGAAACAAATAATTGCCATAATAAACAGCTCTTTTACTAATCGTTGTTTTGTCATTATTTAACTTCTGTCTCTAACCAACCCCTAATTTGTAGTGATTCTGCCATGCGTATGCCTGTATTTCGCTCATCATACATAGCTACCATAAATTGAGGCATCGTGATTTTGCCTTGTCTAAACAAATATTCAGCGAATTGTAGAGACTTCAATTCTGTTTCGGTGACGTAGCCAGCACTTAAAATAAGATCTTCTATTGGCACTTCTGGAGCGAGTTTTGTTTGATTAGTAAGGGCAAGCACTTCCGGAGATCCTATTATTTGTGCTCTTTCCATTAAGTGAACCAGCTGCGGTAATTGAATTGGTTCAGTATCAAGCACAGGTTGCAATACTTTTTCTCGTACTGTTTCCAGAAAATCGATTGTGCCATCAATGGGGATAGCTGCGTTTTGAAGCAACCAATTTCTCACAACAACTAAATCATGACTCAGCCTGAGTCTTGGTTTGCGCAAAATATAACCTGCATCAAGCAGCATTCGATATTCATCCGCTTTTTCATAAGCATTATAATTGTGCAAAAAATTATTTATTGTCTGAAAATAGCAACTAACCACTACTTCTTGTGAGGCGTCGCAGCGCATACCAAAATAATCGTAAAGATTAGTTGGTTGATTGGCAAGAGACGCTAAAGGGGTTATCAAGTCGGGGAAAAGCTCACAGAGTTGCTTTGCGACGACAATAACACCGTGAACATCATCCTGTGCCCAACTCTGACGCAAAGAAGCGCACAGAATCTGACTTTCTAATTCAATACGGTTTGGGCTAAGGCCCCCCTCAACCATACTTCATCCTACCCGAATGTTTATGTCAATTATTTTCAATTTGGAATGTGAGCTCTGTATGCCCCACCCTAATTTTATCTCCAGCGGACAACCTTTGTCTTCTCACAACTGGATGTCCGTTTAATAAAGTACCATTAGTAGAACCTAAATCTTCAATCCAAAAATCACCATCTTCATAAGTAATCCAGGCATGATGCCGAGAGGCATAAGTGTCTTCTTGCACGACCAATTGGTTGGAAGGATCCCGACCAATTTTCATCTTCATACTTCTCAAGGGCAATTTTTGTCCGGTTTTTTCAATTACTACTACTGAATGGGGAACCCCCTCTTCCTGTAAGTCAGCTTCTGGTGTTCGAATTTGGTCTAGCTGCAAATTTTGTAAATCCAAATCGTTCAAAGTCGAACAGTATATGCAACGAGTCCCTGCCGGCGTGGGTCGTCCGCAACTAGGGCAGGAGCTTATAGGGGAATTTGCTATTTCTGTCATTGTTTTATTGTTTCAAAAGGACTCTTTGAGTTAAGTTACAGAAAAATATTATACGAGATAGAATTGTTAAACCCAAAGGTGGTTAGTAATTAACTTCAATCTTGAAGGAAATTTTCAATAGTTATTAGGTTCTTCTGCACAAAGCCAAGCGCTTAATTAACAACAATACAGAAGAATGAAGAAAAAAGTGCTTGATCTAACGTGATAAAAAGGTTCAGATGCTAAGCTGAAAAAGAGCATCATGCTGCAAAGGCAGAGCTAAAGAACCTACTTGTAGAAAACCATCTAAATAGTTGCTACTTGTTGTATTTCTTTGTTGACAGCCTCAATTTCCAAAGATATTTTCTTGGATCGGAAACAGGCGCTGCAATAGACAGGTCTATAACCCTTTGGCTGAAAGGGTACCCGAGTAGGGATTCCACATTCTGCACAATTGACTTCGGCGGTTTGTTTTGGATCTTCGCCGTTTCTTTGCACACGCATCAGAATGCGACAATTTGCACAGCGCTTTGGTTCGTTGATTAACCCCTTGGCACTGAAAAATTCTTGCTCGCCGGCTGAAAATACAAAAGTTTTCTGGCAATCACGACAAATAAGATCTTTGTTCTTGAATGGCATAAGCACAATACTTCAGAAAACAATTCCCTCAGTCCTTGCTTTCTAGAAAGCCTCCTGTTGCAAAAGTATCCAATATTACTAAATACCGGGGATGCCTATATGATCGATACATGCTAGCATGCAAAAGTAATTATAAAAAGATTGTTCATAAGTATGTAGATTAAATAGTACTTTAGGCTGCGAAACCCTTATCCAGTCAAGTTTCTCTTTTCAATAATCGTGAAGGATGATTTGGTAGTTATCAAACTATCGATTATTGCAGCCCTTGATGTCTAGCTAGTTTTAACCGTGCAAATTATGTTTGTTTATTTTTGCTCTGAACAACTGCGTGAATAAGCCATCAGATCAGAGTAGGCATTACCTACAGCAGTTTTAATATTTTTCTGTTTGAAATAGGCCGCAGCAGCTACCATGGCAGCATTGTCTGTACAAAGGTGGTTCTGAGGAGACAAAACAGGTACAGTCGAAAGAGCTTGCATTTGCTCTTTTAAATAAGAATTAGCGGCTACTCCGCCTGCTAAAACGATTTTGGGTGCTTTAGTGTATTTCTGAGCTTGCAAAGTCTTTTTGACCAATGCATTTATGACGGCGAACTGAAAAGAAGCCGCCAAGTCCTCTAGTGGCCAAGGTTTTTCTAATTTTTCTAAGCAACGTAATACTGCCGTTTTAACTCCGCTAAAGCTAAAATTGAAACCCTCAACTGTTGCTTGAGGAAATTGAAACTTAGCACTGTTGCCCGTTTTAGCTAATTTATCAATAATAGGTCCGCCCGGATAGCCCAAGCCTAAAAGCCGTGCCACTTTATCGAAAGCTTCACCAGCTGCATCATCTATTGTTTGTCCAATAATCTTTGCTTCAACAAAATCAGTAAAATGCATCAATTGACTGTGTCCACCACTGACTAAAAGGGCTAGAAATGGTGGCTCTAGATCTGTCTCTAAGTAATTGGCGCATACATGGGCTGTTAAATGGTCAATGCCAATCAGTGGAAGGTCCCAGGCAAAAGATAGAGATTTTGCTGCTGATAAACCTACTAATAAAGTACCAATGAGCCCAGGTCCAGTGGTACAGGCAATAGCGCTTAAATCAGTTGCTTTAACCTTTGCTTCATTTAAGGCTAAATCGATTATCTGATTGATTGACTCCAAGTGTTCGCGGGCTGCAACTTCAGGTACGACGCCGCCAAATTTTTGATGTAAATCTATTTGTGAAAGCAAGCAATTAGAGAGTATTTTTCGACCGTCAACTACCACTGCTGCTGCTGTTTCGTCACAGCTGGTTTCGATGCCTAAATAAGTAGCCATAGTGCTTCCTAGTTTTCGCCATGATTAAAATGTTGTTGACAAGCCTACCGACGGGGAGTACCATTTTTCCACAAGGATAATGGCCAAATGCCCCAAATTAATAAATTCTCTTACCAGTAATTATTAATTCGGCTCAAGAAATATATTAATTTCACATTCTAATTCAATAGAATTCGGCTTACTAATTTTTAAATGCAAAATCAATACTTCAGTCTAAAGAGTTCTAGATATCCTTTATTTTTAAGGGTTAGCTTGTCGGCTGTTTATGCTTTAAATTTTAGTCTTTTGACTATGAATCCTTGCTTAGCGGCTAGCTATGACATGAGTGATAGTTCTAGTTCCTCGACAAATTCTAGTGCTGCCGGCTCTAGTTCTTCTATTCCAGGTTCAGTGAATGTAAATCTATCAGGGGGTACAGGGGTGGGACTGAATGGAGCTACCAATAAAGGAAACACCAATTTAACGTTTAGTGATTTCGGTGTTGTTCCGGATTCTGATCCACGCTCTAATGATGCCCGTAATCCTGCAGATTTGCTGCCTATCAGTCATCAAAACACAGTAACAACTAGCAATGGCGAACAACTGCAAATCGATAGTTATAATTCCAGTCAAATTAAACCAAGCGAATGGGCTCCCGGAGTGAGTGGTACAAGTTTTAATCAATTTCCTATGGGTAATCCAGGACAGGCTAACTTCTATCCTGGTTCAAGAGGCAGTTTGCCTCCTGTAAGTTCAGCATTGCAAGCTACTTTGATGCCTAACGCCTTTGTGCCGATAACTTCTGGAAAATCTACCGATTATCAGCATTATAGTTTTGGTTTTGGTTCCAGTCCTTATAATCTTTATCAGGGCCCCTATGGTCAGCCTATCCCGCTTCCTGGCCCCATAGGTTCAATCGGGCTTGGAAACAGCAATTCTCTTCCGCCGACTTCTTTAGGCTCGGTAGACTTTAATATACGGAGCAAGTGAAAGAAATGAATAAGAGAATAATATTTAGCTTAGTAATACCCTGCATAATGACTGGACTTAGTGTGCCGGCAAGAGCTCAATGGGACTTGGGTAATAGTTCTGCAGTTGATTCTATCAATTCCGGTGGTACCGGTGATCTTGGGTCGACTAGTGGTCTTGGGTCACCGCATTCAAGCAATGGTGGACTAAGTATCAACCAAGCTTATAACACAGGATCTAATGCCATGATGCCTAACCAGACGCCAACTCAATATGATCAACGCGGAGGACAGCAAAACGTTTGGGTACAAAACCAAAATTGGGCAGCTCAGGCAGTAGGGCAGCAGCTTATGCCTGCATCCACACGAAGGCTGAGCCTTATGCAATATGGTGCACTACCAGGAGGCTTGAGGGGTGTTGTAAACGGCTTACCGCCGACAAGTTTAGATAGCTTTGTAAGAAATGCTGGTGGACATGCTGAGGCTATTTATGGTGATGAAGGAACTGATTCATGGCCTCGTTTAAGTGGTTTTGGTCGGGGAAATACGATCAATGCTGGCATTGTCGGACAAAGAAGTAAAACCCTAACGACTGGACATAGTGGCGAGAAATTGCCGACAGCGTCTGGGAATGGTAACGAAAAGACTCGTTGATACCATATTTGGTGCAGCTAGCATAGTCTTATTAGTGTAGTGAAGGGCGACGGTGAGGCGTCCGAAGCGGAACGACCAAGGATACGCGCGTTGAGGCGAGGAACGAAGCCGAGGCAGCGCATAAATCAGGACTGATACAAATTAGTGTAGTGAAGGGCGACGGTGAGGCGTCCGAAGCGGAACGACCAAGGATACGCGCGTTGAGGCGAGGAACGAAGCCGAGGCAGCGCATAAATCAGGACTGATACAAATTAGTGTAGTGAAGGGCGACGGTGAGGCGTCCGAAGCGGAACGACCAAGGATACGCGCGTTGAGGCGAGGAACGAAGCCGAGGCAGCGCATAAATCAGGACTGATACAAATTAGTGTAGTGAAGGGCGACGGTGAGGCGTCCGAAGCGGAACGACCAAGGATACGCGCGTTGAGGCGAGGAACGAAGCCGAGGCAGCGCTTAAATATTGATCCTAAATAAGCCTCTTTGCTAGTTAAGTGTTGGTCTTGAGCTTTACTGAGTTATAATTGGCACATTTGGTTTTGGGAGATTTCTATGATTCAAACAATTACGACGGATAAGGCACCAAAGGTGGTTGGTCCTTATTCTCAAGCAATATTAGCCAATGGACTGGTTTTTTTATCTGGGCAAGTAGCAATAGATCCCAAAACCAATCAATTTACTGGTGGTTCGATAGAAGAGCAAACGAAACTGGCTTTAGATAATCTTTCAGCTGTTCTGCAGTCAGTTGGCAGTAATTTAAATAAAGCTCTTAAGACGACAGTATTTTTAAAGGATTTGGCAGATTTTGAAGTTATGAATAAAGTCTATGGTGAATATTTCCCTGACTATAAACCGGCGCGGTCTACAATACAGATAGCCCGATTACCAAAGGATGCATTAATAGAAATTGAGATGATAGCTTTGTCTTAATCTTAAGGGTATATTGCAGATAAATAATTGGGGTCGTCTATGGATATAGATCTTTTTAAGAATATTCTTCTGCTGCTGATAATTTTGATCGCTAATGTTATCGATTGGCGCACAACTAAAATACCTAATCTTTTGACGTTTCCAGCTGCTGCTTGTGGAATTGTATTAAATTACGTTATCGCTGATGGGCATGGTGCATTGATGGCTTGTGCGGGCTGGTTTTTGGCTGCTTTGATAGTGGTATTTTTAGGCAATTTGCCATTGGGTCCCGGCGGTGTTTCCAGTGGCATTGGAATGGGAGATGCAAAATTATTAGCAGCCGTAGGAGCATTTTTAGGTCCAAAAGCTGTACTGATAGTCATTCTTTATTTTTGCTTTTTCTTTGGTTTGATGTCTTGCATTGCTTTAGCAATGAAATTACCGTGGAAACAACTGGGAGTTTTAGTTTCAACAGCAATATTCGAGGGGGATACAAGTGGAGTAAGTATAGACACTACTAAGCTGGCGAAGCAGCTAAAGGCTCCAATGCCAATTAGTTTGGCTATTTTTGCCGGTACTCTAATAACTATATGCTTTGAGAAACAGACATTGGCGTTTTTCGGGTTTCAATAATCGGTAAATTGCAATTGATCTCCAGGCATAGTGCCACTATTGGCTATGGTACCGGCGGGAAGTTCTAAGCAAGTACGGGCTTGCCAGTAAATTGATGATAAGTGCCAAGGTTTTAGATTTGCTAAAGTGGCAATTACTAAGTTTTCTTTGTTGAGAAAAATTGCATCAATAGTATAAGTCATACCTATGGCGTGAATAGAATTGCAAGGCGTAATCAATAAACCTTGTCCGATGGGCAAAGAGTCAGTGAAGAGAAGTCCACGCAAACGCTTGAAAAAATTATCGGCCAGCAGAACATGTTCAGCTAATAGCTGACGGCGGCTTATATTCATGGCTTGAATTTTTTGCACAGCCACTTACTTTGGTCCGCCACCCATCATTGGTGCTAAAGCTTGCGCAACTGTAATGACGGCTGGACCTAACATAGGACACATCAGCAAAGGCATTACGAAGACCATGATAACGGGAATCATCTTAACTGGAACTTTGGCAGCTTCCTCTTCTTTCTTGCGCTTTAATTTGTCAACAAGAGCTTCTCCTTGTTGTTTTAACGGATAGCTTATATCGGCACCTTTAGCTTCAGCAGCAATCAATGCGCTAGCCATGCTGATCAAATCATCTACACCACAGCGTTCTCCCATCTCTCTCATAGCGATTGGCACCGATTTGGCAAATATTTTTACATCGTTGATTAGTTGTTCTAGTTCTACAGCAAGGGTGGGACAAGAATCTTTTGTCTCTTTTGATACCTTGTCTACTGCCATAAGCAATCCCAAACCGGCTTGAGCGCAAACAATAAGTAAATCAATTATTGTCGGCAACTCTGATAATATAACTTCTTGTCTTTTCTTAGCTCGGCCAGCTAGAAAGAAATTGGGCATAAACCAAGCGCCGCCAACAGCAGGGATGCACATCAATAAAACCATAGGACTGCTGCCAGCAGCCATTAATCCCAAGCAGGCTATAAGTGCTACAAAGGTTGTTTTTATGCCCATGTAAATGGCTAAGTGGGATGGAGTGCGATAATTTGCTTCAGTTAAGTACTGAATTGTGCGTCTGTCAGCAAGAGCGGGCATCATACTTAATACCAACTCACCCACCGTGCGCATCAAGTTCAAAATAAGAGAATCATGTGGTTTTGCAGCCGAGGTTTCGTCGGTCACTTTTCGAGGGCGGACTCTTACAGCATAAGAATCAACATAATGAGCAAAAACGGGACGCATTAACAAAAGCGCGAACCCTGTAACGCCTAAAAAAGTCAATAAACCAACAAAAAAGGATGATCCCAAGTTATTAAACCTCAAAAGTAGTCATTTTAATAAGAATCCACGCTCCTATTGCTTCCCAGATAATAAGAGCCAGGAGCACCATGCGAGCTATGGGGTGATTAAGAAACGGAACGATATAACCAGGTGAAATTAAATAAGTCAAAAGTGTAACCAGATAAGGCAAAGAACCAATAAACATGGCGGTCATTTTACCTTGAGCAGTTAGAGCATTCATATAATCCCGGAGTTTGAAACGGTCTCTTATCGCTATTGCAATTGTTGCAACTACATCCGCTAAATTTCCACCTACGTCTTGGCTAATAAAAATTGCTGTTGTGAGTAATTTAAAATCCGGTGTAGGGATGCGGGTCGCCATTTCAGCCATTACTTCACGAAAAGGTTTTCCTAGTTGAAGAGAAACCAGCCCTCTTTTAAACTCTGACTTAATTGGATCAACAGCAGTCTCGGCTAATACTTTCCAAACTTCTATAACTGGTGAACCGGCCCTAAGTGAGCTCACCATTGTCTCTAGAATTTGGGGTAATTGTTCCATAATTCTTGTTTGTCTTTGCTTAGCCAAGAAGCCTATGTATGCTACAAAACCCCCTGCTCCAACTATCAGACCAGCAATGAAGCCTATAACCATCAGTTCAGGCAAAGCAAGTAAAGCCAACCCGGCACCGGCAAAACCGCCTATGACTGTGGTTACTCCCCATTGCACCTTCATTTGGTCGTACTTTGCCTCTAATCCGGCCTGGGCAAGCTTTTGTGCGAGAAAATTAGTGCGTTTAGTAAGAAATATATTTACTTCTTCGTCTTCATGATATTTGGCCCTCATTTTCTTTTTATGCTTATCGAGGCGTATTAATTCTTCACCCCAGGGTTTCCGCATAAAAATGAGGACCGCTCCCCCGGCTAGGATAATCAAGAAAAAAATTAAAGCTCCAATCATTTCCATAAATAAATAATCTCAGTTTTCAAAGCAAAGCACTTAATTATCTTAACCACTCTAGTTTAAACGGAATGGATTCTTGTTCAAGTTGTTCCAGGAATTTAGGCGGTAAGCCAGATCCAACGTGACGACATTTGAAAAATCCGCGGGCATCTCTGCCTTCTCTCTCTAAGTGGAATAGAGTACTGATGGCAATAATCTCGCCTTCCATCCCGGTTATCTCGGAAATTTCAGTTACTCTTCTAGTTCCATCTTCAAGACGACGAATTTGCACGATTACTTGAATTGCAGAAGCAATTAATTCCCGTGCTGCCTTAGCGGGCATATCCATGCCTCCCATAAGAATCATATTTTCAAGACGTTTTGTACAGTCACGTGGATTATTAGCGTGAATAGTTGTCATAGAACCAGAGTGACCCGTATTCATGGCCTGCAACATGTCGAATGCTTCTTCTCCCCGACATTCCCCCATTATTATCCTATCGGGTCGCATACGGAGAGTATTTATAACTAACATGCGCTGTGTGATTTGACCTTTACCCTCAGTGTTGGCTGGTCTTGTTTCCATCCTCACCCAGTGATCATGTTGTAGCCGCAATTCAGCTGCATCTTCGATTGTAATAATGCGTTCTCTTGGATTAATATGGGCAGATAGCGCATTAAGTAAGGTAGTTTTACCAGAACCTGTACCTCCAGAGATAATCAAGTTGATGCGTCCTTTTACGCAGGACTTGAGCACTTCAGCCATCTGTACAGACATGGCACCTTTTTCTACCAATTGGCCAAGTGAGAGGGCATTAGCACCGAAACATCGTATGGTAATAGTCGGACCATCAATAGTTACAGGTGGAATGGTGGCATTAACACGGGAACCATTCGGTAGGCGGGCATCCACCATTGGTGAGTTATCATCAAGTCTTCTGCCTAGAGGCTGAATAATTTTGTCGATTGTTTGGCGCAAGTGCTTTTCGTTTTCGAAAGCCACGCTGGTCTTCTCTAAGCGTCCATGACGTTCAACGTAAATGTTATTGACACCGTTAACACAAATATCACCTACGCTTGGATCACGAAGTAGTGGACCTAAGGGACCAAAACCAAATACTTCATCCAGTACATTCTGAAGCAATATACCTTTTTCCATCATGGTCAAAGGCGCTGGGTCAGAGTTTACAATTTCACGAATACGGGCGCGTACCTGAGCTTGGGTATCTTCTGATATATTAGTCAGCCTTGAAGTGTCAAGTTCACGTCTTAATTGGTCAATAATAAACTTTTCTCGTTCACGAATCAGTCCTTGATTTGCTGAAAACTTGGCGTTTAAATCTCCACTTACGGCTGCGTTTTCCGCAGCACCGCCATGTCCGTATCCGCCTTCCTCTTTAGCATCAATGCGTTCGATATCTGATCTGCTAGGAGCAGCTGTGCTCTCTACCCCTGAGCCTGCAGCTTTGGCGCCACCAATACCGGTAGCAGGAGCACCTGGGCGTGCCATACCACTTTGTCCGGGTGGCGGAGCAGAAGAACGCCCACCCATACCGGTAGAACCTTGTTGTCCGGAAAGGCCCATTTGTTGCGGTTGCGCTGGTACAACATCAGCGCCTTGTCTTTGTCTGACCAACTGCCCCATCAATGAAGATGCTGGCTTAGCTGGAAGATTGGAATCTTTTCTATCGTCACCCATGGCCCAAATTCACCATCCTTATTATTAAACGCTGCTTCAGCTTCGTTCCTCGCTTCAACGCGTGTATCCTTGTTCGTTCCGTTTCGGACGCCTCACCGTCGCCCTTCACTGCACTAAGTTGTATTGTTCCTTCTATTAAACGCTGCTTCAGCTTCGTTCCTCGCTTCAACGCGTGTATCCTTGTTCGTTCCGTTTCGGACGCCTCACCGTCGCCCTTCACTGCACTAAGTTGTATTGTTCCTTCTATTAAACGCTGCTTCAGCTTCGTTCCTCGCTTCAACGCGTGTATCCTTGTTCGTTCCGTTTCGGACGCCTCACCGTCGCCCTTCACTGCACTAAGTTGTATTGTTCCTTCTATTAAATGCTGCTTCAGCTTTATTTATTGTTTCGACGCGCGTATCTTTAGAAGTTTTCTTCGACGCTTTTGGCAGTTGCCGTTAAATCTATATTACTCCTTGCTTTAATTAGCGTTTGAAAAATGCAGGTAATTTGAACCCTTTAGTAGCCGGCTCAGAATCTTTTTGTCCAATTAGAAGTTGTTCGCCTCCTCCTAATCTTCTTGCTAATGAATCAAGAGATTTGCCTAATGCTGATTGCGGAGGAGAAATTTGTCCCTGGTTATTTGCCCATTTAGCTGTTTTTACATCATTAGGAATTTCGTGAAAAATAGGATAGTTTAAACTGGCGCGACACTCACTTAATACATCTTGTGGCTGCCATTCCGAGCGGTTAATTATCAGCAATAATTTTTCTTGATTATAATGTGCCTTAAAAGTGTCAAGACATTTGCGAGCATTAACAATGGCGGCCCAGTTGTACTCCGTTACAACCAATACTTCGTCAGCTAAATCAAGGGTGGCGATTGCACGTTCATCTAGAAGATTTTTGGGTAAATCAACCAAAGTAAATCGGAATTCTTGTTTGGCAGTGTATAAAATTTCTTGTACTTGGGCAGCGTAAATATCGCCAATATCTTCTAAGTCTGGTGGAGCGGCAAGAATACTTAGCTTTTCATCATATCTAGTCATCAAGTTACGCAAATAAGTGGCATCAAAATTAGTATGTGAAAAGTCTATAGTGCTAAGACTGAAAGAGGGTTCGAGATTTAAATATTGAGCTACCATGCCGAATTGCAGATCGAGATCCACTATGCATGCTTCGCCATATTTGCCTAAATAACCAGCTAAATTGGTGCAAATTGTTGTAGCACCGATACCGCCAGTGGGGCTAAAGGTAGCAATTACTTTACCGGCGGCTGTAGATATGGATTCACTTTGATGTTTCAGTTGGATACTTTGGACAGCGGCGGGTAAATCTGTTCGCCAACGTTCGGCATCCAGGAAGTCCGAAGCCCCTAATCGATAGGCTGTCCTAATCAATTCAGGGTCTGGGACTTCATAACTAACGAAAAAATAAACCTCAGGGAAGGTTTCTCTCAATTCGGCTAAAAGTGAAAGGCCACGGACGGGAGCAGGGCTAAGCTCGATCCATACTAATTTAGGATGTAGGCTGCCTATCTGTTCTCGCGCCATGCTGCCTGAAACAGTACTTACCAAAGCTAAAGAAGGTTGACTGTGAATCAAGTCTTCAATTGTTTGGCGTTTGTCCAAACCAGCGTCACAAACTAATAATGTGGTCAGTTTCATGCTTTACCCTTTAAATTAAACGCTGCTTCGGCTTCGTCCCTCGCCTCAACGCGCGTATCCTTGTTCGTTCCGTTTCGGCCGCCTCACTGTCGCCCTTCACTGCACTAATCCGTATTACCTCTTCCGGTATTAACTATTAATTTTGTACCCAACCGGATAGAGATGAATCCCTTCCCTAAAGTCAACATTAATTAAGTCTATGCTTAGCTACTAGGTACGGATATCACATCCTTTTTGCTGCCTGACCATATTTCTACTTCATGCAGTGGAGGTGGTGGAGGGGCAGCTGAATTCATAGCACCTGGCATACCGCCCATGTCTGGAGCACCAGGAAGAGGAGGAGGAGGTAATGAACTTGGTGGTTGAAGAGCGAGATCGTCCTTGCCACCTGGTCCGCCGCCACTAAACATAGAAGTTACATCGACAGTAGCAACAGGAGTGCGATCCTTGTCGTTTCTGAGTGTCAAATAAAGTTTGCTAGCGCTAATTGCTTTAATCAATTTAGTAGCATCGTCTGGTGACACACAAACGGTAACTGAGCTTGTTGGCATAGCAGCAGATTGTCCAGGAGCCTTTTGATAAAGTTGGCCTACAGCGATAACTTCAACGTCCGATAAAATCGGGGAAGCTTTTGTATCAGCTCCTGTACCGACCATGGCGATGACATCAACATGGCTATCTGGGGTAACGAAACCAGCAACGCCGGAATTATTATCTATACCGAAAGTTACTGCTCTCATACCTTGTTTGAGCTTTGATTCGAAACCCAAAGAAATACCTTGTGGTGCCAAATCATGCTGAGAAACAATCTGTCCAGCCAAGATGCCGTATTTTGCAATGCGGCCAGTAGCAAGACTGGCAGAAGTAATAGCGTCTTGGGGGATTTTGCTTTGCTCAATTTCTTTTTCTTCAAGGGCATCCCCTGGGATGGGTTGTCCTTCTGCAATGTCGTGGACTGTATAGACTACTTTACCTTTGGCATTAGCTTTTTGCTCTAATTCAGCCTTTCGGGCTTCATATGTTTTTTGTGACTCAGTAATAATGCTTGTCACACCCATAGCTATGACACCTGCCACAACCACGATAATAACTAATAGCAAAGCAATCGGTATTCTTGAGAGTTGTAATACCAGAGCTCGTAACGGATTCATTTAGGTTTCCCCCTTTTTTAAACTTCTTATCTATCAACAGCGATAAGTATTCTAGCCAACAAACCATATATCATAAATGTATTGCTTATATCATTCCCATTATGCCGCTAAATTAGTTTTCAAAGCAATTATGCAGCTTGGTAGACTAATTTTTCAAACCTTAATCTATATACCCAATCACTTCTTGCCACAGCAACATAAATTTTATTCTCAACCAATGTATTTGCCGTTATGGATTTTGACTTCGTAAATATTGTTGTATGGAATAGAAGTATTATCAGTCAGATTGCTAATGCCTTGTCTTAAATAACAATATAGGGAAGGTTTTCACCTTCCCTATATTGCCACCATAATTGGTTTGAGTTTCCCCAAATTGTTTATTACGCTGCAGATTACGCAAATTACGACGCTGCTGCCAATGCATTCAATTGAACAACTACAGTAGAGAACGCGTTGCTGATGGCATTTTTCAAACCACCTTGTGTCATTGCAAACACTAGGGCAACTAGACAAGCAACGAACGCCAGAATGGCGCCGTATTCTGTAATACCTTGTCCTGATTCATCGGTTATAAATCGCTTTAGTGAACCTGTAAACATAGTAACCTCCTAAATAAATATCCGTTTTAAATAATTCGGATTTGCTCAACTACCAACCTAATTTTCAAAACCTGGTTCTAAATACAGGCTTGAGTTTGTGAAAACATTAAAATGAAATAGTAACTCTAACAGAACCAAAAAATAAAACGATTGTGTTCTCCCAAGCCTATTCATTACCTCCCGAATACCTCCCTATGGGAACCTAAGTATTTAAAACTAGCATTTGATAACAGGCTGCTTTCTTTATACTACCCGCTGAATCAGCAACCGCCAAGATAAGAACGGCAATTTTAATTTTCAAGAATCACCCTTTAGGTTGGTTTGTAGCCAAAAATAAGCCTTGATTACGGCAATGGGAATAATAAAACACCATCAAATTTTGTGATTCAGTAGGGGTTTTTTGTCCTTTCACCCCACAATAATACCACAAAGATTAATAAAAATTCATAAAATGGAAAATGAGGATGAAAGACACCTTTTGGAGCAAATACTTAATTCAGCGAACCTATTGCCGTCTTGTTGGAGAGAAATTTAGCCTAAATGTTAAAAAACGGAACCCACACACGAATGTGAGTTATAATTAACCGCGGTGTATTTTGAGGCAATAGTGGTCAAAAATATTTTTTTGCTTCAGATCTAAGCTTTACTAAATTATATTGATTCGTACATTTTCTACTATAGTTTCAACCTTGAACTCGTTGATAACAAGTTCTTAGTGGTGCACCTATTACGCTAAGTTCAGTTAAACTATTTAGTATGGTTGCAGAGCAGTTATCTAAAACTGAAATCTTTTTGGCTACTGCTCTCAGTGATGGTAGGTGTTCCTATTCTTTCTCCCCTGCTAACCTGTGTATGCAAGAAGCATCTACTGAAGCTACAGCTTGGGCTGCTATAGCAATTTGTCATAGGCAGCCAAAATTAGCAAAAAAAGCAATTGATTTTTTAATTGCTAGCCAGAATAAGGATGGTGGTTGGTCTACCGGCCCCGATTTGGGGAAGTCAGACTGGACGTCTGGACCCGCCACATTAGCTATAAGGCTTGTTTGCTCATATCAAAAGCAATATTTTGACGCTGGACAAATAAAGCGAGTTTTGACAGATGCTTTTCACTATTTAATAAATTCGCGCACAGATTTTTTATCTCCAGTAGCGCGACTTTTGCTTTTGTTATCGCAAGGAACTTCAAGTTTACATTATGGTAGGGGCTGGCCGTGGACAGCAGGATGTTATAACTGGGTAGAACCCACAGCTTATAGTCTGATGGCTTTTAAATTGCCAGATTTGATAAAAGAGGATCTAAGCAAACGTGTTGTTTATCATGCCAATAAATTTTTGTTGGAACATTCTTGTCGTGGAGGCGGTTGGAATCATGGCTCCTTCTATTGTCTTGGACAATCTTACCCCCCTTATGTTGTTACTACGGCGGAGGCGCTTTTGGGACTTATTGATATACCCATGGATCATAGAGTGAAAGCTAGTTTGGATTATCTAAGTGAAGTTTCGCATAAAGAATCGTCTGCTATGTCCTTAGCCTGGACTATTTTAGCTCTGGACGCCCATAATTATAATTGCCAGAAAGAAATAGACTTATTGGTAAATTTACAGAATAAAGATGGTGGCTTTGGCATGAATTATTTTGTAACAGCACTTTCTTTGCTAGCCCTTAATACCGTAAATGGTATTAACTATTTTAAGGTGGTATCAAAATAATATGATTCAAAGACGCTCATTTCTCCAGGCCACCGTTGCCTCTTTAGCGCTAGGAAGTTGCGCCAATCCTCCGCCGCTGATAAAAAAATTACCCGAACCTAGTCAGGTGCAAAAATCTGCACGACGATTGGCGCCTTCCTCCGTCGGTATTCTTAGAGCAAAGTCTTATGCGGACGATCTTTTTGCCATCCTAAAAGAAAATATTGACCTTTTCAATACTGCTGATTTCAAAGGCAAATTTTTGATTTTGAAGCCTAATATGGTTGAATGCCCGGCAGGTAAACCAGTAACGACTAGTCCAGAAGTACTTAAAGCTGTTATTAAGTTGGTTGATTATTTGGGAGCTGCCAAAATAGCGGTTGCTGAAGGTCCTGGTCACATGCGGGACACTGAGGCTATTTTGGCAGCTACTGGTATTGGAAAAGCCTGTGGCGAAATGGCGGTGCCTTTTATAGACTTAAATTTAGACGATGTAATTAAAGTACCTATTAAAGAGAGCTTTGCTGAGGTTGATCATTATTTTTTGCCTAAAACGATTTTGGAAGCGGATGGTCTAATTAGTCTACCTAAGTTAAAGACACATCACTGGGTTGGTATGACTGCTGCGATGAAAAATCTTTTTGGGCTTGTACCAGGACGTAAGTATGGCTATCCTAAGAATTTTCTCCACTTTAAAGGTATTCCACAATGTATTCTTGATCTAAATCGACTTGTGCAGACCAAATTATCGGTTGTCGATGCGATTGTTGCCATGGAAGGAGACGGTCCTATCAATGGTACACCGCGCGAAATGGGTTTGATGATCGTGGGACAAGATCCGGCTGCCGTAGATGCTACGTGTGCGAGAATTATCGGTTTTGAAATTGATGAATTAAATTATATTCAAGCAGCAGGACAAGTTATTGGCAATGTTGACCAATCGGAGATTAAACTGACAGGGGTGCCTCTGGATGAGGTGAAAACACAATTTAAACGGCCAATAACTTATTTGAAAGATAAACAACTTTCGGCGAAGCTACTTTACGAAAGCGAAAGATCGGCTGGCAGCTAAGATTGTGGGTCTGCGCTGAACTTCATTCCCATTATTAACATAAGCGCTGCCTCGCTCTCGCACTGCTCGGCTCAACGCGCGTATTAACGCTACACTACCGCCGCTTCCCCAGCGCCGTTCGTTACGCTGAACTTCATTCCCATTATTAACATAAGCGCTGCCTCGCTCTCGCACTGCTCGGCTCAACGCGCGTATTAACGCTACACTACCGCCGCTTCCCCAGCGCCGTTCGTTACGCTGAACTTCATTCCCATTATTAACATAAGCGCTGCCTCGCTCTCGCACTGCTCGGCTCAACGCGCGTATTAACGCTACACTACCGCCGCTTCCCCAGCGCCGTTCGTTACGCTGAACTTCATTCCCATTCTATAGTGGCGGGGGGTTTGGAGGTTATATCGTATACAACCCGGTTAATACCAGCTACTTCATTAACAATGCGAGAAGAAATTTTTTCCAACAAATCGAAGGGTAGTCGGGCCCAATCTGCTGTCATACCATCTTCCGAAGTAACTGCTCTAATAACGATTTGATTTTGATAGGTTCTTTGATCGCCCATTACACCGACTGACTTGGTAGGCAATAATACACCGAAAACTTGCCAGACTTTTCTGTATAATCCATGAGCTTTTATTTCTTCCCGAATAATCCAGTCTGCTTCGCGCAGAACTTTTAGCCTTTCTTTTGTTACTTCACCAAGCACGCGGATAGCCAGACCTGGTCCAGGGAATGGATGCCTTCCGCGAATGCTTTCCGGTACATCTAATTCTTTTGCTACTAGGCGCACTTCGTCTTTGAATAATTTAGCGAAGGGTTCGATGAGCTTAAATTTCAAATCTTTTGGTAATCCACCAACGTTGTGATGAGATTTGATTTTTACTGCTACGCGTTCACCTGTCTTAGGATCAATTTGAGTACCTGCTGATTCAATGACATCTGGATATAATGTGCCTTGAGCTAAATAATCAAAAGGACCTAGCCTCTTAGATTCTTCCTCAAATACACGAATAAATTCAGAGCCAATGGCTTTACGTTTTTCCTCTGGATCTATTACGCCGTCTAATTTGGCTAGAAAACGATCGCGAGCTTTAACGTAATGAACATGTATTTTGAAATCGCGTTCGAAAGTATCCACTAACCATTCGGGCTCGTTTTTACGCATGAATCCTTGATCTATGAACATACAAACTAATTTGTCGCCAATAGCCTTATGTAATAGAAATGCTAAAGTTGAACTGTCAACTCCTCCAGAAAGAGCAAGCAATACTCTTTTATCTCCTGCTTTTTTGCGAACTTCAGCGATTGCCTCGTCTATAAATTCTTTCATTGTCCAATTTTGTTGACTACTGCAAATGTCGACAACAAAATTGCGCAGGATTTGTAAGCCTCCTTGTGTATGTGCTACTTCTGGATGGAATTGAACGCCGTAAAAATTCCTGTCTTCGTCAGCTATAGCAGCAACAGGGGTAACTCGTGTATTGCCAATAAGGCGAAAACCGACTGGCAAAGCAGCGACACTGTCGCCATGGCTCATCCAACTTTCAATGCTGGCATCGAGGTTAGCGAATAATTTGCCATGGTGAACGATTGTCAGCAGGGCTCGGCCATATTCTTTTACTTGAGCTGCTTCAACCTGACCTTGAAGGTCTCTGGCCATTAATTGCATGCCATAACATATGCCTAATACCGGTACACCTAGCTTCCAGATTTCTGGGTCAACTTGTGGTGCTCCAGGATCATAAACGCTATTAGGGCCACCCGATAAAATTATGCCCTTAACTTTCATTTCACGAAGCTTCTTAGCAGTCGTATTATAAGGAAGAAGCTCTGAGTATGTTTTTAGCTCCCGAACCCTTCTAGCGATTAATTGCGAGTATTGGGCGCCAAAGTCAAGAATGGCAATTCTATCGGCATTAGTTACATGAGCAGAATTTGTTTCGGACAATTTCTCTTGTTCCTTGATCATTAATAAGTACCTATAATTGAGTAGAATTACAAATCAAGTGCTAACTAGTTGTCTTAACTGATAGTTATAGAGAATTACTTGATAAAAAAGACATTGCGTAAAGCATAATTGCTAAAGAATTAAACACAATTAGCCCTAAAGACACCAATATCGGGCAAAAATATAAAGGAATTAGTGGCATCCGGTTATATGGGATTAAGGCTTTGAGGCAATATTTTCTATTCAGCTTTTTTTTGGCGATCGTATTCTGTAGTGGCTGTGTCAGAGAAAATCAGAAACCCATAAGTAACCTAACCTATAATCAGCAATTATCGACATTGCCTTCAGAGTTACAAAAAGAGCATGTTTATCTCAATGAACTGCTGAATGACTACGATAATCTTAATGGCGAGCAGCGGGCCGTGGCTTTAGAGCATGTATTGACACAAGCAAATCTGCCCAACGTAGAGCAGTCAGAAGCCGCTTATATGCTCGGAAGAATTTATCAACAGTGGCTAGAGAAAAACAAAGACAAACAGGTCGATCAGCTAGTAAAAAAACAAAAATGCAAGGAAGCTCTCGCGTTATTTGACAAGGCCAAGACAAATCCCGCCTTAAGAAATAATTCACTTTGGCATATAAGTGAGATTGCAACTATATATGGTGAAGAAAAGATTGTGCGGCAAGCGTTAAATGATTTGCTCAGCGGAGCAAGCAATCCAAATGTTATAGCTGCTGCTCGATATGGGCTTGCTCAGTCCTATTTAAGAGCAAATCAAATGGATAATGCTGCTGATGCTTTCAAAAAAATACGTGTTGAGTTTCCTGATACTAACTATGCCCTTGGAGCAATGTATTACCTAGGTACTTTGGCCTACACACAATTTGATCAAGAATATAAACTGCGAAATAGCCAACAACAAAACAGTCTGAAAACCCAAGATTATCGGGTCCAATTAAAAATAGCCTTACAGTATTATTTGGAATATCTGCAAAAAAGCCCTTCTGGCCGCTTTGCTACAGATATATTGGCCAAACTGGAAATTATATACAAACTCGACAAAGATTTTATCAATGCAGACAAATTAGCAATAATTGCCAACGCTTATTTTGTTAATAGTCAATACAAAGCAGCGCTCAATTATTGGCTAAAGGTGGATGCTGATAAACATATTTTTGAGATAGCTGACTGTTTTATGGAACTTGGCCAAATTAAGCTTGCTCAAGAAAAGTTGTTTCAAAGTATCGAGAAGTATCCAACGGATAAGCGTTATTTGACTCTCTCCAAGGCTATATGCGAAAAACTAAATAAGCAAGATGCTTATGAGTTATGGCAAAAATTGTCTAAATCAAAAATTTGTAATAAGGATGAAGTTATTTGGAATTTGGCCAAAAGAACGAGTCTGCCTCAAGCGCTCAATTATTACCAACAAATCGTGACTTATTATCCTACTTCGGTTTATGCAGCGGAAGCACAGTGGCGTATGTTCTGGCAGCGGATTAGACAAAGCAAAGGCAAATCGGTGATTGCGATTGGCAATTGGTGCTCCGCTGCGGCTAAAAAATATAGCCATTCAAGGTTAGCCCCGCGCTTTTTGTTTTGGGCTGGCAAACTGAGTGAAGTTGCCTCTAACAAGCAGCAAGCAGCAATCTATTATCAACAGAATCAAGAATTGTACCCGACAGACTATTATGGACAAAGAGCAAAAGCTCGATATGCTTACATAAAAAATGGCAATAAAGATAATTATTTTGAATTGCAATTACCTGTGCGAATGAATAATCAACAGTGGGATTGGCCATTGCCAACAAATATTGTAGAAAGCCTACAAATGAAAGAGAAAGATACCATCAAAGAGCTTATCTATTTAAAACAATATGATGAAATATTGGCGCAAAATTTAGATTTACCGGTTGAAGTGCTTGCTTGGCTAAAAGGCAAAACAAAACAAGCAATGGAGGCGATAAATATGGCAGCCAAATGGTTGCAAGAGGAAGGCTCAAACAAAGAATCATCCAAGCTTTCTGATGATAACTTACTTTGGCAGTATTCCTACCCGTTGCTGTATAACAGAGAAATTATCACTTATTGCCAAGGCGCGGGTATTGTTGATCCATTCTTTTTGCATGCTCTAATTAGAGAAGAATCGCGTTACGAAATACGTGCGGTGAGCAGTGCCAAGGCACTTGGACTATGTCAATTGATGCCTGCTACCGCTACGGGTGTTGCTAAAAGTCTAGGCATAAATATAATTGATTCTAGCCAGCTCTTTGATCCAGACCTCAATATTAAATTGGGGAGCTTATACTTGTCTTCTGTGTTGAAAACCTTTAACGGTAATGGGCTTTTGGCGATTGCAAGCTATAATGCTGGTTCCAATGCAGTAAAAGGACAAATTCAGAATCAGCAGGGACTATTAACGGGAGATCCTGATTATTTTGTGGAAGATTTTCCTTATAGAGAGACGCGGGATTATATTCGCAAAGTATTTAGCAGCTACTATCGATACAGACAGATCTATCATTGAAGTTACATTTTGCGATCTTGAGCTGCAAATGCTAGCGCCAATGGTAGACAGGTTCAAAGCTGTTTGTTAATTTTTGCCGTCGTGTTGATCCAATAAAATAGCTAGCTAGCCAACTGGGCATTATTTTTATTTGTTTGCGCAATTCCTGCCTATCGTCTCTAATGAATGGGCAAAGAGAGTCGCAAATTAATTGGGCAGAGCACATTGGTTTTCCTAGATGCCAGAGAGCCCTTATAGTTAGACCAGCTAAGCTATTTCCTAAACTTATTTTTCTTGGACTTGAGCTGGTGAAGCGGATACGAATGTTGCCAAAACGGAAAGAACTGGAAGCGCCGCTGCAAGCAAAAACCGGTTCGCCGTCTGTATTTGTAGAGAGTCTCAGTTGATAGGCAGCTTGCGATCCATGTGTGACTAGCATTTTACCAAAAGCCGTGGCTTTGACTAAAGCAACATCTAAAATTGAAGGCATAGGGGAAGTATCCTTTATGAATAGCCCTCTTGCGACACGTATAATTTGGTGTGATTTAACAAGTCGGTGAAATACTTGGTCGACAGCATTGCGAGAACCATAATTTAGAAAATCCCTTATAGAGAAGGGTTTATCTTCTTTAAGCTGGTTAATGTGGCGGCGGATTAAAGTGGCGGTATACATATGTGTTTTCTCCTTTTTCATCATATAAGAAATTCTCTTGTTTTTCTTATATACGAAAAAAGTGCCGGAATAGTTCAAGCAAGAGAGTTTAAATTATCTGATGCGGCGCTGGTGGAATTAGACAATTGAGCTCAAGCTACGCCAGAGGACACTCAAAGCCCTGGTAAGAAGTTGATAAACCCTCTATTAGGGTTCTGCAAATAAAAGGCGTGCCAGCAAAAAAAGGCCGATTAAAGCGTTCGGAATTTCACCTTGGTCAATAATTTAACCGGTAAATTTATTCTTTGGCGCTGAAGAAGTTTTGAAATTAGCAAAAATTCCAGCATAAGAGGCTCGAGTGAATAATTCGACCAGAGCTTGTTGTCCCTCTTCGCCATAGGCGAGAGTGAACTTGTTAACATAGCGCCCAATAAACTTCAATGCTTGTTCTTCGGACATATCCTGTGCGAAACGCATGGCGTATTTAACTGTTTGCGGACGATTGTCGAGGGCATATTGAATAGATTTTCTGAAAATAGTAGTTAGATTGTCGATTATTTTTTCTGGTAAATCTTTTCTGACGATATTGCCGCCTAAAGGCAAAGGCAGCTTAGTTGTTTCATACCACCATTCTCCTAAATCAACAATTTTTTGTAAGCCGTGTTGACTAAAGGTCATTTGACTACCGTCAATGATGAGACCTGCATCAACAGCGCCGTCTTTGATGGCATCAATAATTTCATTACTGGGAATAACTTTTGTGTTTACTGCCGGACAGAATATTTTAAGCAGCCAATAAGCGGTAGTTAATAGGCCGGGTATGGCGATTGTTTTTTGCATAATTTGGCTTTCAGTAATTGGTTTTTTAGCCACTAAGATTGGTCCAAACTTATACCCCATGCAGGCCCCGCAGTCCATGAGATCATATCGGTCAGATATGTGGGGGTAGGCGGCAAATGAAATTGCTGACATTTCATATTTTCCTGTTAGAGCGGCATCGTTAAGATTTTGCATACTGGTCAATTCATGCTTTATTGAATAGCCTACTGGCTTAACTATGCCCGTTGTCAGCGCATAAAACATAAAAGCATCGTCAGCATCTGGTGTGTGGGCAATAGTAATCTGAGAGAATTTACCTGGCATGTTGGCGGTTCAGCTGGTGGTATCTATTTTGTCTTGGTATCATTTATGGTGCGGCAGAAAGACTATCAATTCATTATTGGAAAGCCAATATAAATATGCCAGCATGCCTGCTAAGCTAAAGTAAGCTATAGCAATTAAAATACGCTGTTCGAGGGTAGCTGGTTTTTGATCAGACAGTGTGGTTACAGTGTTTAGCGGTTTGGGGGTAAGAATGGACCCAGTAAGTGCTAAGGCTGGATCAGAAGCCTTTGGCGATGTGTCAAAAGGTCCTGAGGGGGACTTTTCAACTTCGTATCCATATCTATCAGCTAGGCTTTTTTGCTCAGCTCGGATGGACCGTTCTCTGGAAAGCTGACCGAATAATGACACAACTGAGATAACTGAGATGATCAACAAAAGAATTGAGTGAAAGAGATATGTTAAGACAAATAACAGGGCTGTGCCAGGAATTAGAAGCCATTTATAAACGGCTTGAATAATGAAACCACCGTCAAAAGGTTTTGCTGGGACAAGTTGAAAAAGATTGAGAAAAAAGCCCGTGCTGCCTGCTGCCATAAGCCAGGCATTGGAATAATTGACGCCAAACCAAAAAAGAGCCCCACTGGTTAATCCGCCAATCAGAGGTCCGGCAAGAGCTACCCAAGCGTGAGTAGCTTCATCAGCAGGTAATTTTGTCATAGCAACGTAAGCGCCAATACCTGGGATGAAGACAGGTGCCTTTGGCTCCAATCCCAGAGCTTTCATCCAGACCCAATGACCCATTTCATGGGTCAACAATAAGATAAAAACGGCTATGGCGTATGGCAAACCGAAGAGCATTGCATAGACGCCAATAGTAATTAGAGGGCTTATTACCCAGCCCATCTTGATTAAGGCCACGGCTTTCCAAGCTGCGAGTAAATAGGCTTTTCCTTTAAGCAAAATTATGCCTAAAACACCCAGACTACCCAAAAGAGTTTTTTTGTTTGATTTATCTTTGTTTAAAGCCATTGTTTTGTCGTTTAGAATAAGGCAATGACGTTTTCATTTCCCCGTAAATCTTTAGCTAAGATTCACTTATCTCCTTGGTCCTTTATAGAGGAGCAATTTGGTAGTGGGGTGGAGCTTATCGGGCAGTGCATCATACTATTCTGCCAGACTCTTTACTACATAGCAAGAGCAGAAATAGACTGGCGCGAAGTATTTAGGCAATGTTATATGATTGGCGTTAAATCTTTTGTGGTTGTCAGTGTGACTGCATTATTTGTCGGCTTTGCCATGTCATTGCAAATAGCGCGCGAACTGGTTCTTTTTGGTGCTGATACCGCTATTGGTGGCGTTGTTTCATTGGCATTGGTAAGAGAGATTGGACCGATTACAGCTGGTGTAATTGTAGCAGGTAGAGTAGGCTCGGCTATTTCTGCAGAATTAACTACCATGATGATCACTGAACAAATTGATGCTCTCAAAATAATGAGAATTGACCCGGTACAATTTCTGGTAGTGCCTAGATACTTGGCTGGATTTCTTATGATGCCAATATTGTCTATTTATGCCATGTTTATCGGTTTATTGGCAGGCATAATGATTGCCCACAGTGCAGCCAATGTTCCCCCAGCAACATTTTTAGATTCGGTTAAGCAGACTATCTTAGATCGCGATTTCTTTGTACATTTTCTAAAGGCTGTTTTGAATGCCACGATTGTAATTATTTTTTCTTGCGCTATTGGTCTGCATACACGGGGCGGGGCGGAAGATGTTGGACTTGCTACCACCCGTTCTATTGTTTGGACAATGACTGTAATTTTTATTGTTAACTATATTGTTACTTCACTCACATACGCACCAAGATGATAAGACGACGGAAACCCATTAGTCCTGAGCGCAGAGCTGAAGCTGGCGAGCTTATGATAGAGGTGAAAAATCTCTCTAAGCGCTTTGATGACCGGCCTGTCCTAGACGGCTTGAGCTTTACAGTTAATGCCGGCGAAACACTAGGCATTATTGGACCCTCTGGTTGCGGCAAATCAACAATATTGAAATTAATATCCGGTTTAATTGTTCCGGATTCCGGTGAAATTATCGTTCACAGCAAAGAACTGGGATTGGTCTTTCAAGGATCTGCTTTGTTAAATTCATTGACTGTAAGAGAGAATATGTCCTTAGCTTTAAGGTCGAAAAGACTGGGGCGTAAAGAAGAAGAAAAAATAATTGCTGACAAACTCAAGCTTGTGGGCTTGGGTGATTATATGTATGCTTTTCCTACGCAATTATCAGGTGGTCAACAAAAGCGAACCGGCTTTGCTAGGGCAATAGCCAACGATCCAAAGGTAGTTCTTTACGATGAGCCGACAACAGGATTAGATCCTGTGATGTCAACAGTGATAGAAGATTATATTATTGAAATGGCTGACGAACTTAACCCGGCGTCAATTGTGGTAACACACCAGTTCTCTACGTGGCAACGTACTGCTGATCGCATTATTTTGTTACACGCAGGACAAATCCAGTGGCAGGGGACCCCAGAGGAAGCATTAGTTTCAGATAATCCGTATATGAAGCAATTTGCTCACGCTACTCGTGAAGGTCCGATGCTTATAGGTGAAATTTGATCCCAAAAATAGATAAGAGGTTATTAAAAGTTGGAAGCAGCGAGTAAACCGAATATACCAAATTATGAATATAGAGTAGGACTATTCGTTGTCATTGCTCTTATATTACTTTGTTGGGGTTGGTCCTGGCTAAAGGGTTTCTCTTTCCATCAACCACAGCAATTTAAAGTGCAATTTCACGATATTGCTGGATTGACAAAAAACGCGCCAGTGCAAGTTAATGGTGTGCGAGTCGGTACGGTAGAGAAAATTGAATTAAGTGGAGAAGGGCAAGTACTTTGTTCGTTAGCCATTCCAGTAGAAAACACAACCATTCCCCAGGGTTCAACAGTGACAATTCAAACTTTAGGCCTGGTCGGAGCAAAATATATAGAAATTTCTTTGCCTAAATTTAAGGCTGACGAGCCTGCTCCACCTCCTATAGAGACGGATGCGATAATAGTTGGACAAGATCCAGTGAGAGTAGAATTGCACATGAATCGCATTGCGACAAATTTTAGTCGACTAAGTGATTGCTTTGGGGATGCAGAAGCTAATGACAGCATTACTAAAGCTGTACGTGAGGCTGGTCCTGCTATGAGCAATATCAAAGATGCAGCATTTAAATTTAGAAATAATATGGATCGTTTATCGGAGGCTACAACCGACATTCGACAAGGGGCTGTTAGTGCTCGTGGATTTTTCAATCAAGGTCAATCAACTATGGGACGCTTTTCTGAAGCTGCGAAAGAATGGCAATCGACTGGACATAAGATCAATCATTTAATTGACGAACCGACCTTTAATTCGAGTGTCAAACAAACAGTGCAAATGGCCAAGGAAACTGCCTCTAAAATACAAGAAGCTATACACGAATTGAATGGGACGCTTGCCGATAAAGAAATGCGTGGCGATATTATAGCTATGCTAGGCAAGCTTACTGATTCTACAGAAAATATCAATAAGTCAATGCAGGTGGTCAGACAATTAGCAGATGATAAGGGTTTGCGAAGCGACCTCAAAGAGGCAATGACAAACGCCAAAGAGGCAATGAGCAAAGCAAATGAAGTCTTGTCCAATCCTAATTTGGTCACTGATGCGCGCGAGACGATGGCTCAACTTAGAACAGCGTCGGCAAAAGTGAGCAAGATGGCACAAACGATTGATAAACTACTTTCCAAAAAGCACCCTCTGATGAGAATGCTTTTCTCCAGTGCTTTTGATGGTTCTGAAAAAACAAAAGTCGAAACGACTGTAGATAGTGTGGATGCACCACAGAATACGGAAGCGGTTCAAATGCATGGTGAAATAAAATAAGTAACTCAAGAAATAATAGACAATATTGCATAAAGGAATTGATAGACTAATATGACTGAATACGAACCAGTAATTGGGCTTGAAGTACACGCTCATCTAAAAACTAAATCCAAAGCCTTTTGTGGCTGTCCCACTAGTTTTGGTGCCGAACCTAATACACAAGTATGTCCTGTTTGTCTTGGAATGCC
This sequence comes from Candidatus Melainabacteria bacterium, assembly GCA_013288645.1. GTDB lineage: Bacteria > Cyanobacteriota > Vampirovibrionia > Obscuribacterales > Obscuribacteraceae > JABDBL01. The sequence continues at coordinate 113,484 of JABDBL010000003.1, forward strand.
AGGGGTTTTGCCTGTTGTAAACAAATCAATGGTAGCCTTTGCTATAAAAGTAGGATTGGCATTAGATTGCACCATCAGTAATACTACTAAATTTGACAGAAAGAATTACTTTTATCCAGATTTACCCAAAGGTTACCAAATTTCTCAATATGATGAACCTATTTGTAAGGCTGGACATATAACAATCAAGAACAAAAAAATCCGCGTTCATCGAGCGCATATGGAAGAAGATGCTGGTAAACTTGTGCATGCTGGTGCAGCGGGCTTGCATGGTTCGGACTATAGTCTTGTTGACTATAATCGCGGTGGTGTGCCGCTGTTAGAAATTGTTAGTGAACCTGATATAACCAGTCCAGAAGAAGCAAGGCTTTATTTGACAGAGCTACGTAATATTTTGCGATACATAGATGTTTGCGATGGCAATTTAGAAGAAGGCAGTTTTCGCTGTGACGCTAATGTTTCTATACGTCCAGTTGGTACTAAAGAACTGGGCACACGCACAGAAATTAAAAATTTAAATAGTTTTAGAGCAGTGCAACGGGCGATCCAATATGAGATTGAGCGCCAAACCACTCTAGTAGAAAGCGGAGAAAAGGTAGTTCAACAAACAAGACTATGGAATGATGGTGACGGGAAGACCCATCCTATGCGCTCAAAAGAAGAGGCGCATGATTATCGATATTTCCCAGAACCAGATCTGGTGCCATTAGTCATAGATAAGGTTTGGATAGAAGAATTAGTTAAACAAATGCCTGAGTTGCCTGAAGCAAGGCGTCGACGTTATGTAACTGAATTAAAATTAGCGCCTGATGATGCCTATGTTTTAGTGGAATCTAAGGAAATGAGCGACTTTTTTGACCGGGCAATTAAATTGGGCGCATCAGCTAAAGAAACAGCCAATTGGTTAATTGGTCCAACGCAAGCTTATTTAAAGGAACAAAAGTTAGGATTTGACGAGCTGCCACTAACGCCAGAAAATGTACGTGATTTGGCAACAGCAGTGTCTAGAGGCACAATTAGCAATACTGCAGCTAAACAAGTGTTGAGCGAGTTGTTAGCTAAAAAATCAGATGTTGCAGCTTTAATAGAAAAGCTGGGCTTAACACAAGTCAGCGATGAAGGCGATTTGCGCAAAGCGGTATCAGAAGTGTTAGCGGCTAATCCCAGCCAAGTAGCAGAATTTCATCAAGGACGAACAAAAGTAAGACAGTTTTTCTTTGGCGAAATAATGAAAGGAACAAAAGGCAAAGCCAATCCGCAAGTTGTAAATAAGCTATTAGATGAAATCTTGGCTACAGCCAAGATTTAAACATCACCTTTAACTGGTCCCATATCGACTAGAGATAGTAGATCCGCAAACAAAGGGGACGCCCATGCGCCCCCTTTGGGCAAAACCGATCATCGCCCTTAAGTGGTATTTTTGGTTTATTAGCGATCATGTCTGATAATCAACTGTTATTTCATTGTCTTTTTATTTTACTGGAAAGGATCTACTTTATTGGTTTTGGTTCAGCTCCTTCTTGGTATAGGATTAATGGTGTGGGCGAAAAGCTATAAATTGCTTGTTCAAATTTTTAAATAAATCAGACTTGCGACAGCGGCTCTTATCCATTTTGATAGACCGAGTATCATTTGTAGAAAAATAGTATTAAGTATAGAAGGTGATAAGTATATGAAAATTAGAATAAGCCTGTTGGTGGCATGCCTGGCTATTGTGGGAATCGCAAGACCAATAGATGCTGAAATAATTAAAGATGCTTTGCCCTCTCAAGACTTAACAAAAGCGAAAAGCTTAGAGACAATTCTGCGTGATTCTGGACTATGTAAGCAATATCCTATTGCAATAAAAATTTTAAATGACAATACGGCCGAAATCGCAACCTATGCAGACAGACGACTTTCAGACGGAGAGACCAAACTCTTAGCTCTCAATATAGCCAAGGTCATTTCGACTAATATCAATAAAATTGTGGAAGTAAAAGTGAGACTTTGTGATCCAGCCAGCATTAAGTATTGGAGGGACATAGTGCTAAGTGCAGCACAAATAGAAGGTGGTTTAAAATCTGGACCAGAACAAGAGGAAACCCTTAACTCTATCAAAATAGTGAATAATATGGGACTTATAGATAGTCCTAACTTAGAACCTAAGATTGGAGTGTATAAGCGTATTCTTAAGCTTAAGGCTGCAGGAGTTGATGTGCGTCCTTACCTTAAAAAGCTTGCAGGGATAGAAACGGCAGATAAAAAGAAAAAGAAGATTGCTACTCAATTGACTGAATTAAATGCCTCCCTTTCAGAGGTTGATGCAACATTCAACAAGCCGATTTCGAGTCGCGTCAATGGCAATGACTTAGAAAGTACATTAAGGCAATCCTGGCAAGACGCATGTAACAGCGCGAACACCGCTCTGAAAGCAGTGGAAGAGGCAGAGCAAGAGCAAAATAATTTAACGTCACCATCAGTCTATGATAACGATGCTCAGGCACGTTATCAGAATGACTACGAAGGACGGCAACGGAAAATCGATGCGGCGCTAGCAGCTTGGCAGGAAGCTTGTCGATACCGTGAACTTACCCATGACCAGCTTAAGCAAGCTACGGAACACTATTGACCTGTTGTATTGAAATCTGAATGGTCAGTCTAAATATTTATGCAAGAAGGCGGCGCTGCGGGAATAAGCTAACATGGATGCCTGGCGGTTATATGTGCTTCTTTGATCGCAATTGAAACCGTGATCAGCTTCATAAGTATGAATGGTGACATTGGATTTGTTAGCTAGAGCATTACGAATTTTTTCTACTGCTGCAGGAGTGATGTGTTTATCTAATGCGCCGAAATGCATTAATAGCGGGCGATTTAAACTTTTTGCTTCATCTAAAGCTTGGTCTATGCCTCCGCCATAGTAACTTACGGATGCATCGACTAAACCTCGACATGCTAAATAATATGCAATGTATCCGCCTCGACAAAAACCAACTGCGCCTGTTTTGCCCGAAACGGATGGTAAATGATGAAGTGTATCAATAGCATCTTTTAGATCTGTCATGGACTGATCAATGTCTAATTTACTGGCGAGGGCTATCCCTTTAGCCATATCTTTTTCACCATAACCAAGTTCTACACCAGGCTCAGTGCGCCAAAAAAGATCAGGTGCTAAAACTACGAAACCTTCTTGGGCATATAATTCGGCAACATCTCTGATATGGCTATTAACACCAAAAATTTCCTGAACAAGGATCAATCCGGGACCCTCTTTGTCTTGAGGAGGCTTAGATAAATAACCCGAAAACTCTTTATTGTCCTTTGTCTTGATTTTTATATATTCGCCTGGCATGTTAAAACTCCATGAATTGACTGGACGTAATAGAATACTGATTATCCTTATTAGCGGTTAAAGAGCTTGCACTTGGTGTCTGATTGTTAAGGTTGAAGTCTCCAATATCTATCGTTTTAGCAATGCTACTGGCAGTTTCTATGCCATGTGCTTCTGCTAATAATTTCCATGGTTATTTTTGTCCGGTTATAGAAATATCTCCTATGCATGACGATGTTATTTACACGCCAGCTGGTTTGGGAGTTGTTACGTCAAAAGCTGGTTTCCGTATTCATCCAGTTACTGGTAGAGGCGATTTTCACAGCGGTGTTGATTTAGCGGCTAATTTGAACGATCGCGTATATTGCTTATTGGACGGCATAGTAACGAAAGTAGGTTGGCGCGGTGCTTTGGGAGTGGCGGTGGAGGTTTATCATCCTTATCCAAATATACGTACTATTTGTGGACACTTGAATGCGTATTCAGTTTTGCCGGGACAATGGGTGAAGCGCGGACAAGTGTTGGGTTTTGCTGGCACGACAGGCAGATCGACAGGTGTGCATGTGCATTATACGATTATAAAAGAGGACACAAAAGAGTATATCGAGCCTATGTCGTTTTTAGTGGCGGTGCCAAAATATGTCGGTGCCTTAAGAACCGCTCGGGCAAGATCTATGCAAAGCGAGAATATAAAAAAACATAAGGAAAAAGCGGCTGAGGATAAGTTAGTAGATGAAAATCTGCCTGCTGAAAATGGTGAAGTAAAATCGCCCTAATTTAAGCGTTGTGGTAGCGCTTAATACTTCAGCTCCTCGACAAGTTTCAATATTTGCTTTTTGACATCTGTATTTGCCGAAACTCATTTTAGGCAAAAAAGAGAGAATTGCGAACCAGGAGTGTCGCAATTCTCTAATACTTCTATTCCTTACTGCTGTGTATATACCCGGGGAAGTTGCTTTCTAGCGCATATTGCCAGGTAGAAAGATTAAATTTTATTAGCAGCTTGCCGAAGCTAGTCTGGTGTTTGGTCAAAGTTATTCTACAGCCACTCTAACGCCAGCAAACCCATCTGAAAAAGGACGTGCATTTTCAAATTGCAAATTGATTACAACTTTTCCGTCTTTGTCGATATAGCCTTTTTTCAGCCCTGATCTTACACACGCTAAGCCGTCTGAGAACGATTCGACGGAATCATAAATGGGATCAACGACAGTTTTTCCCTCTTCATTGACAAAACCCCAGCTGCTGTGACGTTCAAGCATTGCCATCCCTTCAACAAAGTTTTGTCGGGTATGAAGCTGGTCAACAAAAGTTACAATGCCATTTTTGTCAACCAAAGCATTCTTTACTCCGCTTTTAGGAATTGCCACTTCTACGTCCGCCAGACTATTTTTAAAGGAATATGCCTTTAAAAATGCCGGTTTTATAATCATATTGCCTAGGTCGTCTATGAATCCCCAAGTATCTTTGACTTCTACTGGAGCTAAGTCTTCAGAAAAGTCACCAACATCAGTATATGTGGGCTTGATGAGCATCGTGTTGCGCTCATCTATAAATCCCCAAGTTTGATCAGGCTTCACGGCAGCCTTGTGTTCTGAAAAAGGATGTACTTCTACGTACTGAGTATTAACTACCATAAGATTATCTTTCCGGATAAAGCCCCAGTGATCACCCATAAGGACTGCGGCAAAACCGTTAACGAATTTAGTTACATTGTCATAATGAGGCTTTATGACAATGTTGCCCTTTTTGTCGATGAAGCCCCAAAGCCTGTCTTTTTTTACGCCAGCTAAGCCTTCGGAGAAAGGCCGAACGTCTTCAAACTGTGGTTTGATAATTATGGTACCGGTTTTATCAATGAACCCCCAAGAGAACGTTTTAATTTTTTCTTCACCAGTGCCTACCGCTGGAGAATTTCCCGGATTAGTAGTTTGTCCTGTGCTTGTTGTAGTCGAAGACTGGTTATTTGCTGAGGTGCCAGGAGCAGTGGCATTCGGAGCTATCGGCTGGCTACTACTGCCAGAAGCGGAAACAGGAGCTGTTGTTGGTGTATTTTGAGTTGCGCTGCCAGAGGTGGAAACAGGGGGAGGCGCTTGCGTAGTCGGAGCGCTGTTTGGCGCTTTTGTGCCACCACATCCGGTGAGCATCAAAATAAGAGAAAGTGTAGATAGTAAAGAGGAAAAACGTTTCGTGCTAAGAGTATCCATAAAAAATGCCTAATTAAATTTACGAACATAGTTAGTTTAACCGATAGAACCGATACTAAAATAGTATTATTTTCAGTCTACCTATTTTTTATTAAATCAATTGTATTAGTAAAGGCACTTTTAAGTTCTCTCACGCGTTCTGCATCAACGGGATTGTCTATTACACCTTGACGTTTCAGAGAGCTACCAACAATTGCCCCATCAGCGACATTAAGGATTTGAACTATATTGTTTTTATCAACGCCGCTGCCAGCAAATATTGGGCATTCAGGCAATAGAGTACGCACAGAATTTAAATCCTCTAATAGCGGTGGGTCGCCTGTGCTATGCCCGCTAATGATTAAAGCATCAGCCAAGGCCCGAGTTTTTGTGTCGTGCGCAATACGTCCTATGTCATTGCTAAATGCTAAAGGGCTAGCATGTTTAACTAAAATGTCGGCAAAGATTTTGATAGATTTATTTGCTCCCAGATGCTGACGATATAAAAGCAGCTCGTGTGCAATGCCTTCTATTAGCCCTTGATCCGTAACCATAGCGCCGGTCAGAACATTCACTCTAATAAAATGAGCTTGCGTAGCTAAGGCGATTGCTAAGCTTGATAAACCATCATTACGTAAACAATTTATGCCAATTGGTTTATTAGTAAGAGCCATAACACGGCTAACGGCAAGGGTAAAACTACTTATAGTGGCTGGGTCAAGGCGCCCCTTGGTAAAAGGCGCATCAAAAAGATTTTCTATTATAATTCCGTCAATGCCACCGGTGGATAGAGCTATAGCTTCTTGTTCTGCACGTTCATAGATAGGACTTAATTGCCCATCCCAGCGTACTGAGCCGGGTAAAGGGAGCAGGTGAATAACGCCAATAAGAGGCTTGTCAGTACCAAATAAATTTTTGAGCATATTGTGCTGCTGTTTACATGTCCTTATGTATTATCTCTTAGCGCTGACCGAAGTATAAAATTTTACTCTATGGGACTTATATCTTATTTAAATCACAACAATTTCCGCCTGCATGAGAATCCTGTTATGCATCCAGAGAGCGCAGATAGGCTTAATGCCATTGATAAGGCTATCGCTGAATCAAATCTTTTATCTACTCTAGTCAATGTTACACCGCGCACAGCGCAAAATGCAGATCTTTGTACTATTCATAGCCAATCTTATATTGAGCATATCGAGAAATCCGCCCATATGGCGCAAAGTGAAAATAAGCTCATTCAATTAGATGGTGATACATTTATGAGTCCAAGGACCTATGAAGTAGCAAAGTTGGCTGCTGGTGCTAGTTTTACTGCCATAGATAGTCTAGAGCAAGATAATATTTCCAGTGCCTTTGTGGCTGTAAGACCGCCTGGACATCATGCTATGGCTCAAAGACAGATGGGCTTTTGTATTTTCAATAATATTGCTTTAGCAGCTGATTATGCGCGCAAGCATTTGGGCCACAAGAAAGTGTTGATTATAGACTGGGATGTTCATCATGGCAATGGCACTCAAGATATTTTTTATAACGATCCAGAGGTATTTTTTATTTCCATGCATCAATATCCACATTGGCCTTATAAAACAGGCTGGCTAAGTGAAGATGGGGCAGGCGATGGTAAAGGCTTTAATTTAAACATTCCTTTGCCACCAGGAACGGGAGATAAAGGGCATTTGATGGCCTGGGATTCTATTGTTGCCCCAGTAAGTGCCGAGTATAAACCGGATATTATTCTTGTTTCGGCTGGCTATGACGCTCATCAAAGCGATTATATGAGTAATCAGAACGTGACCACAAATGGGTTTGGTTTGCTTGCCGGTCGTTTGCAAAATTTAGCCCAGAGTCTTGATGTGAAAACAGCATGCTTTTTAGAGGGTGGTTATAATACAGAAGCCTTGGCAGACTCAGTTGTAGCTACGCTAAATGCTTTAAGCAAAGATGCTAAAGATCAAAAGACAAAATCTGAACCAGAGCTGCAGCCGATTACAGACGATCAGTCACCAGAAGAATTAAAAAGCCGATTGTCTTTAGTACAAAAGCATTTTGCCAAATATTGGCAATCACTAAAATAATAATAGTATCTTCATTACTTAGGTAATAGCTAAATGGTGCCAAGGCCAATTCGACTTTTCTTTTGAGTTATAGATCGTGGAGCAAAAGGGACGCACTCTAACTGGTCGCCTTTCCCGCAGACCATTTAACCCTCTTGAATGAAAGGGTATCGCACCTGACAGATTAGCAAAGTGTAATCTGTTACGATCTTGGTTGTTTCGATCGGAGGAAGATTCATGTCCGCTTTAGCGCGAATAGATGATGGTCTGAAGACAATAAATCGGGTGGTTGTATCTTGTATGGAGCGAAATCTTTCCAAACCAAAATGGTATTGGATCACTTTGTCTTTATTGCAGTCAGTGATTTGTTCATTCTTGTTTGGTTTATTGTTTGAGACGGTAACATTTGAAGATTGGCGTATAGCGGTGCTTAGAGGAATTCCCCTCGGCTTTCTCTTCGGTTGTTTTTTGCAGGCTTTCAGTCTGCATTATAGCCGCATAGCTCTTGATGGCTTAGAGAAGGGGAAAGTAACTTTGAATGATTATTTCAGCCCTTCTGCAAGTCTCATTAAATTGCTAAAAGTTTTTGCGGCTAGTCTCATAGCGATGATTCTATCAGAGCTTTTTCTTAGCTTTGGTTTTCCATGTTCAGATATTCAGGGATTGTGGATTGTGATTGTAGTTTGCACATTGATTATCGTGACCGGCATATTTGCAACGCCCGTTTCACTAAATTTTTTCCTTCGTTCTAAATAGTATTTTGTGACACTATTCCACTTCAAATTCGACTTTTATTTTGCGTGATGAATCGACTGCCTGTCCATCTAAAGTGGCTGGTTTAAACTTCCAATGGCGTAAAGTATTTAGAGCAATATCATCAACTTCCTGACTGCCAGAGGAGCTAAGCAAAGAAACAGATGTCTGACCATCTTTTTTAATGACAAATTTTGCTACACAGCTGGACTTAAAACATTGCTCGTGCAATTCAGGGCTAATTTCTGGTTCAGGGTGATAGGTTGGTTCGGCGATCTTATAAGTAGAGGCATATTCAGTCCCTAAAGTTAGTGTGGTTGCGCCGGCGCCATGAACACTGACTGTAAGGAATAGCGCCATTATCGCAAAGCTCGCTAAAACTTTTGCCCGAATTTTTTGCAGATGCGGAATTATTCTCATAATGGACTAGACCCAAGCTAAAGAAATTAATCAGAAAAAATATGAGGAGCATAATAACATGTCAAGGTTTTTAAATTCAGTGATTTTAGTTAAGGTTGAATAGGTATTTCTAAATTTTTGCATCTGTTGTTTTAGTGTTGTTTACTAGAACCGGCTCTTTGCCCAAAGTCCAATTGCAGCCAATAAGAAAGCGAAAAGGCAATAAAAACCGGGTGCCTTGGAAGGGGCTGCCGGCGTTAGTAGCTGCTCTTGTATCTAGCAAGTTTTGTATTCTGAGGTCGAAAGCCTCAGGCATAAAAGCAAATCTTCGTTTTATCTTTTGCGGCACGCGGAAGCCAGTGCTGATATTGAACAAAGCGATATTCGGAGTGCGCAAAGGGTAAGCGTAAAACATTGCTATAGCAGTCTCGTTTTGCAAGCCGGTCATAAATTGCATGTCTGCTAAAACCCAGAAATTCTTTTTTGTTTTATAGCCTAAGCCAGCGACGAGCGAAACACGGCGGTCGTGGTCAGGGTATTTGTCTTCTACTGGGGTGCCCTGAATATCGTAAATGCCGCCGGAGACTTGCTTGGAGCCTCGTAAATAAGCAACAGAAACAGTATTAGAAACAAATCCATAAAAGCCTTTGCCTTCTTTGCCGGGTTTAAGATCCAATCTTGTCTCTACACCATAGGCTTCTTGAGCAGCTACGCTCTGGCGATTGTAAAGGGTAGAATTGCCAATAACACCCGAGTCGCCATAATTTGTCAACGTTTTATAGAAGAGGTTGTTTCTAGCAACGAAACGCGGTCCTATCTGTTGTTCCAGGCTAACGTCGATAAGTCTGCCACGGGCGGCTCTCATAGGTCTGACAGTGCCGTTATAAATGCCATTGGCGATACCGTTGAAGGGTCCATTAATAAAGCCACCAGCGACAAAGGGAGGGGTGGAGAATACGTCAGTCTGCGGTGGTTCAAATATATCTGAATAAGAGGCGCGTAACACTGTGGTTTTGGTGAGGACGAATGAGGCACCGAAACGGCCATTGACTGCTGCATCTGTAACTTGCTGGGCTAAAAATGGTTGGATATTAAAGGGAGACGCACCAGGTATAGTGGCAATGGCATTAGCCACTGGCAAAGTATTGCCAAAATAGCCGTGATAAACATCGAGTCGTACTCCAGTATCCAAAGTAAGTCTTTTTAGAACACCCTTTTGAGGACGCCAGCTATCCTGCAAGTAGGCGCTTTGCAAATAACGAGATGAATGCAGTTTGCCCATAGCAGAAGTAAACTGAGGTCCGCTTGTTGTGCCAGTAAAAGGACTGATAACGGCACCATAGGGCACACCAGGAGTATTTGGATTATTGTTATAATATGTGCCACCAAAATCAGTATAACAAGGACGGAATTCACTTAAGAAACCAGCTTTCAAAAAGTGAGTATGCCAGAGGATTTTGCTAATATCACCTTGAGCGGAAAAAACATAATCGAAACGTAAAGCATTAGGGGCAATTGACCATAATGGCTGCCCACCATTGATTACTGGATTGGGGTCGAAGACATTGTTGCTGTGGAAATTTGTATAGTAAAAGGCATTGAGAATGTGCAAATTGCCTTCGTCGAAAAAATGGGCGAACTTGTGTTTGTAATTCAAAATAATGTAATCCTGAGCATCGTGCTGATGTTCGTCTACCCCAGCTGCTGCGGATTGCGGTGAAGTGGGAACGCGCATAAATGATTCATTGATCCCTAAAGTCACATTGACACGGTCACGCTCAGTGATTAGATATTCTAATTTGCTTAGAAGATTAAGCTGACAGCGATTATTATCGACATAGTTTTTTATTGGGGGAGCATTGCCCATAGATGTGCCGACCACAGAGCCGGAAGACTCAACCCGTAGCTTATATAGAGGACTGTCTGGATTTTGACTAAAAGCCGTACTGCCGCTATACCAGAAACTGCCAGCAATAGGACTGCCCATTTGCATGCCACTGGTAAAATATGGTTGGGGTTGGATAGGTAAAGACTTCATGTGGACAACAGCACCCATAGGACCGCCACCGTCTTCGGCTTGATAACCGCCAATGTCTACCTTCATTGATTGTAAAGAACGTGGACTAACAAATTGGCTTTGTTGCAGGACACCTGCTGCTTCTGGAAGCACAACGTCGTCCAATACGTAATTAATTGAGTTGTGTTCGCCGCGTGTAATAATATTGCCGTATGTATCGCTGACGACTCCAGGAGTGCTTTTTATAAGTGATTGCAAGTCGTTGACTGATTGATACTGATTGATTATGTCGTGATCTAAATTTGTTTCGCTACCGATATTGTGCGGATGGATTAGAGTTCTTTTGCCTGTCACGCGCAAAATATCTGTACCTTCTAGCTCCTCTAATTTAAAGTCTAATGTTTCAGTTGTTCCGGAGGCTACAGTAACATTGCGTGTTTCGGAAAGTTTATCGGTAGCCGAAACTGTCACTGTATATTGGCCTGGTGCAATATTGGTAAAGGCGTAAATGCCATTTTTTAGGCTTTCTGTCTGATATCTTTTGTGTTCTTCACCGACTTTTGATAAAACAATATAAGCGTTTAGTAAGGGTTGATCAGTGAGAAGCTCGATAATTTTTCCGCGAATTTCCCCCAGAGTGATAGATTGTGCGACACTGTAAGTGGTGTCAGTATTTTGGGCCAATAATCTGGGAAGATGCTCTTGCGGGTCGAGTTTGATTACCTCTATTGATGAGAGTGGCGCTTGATCATCGGCAATAACTGGAGGCAAGGCATTTGCGGCAGATGCAGAATATTGAGCAGTGTTTGATGAACCAATCAAGGCGTAAGATACTAATAGCCAAATTGCCACCTTGATTGCTAGGGCGGAGCTGTTTTTGGACCGAGGATAGACTTGCACAAGGCACCTTGCTTAGCTGAGCACAACAAAGTAATGGCACAGGTAGATCCCGGTGCCAATTTAGGAATCGATCTATAGATTAAGCCAATGGAAACCGTTAGAAAATGGCAACCGTTTTCATTGTAAAATATGTTAACAATATATGTGGAGGAAGCGAAAGTAACTTGAGGGCAACAAGTATAAAGCAATTAGACTGGCAACAGTCTCTCAACGAATCGAATTATGGTATGAGAACGTAAAAACCCCGAGCTCAATGGCGTCTAAGTTATGCCGTTGAGCTCGGGGTTTAGAGATTTATGTCGGTGATTAATTGCGACTAGTTATATAAGCCAGATTCCCTTGTGAATTAGGTTGATCAGCTAATTCTCTTATTTTTTCGAAGAGGCGTATTTGTTCCGGGCTGAGCACTTGCGGCATATTGATCTCAATGGTCAATAATTGATCACCGCCACCTATGCCAAGTCCTCTCAGTCGGTATACAGTACCTGGTTGAGTTAGTGGTTGTAAGGTCATAATCACCTTACCATTGGCAGTTGGTACTTCAATCTCACTTCCTAGAGTGGCTTCATACAGCGATACTCTTAAAGTGCATGTGACATTTTTACCTTCTATATTGAAATAAGGATGCTCGCTCACTTTAATTTTGACAGTCAAATCGCCATTTTTGCCGGAGCGAATATCATTAGCGCCTAAGCCTGGGTAGCGGACTTCTTGGCCGGTTGAAAGACCGGCATCTAAGCTTACTTCAACTTGTCGTTCATTGAGTGTATAGCCCAAACCTTTGCATTCCGGGCAGTGCAAGCGATTAATTGGTTTGGCATTTACACAACTAGTGCAAGCAGTCTGATCCTTAATAACAAATGAACGAGTTGTGCCTTTACAAGCTTCTTTAAGAGTGATCTCTGTTTCGACGTTTGTTGGAAGCGCCACTATAGCAGCTAATCTTAAACGTGATTGGGAAAGTTTTTTGTTGGCAGGATTAGGTTGTTTTAGGACCGCACCTAATTCAGATCGTAAGTCTGAAATAACTTTCTGATAATCGATTTCTGCAGACGTAGAATTATTATTACTCATGGCCGCCCTCCATTTGAGCTGTATTTTTATCTTATGCCTTGCCCAAAGAAGAGGCAAGGTGATTTTTAATCCCGCAAGAAGTAGCACTAAAAAGGAGCAAGGTGATTTTTAAATCCCGCAAGAAGTAGCACTAAAAAGGAGCAAGGTGATTTTTAAATCCCGTAAGCAGTAACACTAAAGTGAGAAGCAAGCCAAGTCCGGAATACCGGTTCTTTTAGGTTCGGAATACCTGAGAATTGCAGAAATAGAAGGCTAGATGTTTTTATACAAATCGAACTCTCTTACAACTATTTTGCCAAGTATTGCATCTAACGAAAGAGGTCCACCGCCGAAAGCGAAAGCCATAAGCGCTGCTAGTAAGAAAAAGAATGGATCTGCTTGAAAGAATGAGTTCTGGTCGGCAAAAAAATTAAGTAATTTATTTCTATCTTCTTCAACGCTTAAGTAAGCAACAATCATATTTATAGATAAAATTAAGCCTACTGGACGCGTGGCTAAACCGAATAGCAGTAGTAGTCCACCTAGGCACTCTACCGCGGCTACAAGCCATGCCGTAGGCTCAGGTGCTGGTAAATGAAGACTAGTGAAAAAACTTGCTACTTGAGCGTGATTAAGTAGTTTACCCTTTCCAGTTACAAAAAATAGCCAGCCCCAATTTATGCGAAAAAATAAGAGAAGTAGTAATTGAGTTAGCTTTCCTGCCTTTGATAGCCAATTGGAGGCTTTTGTCAAAAAGCTGACAAAAGAATTTTTCATGATAGCGAAAACTTATTTATTGGCATAGTGTAAATGCTCGCAGTTTAAAGTATTTTTGCTATCTCTTTAAATTCAAAACGTGGCCCACGCGGATGAAGTTTGGATGGGTCACCATAACCTATATTACAAAGAAAATTGGACTTGTAAGCAGTGCCAGCAAAAAATTCTTTGTCTAAAATATCGTTATCAAAGCCAGACATAGGACCTACGTCTAAACCCAGTGCGCGACAAGCCAGCATGTAATAAGCTCCTTGCAATGTGCCATTGCGAAAAGCGGTATTAAAAATTAGTTCTGGTTTTCCCACGTACCAGCTTTTTGCATCTGTATGCGGGAAAAGTTTAGACAAGTGTTCATAAAATTCTAGATCATAAACAATAATGGCGGTTACTGGCGCACTCATGGTTTGATCAATGTTGCCTGGGCTAAGCGCGGGTTTTAAGCGATCTTTTGCTTCTTTACTCTTTATAAATGCTAGACGCATCGGATTGTCATTGGCGCTGGTGGGCCCCATGCGGGCTAAATCATAAGCTTGTTTTAGTAGCTGATCATCAACAGATCTGTCTAACCACGCGTGATGAGTGCGTGCTTTGAGGAAAAGCAAATCGAGCATTTCCTTCTTTACCGCTTCAGCAATATGAACCTTTTCGTTTGTTGTTTGCATAAATCACTCGCCTTTTTGCGTGTTTACCAAAGACTTTGGTGTTAGCTCCATTAATTTATCGATAGACTTTGATGTGGGCTCCATTATCTTATTACCGAACATTGTAACCATTAATAAAAGTAGCATTATTAACAGAGTAGACGAGAGAAGTATGGCAAAATTCCTTTTACGATAAGGATTTTCTCTGTCGGTTTGTATAGCTGTAAATCGGACACGGGAGATACTTTCATCTCTTTGATCTTTGGGGACTTTTGTCGCTGCTGGCGGTTTCATAACGGAAAGCAAAGAACCGTTGACATCAAATAATTTATCTGGAGATTCAGGCAGATTTGGCCAGATTTCTAAAACTTTTTCTCCTTTGATCCACAGTGTCTGATTAACTTCTGGAGAAAGGTCATGACCTGTGTCTAAAACAGCATAATTACCGGAAGTGAGCGTCAATAATTTTTTTATTGCTGCGTATCCATTCTCTCCCGTGTCGTCAATACAGCCGCCTAATATAAAGCCACCCGGACCAAAGCCGACACGTCCTTTTACGTTTTCTTTACTAGAGGAAATGCGTAGCAAAGCATTGGGCACTGTCTTTAAATGAATGATAGTTTCAAGCAAATCATTCATGCCCTCGTCGCTGGTTAAAGTGCCTTCAATAATTATATCCAACAGCTACCTCTTTTCAAGTCTAGAGCTGTGTATCCTTTAGCTTTTTCACAATCATTTGCCATAACCGCTGCTCCGGTTTCGTTTAATTGTATCGTTGAGTCTAGCAGATAGATTTTATTTTGAATGTAGAAGAAACTTTCTGTTTCAAATCCTGGTAGAATCGCGTTCATGGAAAAGCGCATCATGTGTGTATTTGGCACTCGACCGGAGGCAGTAAAATTGGCTCCGGTGGTCCAATTCTTGAAATCTTCGTCAGTTTTGCGGCCAATAATTGCCTTGACTGCTCAACATAGAGAAATGTTGGATCAGATGCTTAGTTGGTTTTCAATTAAGCCCGATTATGATCTTAATCTGATGCGACCGGGGCAATCGTTAGCTCAATTAACGGCGTCTGTTTTATTAGAAATGGACAATTTGCTTGCGCGTACTCAGCCGAATATGGTGCTGGTGCAAGGGGACACTGCTACGGTAATGGCTGCTTCACTGGCCGCTTTTTATCAAAAGATTCCTGTTGGACATGTAGAGGCAGGACTAAGAACACATGATAGATATAATCCCTTTCCAGAAGAAATGGCAAGAAGGCAGACAGGACGATTAGCTACGTTACACTTTGCTCCCACAAAAAGAGCAGTAGAAAATTTGCAACGTGAGGGAATAAGCGAAAATGTTTTTATGACCGGAAATACAGTTATTGATGCATTACTTGATACTGCTGAGCGAATTAAAGGCATATCTGTAGATAAAAAATTGTTTGGTGGCGTTAACTTTGAGCGTCATCGGGTAATTTTGGTTACTGCTCATCGACGTGAAAATTGGGGAACTGGTATTAGCGATATCGCCCAAGCCTTGCGAAGAATCGCAGATGAATTTACTGATGTGCAAATTTTATATCCTATTCATAGAAATCCAATAGTGCGTGAATCTGTCGAACCAGTCTTTGCTGGACATGAGCGCATGTTTTTGGTGGAACCATTAGACTATGTGCCATTTGTTTACGCTATGCAGCATAGTTATCTTGTTCTTACAGATTCAGGAGGAGTACAAGAAGAAGCTCCTACACTTAAGAAACCAGTTTTAGTAATGCGTACAAATACAGAACGACCAGAAGCTTTGGAGAGCGGTGCGGCTCGCTTGGTGGGTATTGAGCAAGATAATATTGTAGCGGCGACCAAATTACTTTTAACTAACAGTGATGAATATAAAAAAATGATTTCCCAAGATAATCCGTATGGCGATGGGCAAGCAAGCAGGCGTATAGTACAAGAAATAGAAAAATTTCTTGGATAGAGGAGACTGGAATGCAATCTGGTGCTGAAATTGATAGCGAATCTTTTGGTGAATTTTTAACCGATGAACATCAAGCAATAAGGCAAATGGTGCGGGAATTTGCCGATAAAGAAATTGCACCGAAAGCAGCACAAGTAGACAGAGAAGCTAAATTTCCAGCAGACACTTTTAAAGCTCTGGGCAAGTTAGATTTACTTGGTTTACCTATTGGTTCTGAATATGGCGGAGCAGGAGCAGACTATA
>JABDBL010000004.1 GCA_013288645.1 Candidatus Melainabacteria bacterium
CAACTTTGGTTCGATCATATCTTCTTCGCTCACATAAATCGAAACCAACTCAGGCTCATTCCCTGGGCAAGCATGCAAGCGAGCTATATAGCGTGCAAAATCTGGCCAAAACATTTTAAAGGGTGATTCAACAATATTGTCATTAGCGAATTTGCGATAACGCTCTTTGAACATTGATTGCCAGTATTTGAGCCTTTCCATCTTAGGATAAAACCAAATAACTGAGGACGGCATTGTCTCAGGCGCTTCTATCAATATCTGGCAATCTGCTGTACGGTTAAACATTCTCAATGTATGTCCCGATAATGATCTCTGGTTGTCTGCTGTATTTTTGACATTTTTTATCGCCGCCATTTTCCTTGGCATGGGCTTTCTTACGCGAATAAGTACAATCGTAGTATTCGTTTGTTTATTAAGCTTTGACGCTCGAGATTACCTGATAATCAATAGCGGTGATACTTTGATGCGTCTTTTATCCCTTTGGTTGATTTTTTCACCAGCCGGAAGGAGTTTTTCTGTTGACCATAAACTGGACAATATTAAACGAAGAAAACAAGGAATGTCCAATGACCAAAATACTGAGGCAGAGCCTTGGGCTCAACGGCTCATGCAGATCAATATCAGTCTCGTATATGCGCAGACGTTTTTCAAAAAAAATTGTCGGTATATTTTGGCAAAACGGAACGGCAGTTTATTTCAGCTCGCATTTCACCGAAATGCAACACTTACCAATTAAGTATATCTTTGATCATTTGTGGACTATCCAATTATTGACCTGGACTACTTTGGCTATTGAATTTAGTCTGGCCTTTTTAATTTGGTTCAAACCTATTCGATACTATGTTATCGCCTTAGGTGTGTTCATGCATCTGATAATCGATTGGTCCATGCTTATTCCACAATTTGAATGGTTAATGATTGTTAGCTACATTCTCTTTATAGAACCAGACGATCTAGATCGTTTAACTTCTTGGTTTTCGCAGCATTTTTTTCAATTAGTCAAGAAAATTCATTTCGGTTAAACATTGCTGCAAATTAGTTTGAATAGTTTTATAGAGACAGTGATCTCTAGCATCTACTATCTGTGCAGCTTTTGCCAAATATTCCTTAGCTAAAGAATAATCTTTCCAGCGCTGGCTTCTGTTTGATTCAATTTTCCCCTGCAATAAATAAGTTGTGCCTAGATTATTTAGTGTTCTCGCCTTGGCTCTCTTTAAATAATCCCAATCTTTAAGATTCGACTTCTGAGTGGCTGAATCTATTAGCAAGAGAGCCCCTTCATATTTTATATGTGCCTGCTCAAAACTTTTAAAATCACGATGTATATTGGCTGCAAACAAGTATAAATTTGCCTGCTCGGTGATGTCATTTAGATGACTAGTGCAGTTCATCAGAGCATTTATATAATTTTCTGCCGATGAAAATTTATTCTGACACAAACTAATTTGACATAGTCCTCTATAAATAGGCACCAAATCAGGAGAATAAAGGATTGCCTTCTTCTTAGCTTCCTCTTTAAGTATCTCTTCTTTGCCAGACAATTCAATACCATAGTCAAAAAGCAGACCGGACGTCTTATTAGAGAGCAAGTATAAATAACAACCTAACCAAAGAGGAATTGTCACTAAGATAAGACCCTTAATAATTCCTTTGGCGCTGATTTTAGGCTGCAATTGGGTGATTAGACTGCTTATTTTCATCATTTGACAAGATTTTAAATGGCATGCTAGGTTTGAGAATATACTCGCTGATCTTACATAATTGACTCAACAAATTTAATTTCAAGAGCAAGATTAAACTGATAATTTAGCGAAAGTTTGGGTTTAAAGAGACTATATGGATGAGCATTAAACCATGGAACGCATGCTTTTGACAGAAACCCGTGTAAGAAACAATCGTGGTGCAGCAGTAATTGGGCTGTGCTTGGTATTGCTTCTCTTCTTGATTTTTATAATCTTCTTTTCGTTCGATATGAGTAGAGTGCAAATGGCGCAAAGGGAGCTCACTGCAATTTGCGACGCGGCTGCATTATCTGGATCGGCAATGATCACTTCCAAAGACACTAGTTTTGAGGACTCTTCCCTCGACACTTTGTATACCACACAGTTAGCTGCTGAGCAGTATGCCAAAAATATGGTAAGCATGGGCAACATATTGGGCATGCAATGTTATGACCCAGCAATGAATCCTAAGATTACCAATGGGGTAAAGCTCAACTGGGTCGGCAGTACTGCCGCTTTGGCAAATCCTGCTCCTGGAACATGTAATGTGTGTGTACAGCTGGTATCGCCTATCAATAATTATGTAGTCGTGCCACCCGGCAACAGTAGTGCTAGGGGTGTTTGGGTCCAGGCGTCTTTTGGTTATATTCCCTTTTTACACTTATTAGGGGTTCATTCTGTAAGTTTAGCAGCATCTTCTACCAGCAGTTTGCAAAAACTCTATGTCATTATGGTGTTCGACTGCTCCGGTTCAATGGACGACAATACTGAGGTTAGTTTTGTTTATCGACGCTGGTCTGATAGTAGTGATAGCGCCGCGGTCCAGGCCAAAAACGGTGGCAAAGGACAATACGTTTATACTGTAGTAGGCACTCCTGGCAACGGACAATTATGGCAATATGCTGGTTTAGACTATGGTGCCGAGCCGAACGGAACGGCAGTGAATATTTTACCACCGCAAAATTTAGATTTTCTGGGATTCGTTTATGGCAACACGAATTTTAGCTACGCAAACTCTAACACTGCTTTTGATAATGCTAATCCTCCTCTAGCTTTCGATATAGCCATAGCTGATTATGTTCCTTGGCCAGCCGGCACAATTGTAGGGGCTTACAATGCCGCTTATAAAACATATCCTATTAATGGCAACGGTTTTCAGGGTCCTTATTATGACAATTATTTTGGCACTCCACCTGGTAATTGTCCAGTTAAGTACGGTTCGGCCCCCAGCGGTGCTAGTTATGGAGGACAAGTAGCTCCTGATATAACAAACCCACTTAAGAGTTTAAATTCAATGGCGGGTAACAGTGCTGCACAACTTCCAGGTCCCAGTTATTCGCCAGGTTATTATTATTATCCTACCGGTCCCGCTAATCCTAATGACGGCAATATATATTTCTATGATCCCTATTCAATGCCGGCCAGGTGCACTAGTAATAAGGTCGTAGCATTTACTGACATGGTAGCAAATATAAGTTCTGTAACTCCGCCTGTCACTCAACCAAATTATGGTCCAGCAACCTTTAGCAGTTTCACTGAAACTTTTCCGTCTTCCTCAAGCGAGTATACAATAGCAGTAGCTGAAACCACATCGCAGAATTTGACGGAAATTGGTTATTATGAAGATGATAGCTCACTGAATGGAGTCAAAACTTACCCATTTTTGAGCATTGCTTATGTAGTTGAAGCTTCCAGAGGCAATCTGGATCTTGAATGGAATGGCAATAATGCTGTGGCTAAAACATATACTAATTACGATAATGCTTTATTAGGTTATGGTAGCAATATGACATTGCCAGCCCGGGCCAGTTGTTTGAATGGTTATCAAAAAGCATACCAACGCCTAGCTATGTATGTTATGCAACCATATGCCACAGCGGTTGATGGTGCTCGTAGATTTTTTCAAAATTTGTGCGGAACTAGTAGTTGCAATTTTGGCTTCGTAGGTTTTTCTGTAGCTCCTGCCAATACCGCTAGTTATAAGTGTGCCTATTTGAGGACCACTTTAGGAACAGGGAATGCTGGCACTATGAGTGTTGGTTTAGCTGCGCCTGCTAATACATATAAGCCTCAAGCAGTATATTCAAGTTATGTTTACCAGCCTTTGGCAGGATGTAACCCCTGTTTCTGGATAAGTAATACCATGGCAGGATTAGGCTCGAATGTATGTCCTGCAGGTCCATCTGGCAGTCCTTCAGGAGAAGCTTATGATGCTGGCTTGAATACTACTGGTCCAAGCAGAAGCACTTGGTTACAGGTAAATGGTGGTGCGCCGCCATCTAATGCCACCACATTGTGGGCAAATAATTATCCTGGTTTTCAAATACCTAGGAGCCCAATCAATACAACTAGTTCCTCTGGAGCAGCTTATTATGCTGTAGCAGGTGATGATTGGTCGGGCATTAACTTTGCTAATGCTGGAAATGGGGCTTCTGATTGGGGCTGTAATGGTGTACAGCGCGCCAGACCACTATACGATACTGATGCCTTAGAAGCTTTAGAATACGGTTTGTATAATCTAACGAATGTATCTTCGCTAAGTTCACTTACTGGAGGGGTCACCAGTTGGGTAACTTTGCCCACAGATTACGGCGCCAAGAAGGTTATCTGTTTCTTCACTGATGGAATACCGACAGATGACGCCTCGCCCTACACCACATACACTACTAATTTAGTTGCGCCAGCTCAAACTAAAGGTGTTTCTGTATATTCAATCGGACTGGCATTGAATACCAATATCCAACATGAGCAAGCTGCTTTCCTGTCAAGCTTAGCGAATAAGGGGGCTAACGGTTCTCAAGAGTTCCAAGTAACGAGTAGTGCAACTTTAACCTCTACTTTTTGTGGCATAGCCAGGCAATTAGCTCAAGGTCAGCGCTAAGGTAGGTATAGCGCAAGATATAGTTAATCTTCAATTGACAGTGTTTAGGGGGCATGATAAATGTGAAGATGTGTAATTCAAGGTTTCGAGTTCTTTTATCTGCAGGTTTTTACCATCATCCAGGATTAAGAATCATAAAATCATATTTGCGATTCAAAATAATTCAAACATCCTATATTTGGTAAAAAAGTAAATGTTAAACAGTAGAATTAAGTCTAAAACCATTAAGCGAAGAGCACTCCGTGGATCGCTCATAGGCGAAAACGCTGTTGTACTCTATGTTATGTTTTTCTTTTTATTCTTTCCTCTGGTAGATTTAGGAGGAATCGGTATAAGAATGTTTGGCCTTTGGTTTGCTTGCAATCAGGCAGCTATGGCTGGCTCTAAGGGAGAAAAATGGAGCACGGGTAATAACACTACAACCGGTAATTATGCGACGTCAATCCAAACACAAGCAACAACCACTGCAAACAACGTTGCTAAGATGTTTACCGGGATAGCAATCACTGCTGGTTATCCCAAACTGAACGTAATTTTAAGAGCCATACAACATTCTGACACAGTTAACAATCAAATAAGTGCCGCTACTAGTACTTATCTCGGCGGTATTGGTTTGCCTTTAGCTAATCCTGCCGATCCTTCTCAATATGTTCCTTTTTTGCAAGTGGAAGTGAAGGGCACAATACAACCATTGATTGAAGTACCTTTTCTTGTCGGAATTCCTGGCTTATCAAAATCTTTCAACGTTACTATATATACAGAGCAGCAGATAGAAGATATAGATGCTTTAGCTTCTTAAGCAATTACATAAACCTCGCGCCCAATTGGATTAAAAATGAAACTAAAACTAGTAAAATTGAATTTTAACAACAAGCCTAAACGCTTTAAAAACAAGGGCGTAACCTTAATCGAGTTGGCTTCTATGGTGTTTCTATTTGTTATAGTTGCTTTACTGGGTTTGGATATGGGCATTCTCATTTTTGCTGCAGATACTTGCGACAAAACGGCTAGAGACTGTGGCAGAGCTGCCAGCTGTTGTAGGACGCCTGGACAAGCAATAGATGCTATGAACGCTGCTTTAGCAAGCCATGCTGCGAATTTGAACGCTCTTGTGATGTCTAACTTAACCGCTCAATTAATGGTTTACGAAGATTACTGTACCCCTCCTGTGAATGTTACAAATACAGGTAGCGGGGGTACTAATGGACCATGGATAACCACAACAGGAAATGCAAGTGGTGGGGGTATAGTGCCCGCTCCCACTAGTGAAGTAACTATGAATTTAACAAATTCCCAGAACAGGCAAGGTGGTTCTCCAGGACCTTATTGTGTTGTTCAAACACAGTTGCATGCACGTGTGCCAGCACCAATCTTTTTTGCAGGTGTTCAATTTAACGGCAATAGCTCCCTTGGCCCTAATCAAATGCTATTTACTAGCCGTAGTTGTTTCCCTATCGTAAATTTGATTTCTAATGTAATTATGGCCAACATTGCTATTGTACCTGCTCCACCCAACACAGCGGTGACGGCCTTTTCTGCCTCAGCTGCATCCAGTAGTGGCTCTCCCAGTAGCAGTGGCAGTAGTTCTAGCAGTAATAGCTCACATTCTTCTTCAACCAGTGCTAGTTCGAGTACTACAAGTAGCAATAGCAGCTCACACGGTTCTAGCACTTCAAGTACCTCTAGCACTTCAAATAGCGCTAGCAGCGCTAGCAGTGCAAGTAGCTCAACCCATAGTAGCTCTGTAGGCAGTAGTGGTAGCACCACAAGCAGCGGGTCGGCCAGCAATAATAACAGCGGTAGTAGCGGTCCGGTTCAGAGCGGCAGTGTGTCCGGTAGCGGTAGCACTTCTGGTAGTGGTAGCGGCTCTGGCAGCGGTAGCGGCTCTGGCAGCGGTAGCGGCTCTGGCAGCGGTAGCGGCTCTGGCAGCACTACTACCTCTGGCAGCACTACTACCTCTGGTAGCACTACTGCCTCTGGCAGCGGTAGCGGCTCTGGCACCAGTGGCAACACGAGCGCTAGTGGCTTTGGCTCCAACACTGGCAACAATAGTGGAACTGGATTTACTATAGGTTTCGGCAGTGCAACCAACGGGGACACTGGTTAAAACTTTGCCTAGCTTTTGCTTGCGTTTAAGGCAAGCAATATTACTTCTGGCTTGATAAACTGCTGCTCGGAAACACGTCCGAGCCCTACTATTTGACTGCAATTATTTGCTTGATCACAAAGTAAGATCACCTTCTCGTTTACCTGCAGTGCTTCTATCGTTAGATCCACATTCAAGTAATTTCCCTCTGCATTTCTATAATCAGCTAAAGTATTTAGATCTAAATATCGTCCGTTCAAAATAAGCGCTGTTGCCTCTGTATCTAACTTGATAGTCTTAAAATTAAGCATATCTTGGGGATCAACAAGCAGCTGCGACAATTTTCCTGTCTCGATTAAGCGCTGAGCCTTATTGAGTTCAGTAGATTGAGAGATATCAAATAAACCAGATTTTTCTCGGCGCAAAAATCTTAAACAGGCACCACATCCTAGCAATTCACCTAAATCTCTAGCAAGTGAACGTATATATGTGCCGGTAGAACAAGCAATTCTCAAGCTTACAATCGGCAATTCAGTGGATAATACATCTATCTTTTCTATCTGCACGTAGCGTTGCTTAACGTCAGAAAGCACATTAGCTATCTCTGAGACATTAGCGCTGCGGTGTTTTGCCAGGCGAGCTAAATGATGTAAACGCTGTCCATTATGGTGAACCGCGCTATATAAAGGTGGCGTTTGTTGGATTGAACCAATAAAATTCTGCAGTGCCTTTTCTATTTTTGCTCTGTCTATAGAAATATCTATCTCTTTGCTTTCTAAAACTCTACCAGATAAATCATCAGTGTTTGTCCTTAATCCGAGCAGTATTTCGGCAAAATATACTTTGTCTTTGGATAAATAATCAATCAAACGACAAGCTGAACCAATCGCTATAGGTAATACACCTGTAGCATCTGGATCTAGAGTACCGGTGTGACCCATACGTTTAATTTTCGTACTGCGTCTGAGGCGAAATATAACATCATGCGAAGTAATGCCGGGCGGCTTATCTATGTTGATAAATCCAGATATCATGAATAGCTTTAGACTTCGCCACGCGAAATTTTATTTATTAGCTCGGTAACTTTAGCTCCACGCTCAAGCGAATGGTCTAGCTTAAATTGCAGTTCGGGAGCAAAACGCAGGTGCAAGCGTCTACAAATTTCGCCTCTGATGAAACCCACATTTTCATTCAGTACCAACATCGTATTATTCTGAGCAGCTTCGTCCCCAAACACAGAAATGAATACTCTCGCTGCCCTACAGTCTGGGGCACACTCAACATCGGTAATCGAGACAATTCCAGCAATTCTCTCGTCTTGTAAATCGCGCTTGATGATTTCGGATAATTCACGTTTGATAGACTGTGATACACGCAAGGGTCTTTGTGTTGACATAAGTAGCCTCCAGTTTAAACTCAATCTATACAAACTACCGAATTACTAGTGAGATTGACTCGATAGGAGCTAAGCACCCCTTTTTGTTTCTTGAACGACAAAGACATTGATTTTGTCGCCCTCTTGTATATCAGAGAACTTGTCAAAACTCATACCGCACTCAAAACCTTGAGCAACCTCCCTCGCATCGTCTTTAAAACGCTTGAGTGTTTCAATCTTGCCCTCATAAATAATTTCACCATTACGCTCGATGCGTGCTATACCACTACGGATTACTTTGCCACTTACCACCATGCAGCCAGCAATCATAAGATTTTTGCCAAACTTAAAGATCTGTCTAACCTCCGCTGTCCCAACAAGAACTTCTTGTTTGACTGGCTCAATCAAACCTTCAATGGCTTTTTGTAGATCGTCTGTAATTTGATAAATAACACTGTATGTCCGGATGTCGACACCCGATGCTTCGCTCACTCGAGAAGCATTATGATCAAGCTGTACGTTGAAACCAATAATAATTGCATTAGAAGAGGCAGCTAAATTAACATCGTTTTCCGAAATGTCACCAGACGCGGTGCGGAGCACCCTTACCTGTACTTCGCTGCTAGTTAAGCGTCTGACGGAATCTGCAATAGCTTCGGCAGTTCCCTGCACGTCGGCCTTAATGATTACATCAAGCTCTTTAATTTCTCCCTTTGTTAGCATATCGTGGAATGACTCTAAAGTAACGTGATACCCACGGTTTAAATTTTCAGCTGCTTTACGTTTTTCGACTAAGAGCCTAAGCGATTGATTATCATCCACCACTTCAAAGCGATCACCAGCTTGGGGAACCTCGTCAAGACCTAACACTTCTACCGGCATCGATGGTCCAGCAGCTTTAACACGTTGTCCGCGATCATCAAAGAGAGCCCTGACCTTACCGGATTTACTGCCAACAACTAGAAAGTCGCCTTCTCGTAAAGTACCTGATTCTATAAGAGCTGTAGCAACAGCACCTTTGCCACGTGAAAGCTCAGCCTCAATAATTACACCATTGGCTGGTTTATCAGGATTTGCTTTAAGGTCTTGCAACTCAGCAACTAAGAGGATCATTTCTAGCAAGTCGTCTAAACCGGTTTTCTTTTTTGCAGAAACATTTACTGTAACTGTTTGTCCCCCTAATTGTTCGGGCACTAATTCATGTTGCATCAATTGCGAAAGTACTCGGTTCGGGTCAGCGCCCGGCTTATCAATTTTATTCACAGCAACAATAATAGGCACACCAGCAGCTTTAGCATGATCTATAGCTTCAATGGTTTGTGGCATGACACCATCATCTGCTGCCACCACTAGAATGGCAATATCTGTAGCTTTAGCCCCACGAGCACGCATAGCGGTAAAAGCTTCATGGCCAGGGGTATCAAGAAAAACAATTTGCCTCATAGTACCATCTTCATGTGGGATTTCCACATGATATGCACCGATATGCTGCGTGATCCCCCCAGCTTCAGCGTCAGTCAACAAAAATTTGGTTTGTCTTATGGCATCAAGTAAACTCGTTTTACCATGGTCCACATGCCCCATGATAGTGACTACCGGGGGTCTTTGAATAAGCTTAGCTTGTTCACCTTCGGATAATTCTTGCTGTTGGTCAGCAGGGAGTTCGTTGGTCAATGCTTCGGTGTTTTCATCTTCGTTTTCGCTGGTTAAGACTTTATAACCCATCTCATTAGCTAAATCAAAAGCTAATTCTGGTTCTACCAATTGATTTACGGTTCGTCCCGCACCTTTCATAATCAAACGCGTAATGACTTCTCCCAAAGGTACAGCCATTTTGTCTGCTAATTCTTGGACAGTTACTGGTCTAGTTAAATTAATCGACTTCGGTAATTGCTCGGTTAAAGTAGCTGCGGTAGAGGCGGTTGCTGCTGCCACTTTTTGCTTTTCTTCCTTCTTTGTTTTTGTTTCTCCGGATTGCGCGTGTCTGTGTGTCTTAGGCGGTCTAGGTGGTGTAGCACGAATTGAGGGTGCGGCAATACGGATGGGCACCGCTGGTACAGATGGTGTTAAAGGGCGAATAGGTTCATTGATTTTAGTAGCTGTAGAAGCACCAGTAAAAAGGCCTTTTGCTTCTTGGGTTGATAGCACTTCTGGCACTGCAATCGGCTCTTCCTGTTTTTTCTCCTCTGATTCTTTTTCTTTAGTTTCTACTGGCTTTATTTCAGGAGATGATACTGGTTTGATAGAAGTAATAACATTTTCGGCCGCGACTTCTTTATAAACGACATTGACCGGCGGTGCTTCGATAGTAGGTGTTACGGGGGCTGGTTGTTCAACGGAAGCTGGGGGCAAAGCTTCAATAGGTAGTATTGGGGTAATAATGGTTTGTTCAACTAATTCCAGTGTTCCTTCAATCGCGCTAGGAATTTTTTTATAACGAGAAAGGACACGGGGTTTAACAGATGGCGGCGGGGCTTGCGGAGGAATGACTTTTGCCGGTGCCTTTTCAACAACTCGAGTCTGAGCTACGACTTTTGTCGGCTGGCTAGGCTTAATCTGACTTAATTCCTTATCAGCTTTTGTCTTAGTTTTTTTTTCTTTTTTCTTGCTCTGCTTAGCAATAAGTAGATTAACCGCAGCGGCATCAATGGTGCTGGAATGGCTTTTGACATCGTAACCCAATTCACGCAAAGCCGTAATAATGTCCTGATTAGGAACATTCATGCGCTTTGCCAATTCGTAAATTCGAATCCTATCTTCCATCATGCCTCCTTAACTCTAGTATTTTGGCATGTTTTTTCTGGTTCTGTGCATATACTGAGAATATCCTTGATAAGTTGTGACTCAAGCGGCCAAAAAATATTACGTTTAGCCGTTTTTGATTTTGCTTGGCGCCCGGCTAAGGCAAATTTTAGACGATTGCCTTTGAGAGCCCCATTGACGCATTGAACCGAAGAACAAATATAAGCGCTACGACCGTTTACCGTTGTTTTATCTTGGCTTGGCTTATTAAGCACAATTTTTGAGCTTAATGGGTCAATTGTTAGGCGAATAAGTTTTTCTCTGCAATAAAGCTTTCGACAAGCCACGCAAACGCGTTCATTAAAGGGCAATTTTCTTCATTTACTCTCAATCAAGGTTATTAATTTTTTATGCCGGGGCATTGGAATCTTCAATAGCACCAATAGACTGCTCTGAAGACTCTTGATCAGCTTCAAGGGGAGCCGAAGTTTCTAAAGTTTTTAGACTTTGTTCAGGGGCTGATTCAGTATTAATGCGGTTCAAAGGACGAGCGGATAATGGAGAAGATTGTTCATTACTACGAAAGGAACCTTCAGCTTGGCTTTCTGACTTAATATCAATCTTCCAACCGGTCAATTTGGCTGCCAACCTAACGTTTTGGCCGCCTCTACCAATAGCTAAACTTAACTGATCATCGGGTACTATGACTTCAGCACGCTTACCGGCGTTTTCAGCTGACTCATCATATAGAGCTACTGTTGTTATACGGGCTGGACTTAAAGCGTTGGATATGTAGTCCACTGGATCAGAAGAAAACCTTATTACGTCAATTTTTTCGTTCCTTAGTTCAGCTACTACATTTTGAATTCTTACACCTCGGGTACCAATACAAGCACCAACAGGATCAACATTTGGGTCTTCGGAATGCACGGCAATCTTAGTACGATAGCCGGCTTCACGAGCAATAGATTTAATTTCTACTGTACCGTCTTCTATTTCCGGAACATAAAGTTCAAACAATTCACGCACTAATTCCAGATGGGCCTGAGATACAATAATCTGTGGTACTCGCCCTGTCTCTCTTAATTCCAAGACATAAACGCGAATGCGATTGCCTACTCTGTAAGTTTCACCAGGTAATTGCTCACGACTGGGCATACAACCTTCTACACGACCCAGGTTCACAATAACATTATTGCGTGTATTGCTTATCACTTCAATACGCTCGATTTGACCGGTCGTACAAGTACCTTTGCGAGCCTCAAATTCTTTCTTGATCAATTCCTTTTCTGCTTCGCGTAAACGTTGGGTCATCAATTGCTTAGCCGTTTGGGCAGCAATACGACCAAATTCAGAAAAGTCGGCTGGTGTGACTTCAATTTCTAATACTTCACCAACGCTAACATCAGGAATAAGATCCCTAGCATCAGTCAAACCTATTTCATGATAAGTGTTAGATACTTCATCAACCACTTCTTTTGGTGCAAATATACCTATTTCACCAGTTTCTTGATCAAAGATCGCTCTTACACCTTCTACATCATGATCAGGTACTTTCTTTTTGTAAGCAGCAACTATGGCATCACAAACATAAGAGATGAATTCTTCTTGCGGAATATTACGATCGCGTTCTAATTCTTCTGCTGCTTCTAAGAGCTTATCACCTATCTTTATCACAAATAAACCTCCGACTATTTCTAAAATTACTCTGCTGCATTCTTGCTGGCTTCTTTTGTATCGGGCCACAAATAAATCCGATAAATTTGTTGCAAATTTACAGTGATTTTGTCATCACTGCTTTGGCTAATATTATTAGCTGCTTGTTTTTTAGCAGCTGCTTTTGTCCGACCTTTGGATAATTTGTTAGATAAAGGAACGATTTGGCAAAGAGTGACAGAATGCTCATCACCACCTAATAAAACACCAATGAAATCAGTACCTAAAGAGGCGATTTTTTCTTTGGCCGTTACCCGCACTGTCGAACCAGCGAATAAGTTAAATTCAAAAGCATTAGTTAATTGTCGGTCAATGCCTGCACTTACCACCTCCAACAAATAAGAGCCATTAATAATCGCAGACTCTCCAGTCTCTTCAATTTCTAATAGATGTTCTAAGGAACGGCTCATTTGTTCACAATCACTAAAACTAATAGCTGGATCTTTGCGATAAATAGATACTGCCAAACTTTTATTTTTTCCCTGTTGACCCATATGCACATTGAGCAATATGAGACCAAGTTCACTGGCTGCTTTTTCAGCCAGTTCATTAATTCTCGATAATCTTTCCTGAGTCTGTTGGACCATACCACCGCTGCTTGAATAAAACACAAATTGGCCGAAGAGAGCCAATAAACCAAAAGCCCCTTAATATAAAAAGAGCCGCAAGCACCGGCTTACGACTTTCAAGCTACAAAGCTTTACTTTTCCCTATGTAATATAGCATGGGCTTTAAGATCAAGCAACCTATTAGACCAATATATAGTTGTTAGTTAAGGCTTTTCCACTGCAAAAATAAGGCAGTGCAATAAGAGTGAGGTTATGCGATTTTTAATAAAGGAAACCCATGAGAATCTTAATTCAAAACAAACAACGTCGGCATAAAATCGACCTCCTCAAAATAGAGACCATGGCAAATAAATTGGCAATTGCCGTATTTGACAATTTAAAGAAGGACAAACCGAAGGCGCAATGGACTCTTTATTTAAGCAAAATAGAAGAGCGTACGGCTTTGAGCTTGCTTATTGTCTCACCCCAATCAATTAAAAAATTGAATAGGCAATGGCTGCACAAAAATAAGGAGACAGATGTTTTGTCTTTTCCACTTATAGACTTATCTTCTACTGAAATATCAAATGAATTTAGTCAACTGGATTCTAACAATTATGCTGAGACTAATAACCAAGCCCGCAAAGATACAGTCGAATTTGGTGAAATATTTATTTCGTACGAACAGGCTCTAAAACAAGCAAAAGACTACAATCACAGTTTAGAACGCGAATTGGCATTTTTATTTGTGCATGGACTTTTACATATTTTTGGCTTTGATCACCAAGATAAAGAAAGCGAAAACGATATGTTCGGTAGGCAACAGATGATCCTTAATAAGACTGGGTATTTTCGTTAGAGGGATTTATCAATGCAAAGATTAAGTAAGGATAAAGGGCTTATTTATCTGCGTTGGCATAAAATGTGCTCCAATATAATAAGCGTGACTTGAATACGTCGAGAGACTTCAATGAGCCAAATATTAAAAGATGAGACCAATCCCGATAGCGGGAAAAACAACACAAATGCGAGTATTGACGCTGAAAGAAAAAAGGCGTTAGACCTAGAAAGGTATTTCCCTTCCTCTAGCTTAGCTAAATCTTTTAGTCATGCTCTATATGGTATTAAAGAAACTTGGTTTTGCGAACGCAATTTTAAAGTTCATACAATTTGTGCCACTATCGCTTTCACATTAGGCTTCTTACTAAAAATAGATGCTTACAACTGGTTAGCCTTAGTATTGACCACTTCTTTCGTTCTAACAGCAGAGCTTACCAATACAGCTCTTGAGCATTTAGTTGATTTAGCAGCAAATAGCCTTTATCATCCGTTAGCTAAAGCGGCTAAAGATGCCGCCGCTGCTGCAGTTTTAATTGCCTCCGTTTCGGCTGTTATTTGCGGTCTAATAATTTTTTGTCCGCGTTTGCTAGCCGTCTATGAGCAAATCTTAAGACTCCTGCCTCGTTAAGCCCAGGCTACCATCAGGCGGAATAATTCAATGGGTATTTATGTCGACAATAGTGCCACCACCGCGGTAGATTCGCGTGTGGTGGAGGCTATGCTGCCGTATTTAAGTGAATTTTGGGGAAATCCGTCTTCATTACATGAACCTGGACACATAGCCCATGATGCTGTCAGTAAGGCTAGAGAGCAATTAGCAGCAATGCTTCATTGCCAGAGTGACGAGATTCATTTCACTGCCAGCGGTACCTTAGCTAATAATATTGCAATTCTAGGAAGAGCACGCTTTGCTGAAGCAAATGGTTTAGGCAAGCATCTTATTACTACTGCCATAGAACACTCAAGCGTAATTGGTCCAGCCGAATTTTTAGAATCCTCTGGCTGGAGAGTAACTTATTTACCTGTAAACGAAGAGGGTTTTGTTAATATCGACGATTTGCGCAAAGCAATAAATAAAGACACTTCGATAATTACTATTGCTTGGGCTAATAACGAAATTGGCACTATACAGCCGATAGAAGAATTAGCTCAATTAGCCAACGAAGCTAATGTTTTTTTTCATACTGATGCAATTCAAGTGCCCGGTAAGATAGCGATGGATTTAAATAAAGTACCGGTTCGCGCATTATCTGTCTCAGGTCATAAATTTAATGCAGCTAAAGGCATCGGAGCTTTGTTTGTGCGGAATGGCAGCAATGTTATGCCAATCACTTTTGGTGGTGGACAAGAACAAGGTTTATCCCCTGGTACCGAATCAGTAGCAAATATAGTAGGCATAGGCAAGGCAGCTCAGTTGGTAAAGCAGGATTTAGAACAAACCCTGGCCAAACTTTCAAAAATGCAAAAGGAAATAATAGAAAGACTTTCTTCTTTAACTAATATCAAATTTACTGGTCCAACCGATCTAACAAAACGCTTGCCTGGACATATCAGTTTGGTTGTTCCAGGAGTGAGCGGCGAAACACTTATTTTACGCTGCGATCTACATGGTATTTATCTATCTAGTGGCTCTGCTTGCAGCAATAAAATAATTGAACCATCCCACGTTCTAAGAGCCATAGGATTATCAGATCGTGAAGCAATGGGCGCGATAAGAATAAGTCTGGGTAAATACAACACCGAGGCGGAGTGCGAAGAATTAGCTTCCTCACTAGAAGACATCTTTCGGCTAGAAGAACCTGCCTTTAAATCTTTATTGAGCAATCAACAACAATATAAAAGTCCATAGATGAATTAAATCGCCTATTGCCTTTTAGTCAGATTAGCAATAAATCCGCACAAACTAGCCAACTTGTTGTCTTTTTTGTGCATATAATCCAGTCCACAACGCACAGTTTTCAATTTTGAAGAATGATACGGGTACCACCATAATCTAGGCAACCAAGATATTTTATCCACGCTAATATGCTTAATGTTAACCAAATCAAGCAAACCAAAACGAGAGTGACTACGTCCAAAGCCACTCCTTTTTAGTCCACCCCACGGTAGTTCAGCCACAGCATGAGAATACAAACAGTCATTTATAAATACTGTTCCTGCTTGAACTTTACTAGCAATTAATTGCGCCCTTGTTAAATTTGCTGACCATATCGAAGCTGTTAATGCATAAGTGCTTTGATTGGCTAACTTTATTGCTTCTTCTTCTGAATCCACGATCATTATGGGTAGAGCAGGTCCAAATGTTTCTTCTTGCATTATTCGCATATTATGATCAACATTAATAAGAACGGTGGGTTGATAAAAATAACCAGCTAATCCTTTATCACGTAATTCCGGGCTACTTATTTTTTCGCCACCACACAAAACTTTTGCCCCAGCAGAAACAGCTTGTTCAACTAGGTTTACTACATGATCAAATTGCTGCACATCAATGAGAGGACCGATTTCGGTTGTCTCCAGCAAAGGATCGCCTACTTTGAGCTTACTGACTAACTGTACAATACGATTAATCAAAAGCTCACTATTACCACCCCTTACCACATATAACCGCTCAATCGATGCACAAGCTTGTCCAGCATTAGTGAAAGCACCCCAAGTTATAGCTTGAGCTGTCCTTTCTACTGGGGCATCTGGCAAAACAATA
This sequence comes from Candidatus Melainabacteria bacterium, assembly GCA_013288645.1. Lineage (GTDB taxonomy): Bacteria > Cyanobacteriota > Vampirovibrionia > Obscuribacterales > Obscuribacteraceae > JABDBL01. Next base: position 16,614 of record JABDBL010000004.1, read on the forward strand.
GCAGTATCTTTGCCGCCTAATTCAAGACTAATAGGTGTTACATTTGGTGCAGTGGCATTTATTATTTTCACACCGGTATTAAGAGAGCCAGTAAAGATTAACCGAGCAAGATCCGCTTTAGCCAAATGCTCTCCTGCTTCGCCCCCACCGGTAATGATGGTTACGATATCTTCGGGAAAACCGGCTTGCTTAAAGAGTTCGCCAATTTTAAGCCCAACTAAAGGTGTTTTCTCTGAAGGTTTAAGAATAACTGTATTGCCCGCTGCCAATGCCATAAGCATAGTCATGACAGGAATAGAAAATGGATAATTCCAGGGCGAAATAATACCTACTACCCCTAATGGTTCATATCGCAAATAATGTTTCTTCCCCCATAACAAGGGGGTGGCAATATCTATGTTTGTATTCGCCAATAATTTCTCTGCTTCTTTGACTAACCAAGCACAAGTATCAAGTGGTCCTGTGAGTTCTGCCAAATAACTTTCAAGCAACGGTTTACCGGACTCAAGAGTAATGAGCCGAGCAATTTCATCCTTTTGAGTAATGAGTAGTTGCTGAAAATTTTCAATATTGTCTAGTCGAATTTTCAAAGGCAATCCCGACCACTTTTCAAATGCTTTTCTAGAAACCTTTATTGCTTCTGAAATAACATCGCTGGAAGGTACTCGCACTTCTGCTAGCTCTTCCAGAGTAGCGGGGTTGACTGATTTAATCATGGTAGAAAAGGTAGTGACCATATATCGAGCATACAATAAACAACTATTGACAATAGCAATATTTATCCAATGATAACGATAAGACTTAGAATATGAAATTAATTGTGCAAATGTGCACAATATTAATTAAGATGTTTGAGCCTTAATTAAGCCCCAGGAAGAGAATATAAAATAAGCTATGTCACAGTTAAAATTGTTGATTTGCATTGTCCTCCTGATGCTTTTATCTAATTGTATATCATGTCCTGGAATTGACAATCATACCTATGCCGATACAACAGATACTGCATTATTAGCACAATCTACTCAACAATCAGATCCTCTATACGAGCAAGCTAATACGCTGCTAGATAAAGGGCAAATAAAAGAAGCAATTGAAATACTCAATCAGTTAGTTAAAAATAGCCCTGATAATTTCGCATATGTGCATGATTTAGCGGTAGCTTTAGAAGAAGCCGGTCAAACAGAAACATCACTGCAATATTTTCAAAAGGCAATAGTGCTACAACCCAATAATGCCACTTGTCACTATTCACTAGGCAGAATATATCAAGTCAACAATAAAACGGAAGAGGCGATAGCAGAATATCAAAAAGCATTAGAACTAGATCCTAAAAATGTGCAGGCTCATAACAATCTTGGCGTGGCTTATGCCAGTTTAGGCAAATATACTGAATCAATAAATGAGTATCAAGAAGCACTAAAAATTGCTGCTAATTATCCGCCTGCTCAACATAATCTGGGTTATGCTCAAGCACATACTAGCCTGGGCATTAGTTATTTTAGACAAGGACAATATGACAAAGCTTTAGATGAATACAAGCAAGCTCTAACAATTGACCCTGAATGCGCAGATGCCTATTACAATTTAGCTTTGTTCTATCATCAAAAAATGGATCTAAGAGAAACTATTTATTATTATCAATTGGCGATTAAGTTTGATCCTAAAAATGTAAAAGCGCTAAATAATCTTGGTGTTGCTTATCATCAATTAGGCAAAGACGAAGAAGCCGCTGCTCAGTATCATCAGGCACTTTTGTTAAAACCAAATTTTAAAGAAGCGAAAGATAATTTAGAAGCATTATCACCAAAATAAAGAGTCCTAAAAGATCAAACAATACCGAAGTCGGCTATTTTCGGTACTCTTCAAATATTACCTCTGCATGCTTTTAAGTCTTAATGCGTTGTTCCAGTAAGTTTCATGGAAAATACTCCAAATACAGCAAGTCCATCCGAAAAATCGCCGGCTGTTTCAAAAGTTGGTTTGATTTTTATTTGCCCAGTTTGATCTATATATCCCCACTTCTGATTGGGAATAATGCCCCATTCTTTAGTGAGAACTCTAACGGCTGCCAGCCCACTCGAAAAAGATCTCCCACTTCCGAACCGTGGGGGAATTACCATTTCCCTTTTACAGTTGATATATCCAACCACATAACCTTCCTTGGGATCAACTATTCTTACGCATGCGAGTCCCTCAGAAAATGCGTTTGCCCCGTCGAACTCTGGAGCAATTATCACTTTTCCAGCCTGATCAATGAACCCCCAACTCCCGTCTGTATAAGCTTCGGTGTGAGTGAATGGATGAATAAAGTGAACATCACCTGGGATTCGGACAGGTGCTAAATTCTCAGAAAAATCGCCAGCAGCTTGGAATTGAGGACTTATCACTAAATTGCCTAGCTTGTTGATGTATCCCCATTTCTTGCCTATCCTCACTGCAGCTAAATTTTGCGAAAAACTATGTGCGGCAACAAATTTTGGTTGGATAACAAAATTTCCGGTCTTATCAATGTACCCAAACAATCCTGAGGGACCGCCGACCGCTACTGGGGCTAACCCTTCGGAAAAGATAGAGAAATGAATTGCTGGATTCTCGTCTGCTTCATTGTCAGGCAAACGAAAATAGGACTTTACCCCATATTGAGCATCATATTTTGGTACTATAACCAATTTTCCCTTGTTATCAATGAAGCCGCATTTATTCCCAATATCTACCGCTGCCAAATTTTCAGAGAACTTTTGGGCATCTTCAAATTGTGGCTGGATAACAAAATTGCCGCTTTTATCTAGATATCCGTATTGCATCTCCTTTCCGTTGTATACGCCTACAGGCGCTAGCCCGTTTGAGAAACAAAATGCTGCTTCAAGCTCCGGCTTGATAACAATCTTCCCAGTCTTATCTATGTATCCGTAGGTATAACGCGGCTTTAGTGAAGATGCATAACTCATGGAATTGCTCTGCAAAAGTGTCAACATCGCAGCGAATAAGATAAAGCCTTTGTAAAACCAATTCATATTGTTAGTAAACGAAGACGAGTCTATACAATCCAATAGACTAGACCTAAAGATCTACAGAGTCAAGGTAGAGCCAATACCTGACCAATCCAATTTAGCTAAGTCAAAGCACGTTTATCTATTGACTCGACCGTCCTATAACGTACATTATCTGTTATGAACCATTCCATAAAGATAGCGAACAGCATGATTGTTAGTCTATTGTGTCATTTATTAGCCAGCTTTTTCATTGCTCCGGCATATCGCTTATTCCCTTCTTTTAGGGCTTGTTTAAACAGCTTACGATTACTCGGTTCATTAGAAACTTGACGTATGACCAAGCTTTTACCATCTTCTCCTAATGAAATTTCCACTGGAGTTTCATTATTTATCCCAAGCAAACCCAAAATTGGCCTGTCAAGCACCAATGCAGAGCTATTGCCTATCTTGGTTAGTTTTTTAACAATTGCCATTTTTTCATTCCTCACTTACTACGCAGTTATTACGGGAAACAGTATTTCAGCAATAACTCAATTAATACTATGTTATTATATTGAATATAACAATGGTTCAGGAATTTAATATACGCTTCATTAAATATAAGATGCACATAAGCTCTGGGCACCATGAAATTTCTTATTAAACCGGTAATTTGAGACTATGTTCTTCTAAGAATTTTGCAATTATATCCTTGTGAAGGCTTTCTTCAGCTATTTGCACGGCAAAATTAACCAGCTCATCTTCTTCAACTTCTAAAATGTATAAACTGCCATTGTCGCCGTTCTTTTATTACCATCAATAAAAGCATGGTTTTTAATAAGACTAAAGAAATAAGCCGCTGCCATCAGAAATATGGTCGGATGCAACAGCTGACCCTCAAACGTTTGCATGGGTAATCCTAAAGCTGATTCGAGCAAACCATGATCCCGAACACCAGACATACCGACATACAACCGGATTTGCTCATTGTGAATTTCTTCCGCTTGAAAGATAGAAAGAAAAACTATTTCCATAAATGCTTTAATCTTTGAATTTACGCTCAGATATATGTCCGCACGCAGAAGATCTTTGTTCAACTTTTTCTAGAGACAGGCATTATGCGATGAGAAAAGCTTGGTCTGATATGTTTATGTTTAGTTATATAAGCGCGTAAAGCGTCGGCTAATTTTTCATCGGTATATTTAACATCTGTAGCTTTAGAAAAATTGTAGCCATCGCCACCTTTGAAATTATAGTCGTTGACAGCAATTTTATAAGAGGCTGTCTTTTCTATAGACAACCAATCACCTGCTGCGTTTTGTACTAGAACAGAGATAATGCGTTTGTCAGGCGGACTTTCAGGATCATAAGTGATTTTCAGTCCATGCACATCAAAAAATGCACCATAGTGAGGTCCTGATAGACTATATTTAAGTAAAGAAAGCAGAGCCTCACCAGATACGGTGGCACAGATTATTTTATTGTCGAAAGGCAAAATCTCTTGAATTTTTTCTTCGCTTATCGGACCTTTTTCTAGCTTGGCTCTTATACCACCGCGATTTTGAAAAGTTATTTGTACACCGCAATTCACCGTAGCTTCTGCCATTGCGTCGCAGATTAAATTACCGATAGCTGAGTCGGTTGGCATATTGGCAAAATGATTCCAAAAAGTTCCGTCAGAAAAGCCAATAATGTTATTTGCTAAGGCTAGCAAGGGCTTTTCTTTTTCTTGCAAGTAAGTTTCTAATTGAGGATCCTCTTTTAGATTGCTGTTAATGCTTATCAGTTTATATTCGGTTTTTGGCTTAATCAAATGTCCTAATTGATCAAACTTGAGATCTAGATCTCCTAAAGCCCTACCATAGCAACCTGTCTGAACAATGGCTGTGTAATTGCCGTCCGGGTGGGCGACCCAGAACGGCTTTTTCAAAGTAGTGTGACTGTGTCCACCGACAATTAAATCGATTGACGGGATTGCATCGGCTAGAGCTTTGTCTAATTCCACACCACAATGGCTGACAACAATAATTTTATCGATACCTTGATTTTGATAATACTCTACTTCTTCCTTAACTGGTTGCATCCAATCGCCGGCAGGAGCTTTAACTTTCACACCCTCAAGTCCTAATGCCTTTTTCTCCAAGTCAGGTGTTATGACACCGATTAAAGCAATTTTTTCGCCATTTATTTCTTTTATCATGCCGGCTTTGATAAACGACCCTAAAGCCGGTAAGGATGAGCAGTCTAAATTACACGCTAAAACTGGGAATTTAGCTTGCTTAAGTTGATTAGCTAAATACTGAGCTCCTTTATCAAACTCGTGATTGCCTAACTCAACAACGTCATAGCCTATTTCATTTAGAGCTTCGATTTCTACTGCACCACCATAGCGTTGAAACAAAGGGGTACCTTGAAAAAAATCTCCGGCATCTATAACAATCACATTATTATGTTTATGTTTAATGGAAGACACTAAATATGCGATTTTAGATAAGCCACCAACAAGATGACCATTTTCGTTAAAAGGTAGGTCGTGTGAGTGAAGGTCATTTGTATGCAAAATGATCAGATCAAAATCTTTTAATTTTTTCTTTGTATAACGATGCCCTGGTGGCAAAGCACATGCCTGATTGAGGCTTAGACCTATTATAAGGACTACAGTGATGCTGAATAAATTGGGAAATTTACTGGACATTTTGTTTTGCCTCGATCGACTACTTTTATTAGGGACACAATCTCAAATAATTGCACCTTATTTTGTATTACGATATTGAGGCGAAAAAGTTCATTTCATAACAAGACTAGTCTAGTTTATTTCTTTATTTTCTTTAGAATATTTGATTGAAGGCGCCTTCTGTGAGTCATGTTTAGCAACCGTACCAGGCATATAAGAGTTATCAGGCACAATACCAAGATAACGTGCTGATTCAACGGCAATGGCATTAAAGACTGGACCGGCAACTGTATTGCCCCAACGTCCGTCAGTTTGAGGACCATCTATAACAACTAAACAAAGTAATTGTGGATCATTAGCTGGCAAGAATCCTATAAAAGAGGCTATGGTCTGTCCGGCTAAATAACCGTGTCTTCCCTGCCCGACTTTTTGTGCTGTGCCAGTTTTACCAGCTACTGAGTAACCTGGCACCTGTCCTGCTATTTGGCTGCCCCGAGCAATGTTCTCTGCTAAAAGTGTGCGTACAGTTTTAGCTGTCGTCGCGGATACCGCTTGTCTTTCTTTCGGTGCAGCCCAATTTTGGGTCACGCCCGAGAGGGGGTCATAAACCCGCCTTACCAAATGAGGCTCTATCCATACTCCATCATTAGCGATAGTTCCCACACTTGCTACTAATTGCAAGGGCGTTACTGCAATTGCTCCTTGTCCAAAGCCTGTTGTGGCAGTATCAATTGGCTTCCATTCCTTAGCAGGTAGCAATAGTCCCGCCGATTCGCCGGGTAAATCAATCCCGGTTTGAGAGCCCAAACCGAACAATTGCAATTTGTCATGAAATTGCTTTGGCGTCATAGTCAAAGCTACTTGAGCTGCTGCAACATTGCTCGAGTGAATGAAAAGATGCAATAGATCTAATTGCCCATGGCCACCATCGTGATTGTGTACTGTGCGATTGCCCACCCTCAATGATCCGGAGTCATAGAAGGTACTATTGGGTTTGATGGTCTCCAGATCAAGAGCGCTGGCCACAGTAAGAATTTTAAAAGTTGATCCTGGTTGATATACATCCACCATCGACCAGTTTTTCGTTACTACATATGGATACTTAGAATATTGATTAGGGTCAAAAGAAGGATAATTTGCCCAAGCTAAGATTTCACCATTCTTTGGGTCGGTGATAATTGCTGCTCCTCTTTGAGCGTTCGCATGTTTGCACATAGCAAATAATTCTTTTTCCGCTAAATGCTGCAAGTAATTATCTATCGTTAGCTCAATATATCTTCCCAATGGCGGGTTTATAGATGTTTTATTTGATTTTGATATAACTACTGGAATGGGACTACCATGACCATCAAGTTGTGGCTTAACTAGTTCACCGGTGTCTTTTAATTTTTGCTCCAGTCCTTGCTCCACGCCGCCTTGCCCACGACTGTCCACATTGACATAGCCTAGCAAATGAGCCGCTAAATGGCCCTCTGGATAATGTCTAAAGGGCCTTGGCACAATGTCTATACCGAGCCAGTTAAGAGCTTGCAACTCTTCAACTGTGTCGCGATCTACATGTCTAGCTAGAGTGATAACAGGATAACCAGCAAAGAATAACTTCTGTATCTTGTCCACTTCTTGATGCGTGATTTGAGCAAATTTATCTACTGCTTCAGTTACATTGACTTTAAGCAAATCGGTATGAACATAAACATCATATCTAGTGGTATCGATAGCCAATGGCAGTCCATGTCTATCCGTAATCGTGCCACGATGTACCAACAAATTATTTTGTTGCCTCTGCACCATAGCCTTGTGACGGAGCTCATTTCCTTTAATGACTTGCAAATAATATAGGCGGCTAAGGACTATAATAAAACCCGCAAGCAGCAAAACTTGCCACATGCGCAAGCGCCAAAGTGGAGAACGGGGCTTATTTGCACGCTTTTGTTTAAGACTATGCTCAGATTCTAAGACAGTAAGCAATAGAAAGCCTCCAGCTTAGATGAGGAGCTAGTAACCAGCCATTAAAGGCAAATGATGCTTGGCGGGAACAAAAGGTTCGCACTTCACTGGCGGCACTTCAGCAGCCACTAAAACTTCATCGGGAACTCGCAATTTAGATTGTCTAGCGCTATGCCCCAAGACGCTTTCTTGGATACCTTGAAAAGAAATTGATTTCAATAACTTGGCCGATAGTTCACAGTTATGCTCACTTAGTCTGCGGGCCTTCTCTTGATAGATTGTCAGGTTACGGGACATCATTACATCAATGCTGTAAGCTGCAATGGCAATGGCAGACAGAGCAATCAAAGCCACCTGCAGCACCCGGTTAATGCGCATCAATAATGGCGCTTTAAAGCTAGGACGCTTAAGTGGATCAACAAGCGGGACCGAGCTTGGCAAACTAGGTAAAGATTTTTGCTGCACAAATACGGGTAAATTGATAGCTTGCACTTTTAGATTACCGCTAACATAATGATCGTCTATCTCGGGATAATATAATTTATCAGTCATATCTATCTGATTCATATAAGTTGCTTATCTATAATCTATAATTTGGTGCCAATATTTTAGCCTAATATGTGCTTCTCGGATAGCTATGCTTTAAGGCAATTTTTCTACTGCACGTAGTTTAGCACTCCGACTCCGTATATTGGTAAGTATTTCTTGCTCGCCTGCGATTAATGGCTTTGGAGTGATTATTAGAAGCTCCCTTTTTTTATTGCAAGTACAGATTGGTTGGCGTGGTGGACATATGCAAGGACTTGCCATATGTGTAAAAAACCGCTTAACTATCCGATCTTCTAAACTGTGAAAAGTAATAATTACAAGCCTAGCGCCAGGAGTCAAAATCGAGTTTGCTTGTTCTAAAAATATTTCTAAATTCTCTAATTCATTATTGACAGCTATCCTTAACGCCTGAAATGTACGTGTAGCAGGATGCAATTTGGATTTATGTCCTCTGTATCTAACTACCTTTTCAACAACGTTAGCTAACTCGCTAGTATTAGCGAAAGGACGATTTTTTATTATTGCCTTAGCGATTGCCCGGCTACTACGCTCTTCACCGTATTTATAAATGATATTAGCCAGTTCAGTTTCATTCAAATCGTTTACCAAATCGGCAGCCGTAATCCGATTATTTGTGTTCATACGCATATCTAGAGGCCCTTGGCGCTGAAAACTAAAACCGCGTTGACTATCATCTAATTGATTAGAAGATATACCAAGATCAGCTATAATGCCACCATCTACAGTGTTTATATCTAGGTCAGATAATGCTGTTTTTAGATTAGCAAAATTGCTGTGAACAAATTTAATTTCATTAGCGAGCGGACCACTATTTACACTTAATTTATGCAAAGCCAAAGAATCTTGATCCATAGCTATTATGCCCTTGCCAGAACCAGCCTTTTGACAAATTCTTTTTAAGTGTCCGCCAGCACCAGCTGTAGCATCAATATATAAATGGTTAGGTCTGACGTTAAGCAGACCAACAGCCTCTTCCAACATGACAGGCAAATGCCCTCCTGCCATGGAAGTTTCTTCATTTATCTTTATGTCATCTGAAATCATCTATAGATAATAGTCTATAGAAAAATGTCATGCAATTAAGCAAATTAATATTTATATTGGCTGTTTTGCCGGACAGCGCGTTTTCTTCGTCCTTCGTGATCCCAGCACATTAAATAACAAAGCTGAGCTAGAAAAAATCCAACGAGAAGATTAAGGAGAGAAAGGTTTAGCCAAAAGGCTTGCTTAGATGCTTGACCGATAGGATGTCCATGATTAACGTAAAAGACAATACCATCAAGCAATAAAAGAGGCATGACAAATATCACAGCTGTCCAAATAGTTTGTCTAATAGAGGCTGTTGTACCAGCTAAGTGCCAATGCAAACCATCCCACCAAAATACTGGGGCAATTTTTGTTTTCATCTGGTAAACAGGATAAAGGATCCGTCCAGCATTAATTGCTACGAAATTACGTGCGCAAGCAGTGCAAAAAAACGTCTCGGTTTCACCAAAGGGCTCTAGATTTCCGCATTTACAGCGCGGACATGGATAAGCTTGTCCTTGCAAAATTACTTGTTTCTCTAAATAGAGCTGTTGGTAGCTTTGATCAAACATATTAACTATCACCCTATTGCTTAATCAAGAAGGAAGGAATAATTCCTTTGCATGTTGCCAAGCATTAAACATTCGCGTCCTATATCTGATAAATACCCAAAACTAGGCATCAATCCGCTCGGATAAGGTAAATTTTTAGAAATTTAATAAGCAGCTATAATGCTACTGTCTACCTCGTACAGCCGCTAATATATCAGTCGTCCCCTTTGTTATTCCCCGGTGATATGTCTGATAGTTTGTTTATTAAGTCAGGAGAATCAGTCTAAATTGAGCCTATCCAACCAAATAACGCCCGCTTTTTATAGCCTGCCTTTTATTAAAATGCAGGCTTTGGGCAACGATCTAATCTTCTTGAATGGTGAAAAGCTCCTTGATTCAGCTGCGCGGCCGCTTTTATCGCAATGGCAAAGCGTAGCTCCTGTATTAGCGAAAGAACTCTGCCATAGAAGACTGTCCATAGGAGCAGATGGCTTGATTCTTGCAATGGATTTAGCCGTACCTGAATTGTCCCAAATGGCGTCTGCTCTTTATGGACCGACCAGTCAAGACTGTCAATTATCCTGGACTTATCACAATAGCGATGGCTCAACTGCAGACATATGCGGCAATGGGCTTCGTTGTTTAGCTTTATGGGCAAGAGAAGAAAAGAATATGGACGGAGACTTTAAAGTAGCCACAGCACTAGGGCCGCTTAGTCTCAGCTATCAAGACAAAAGCCAGATAACAGTTATGTTGGGCGCACCAAAGCTTTTGGCAAATGAAATTCCCTTTTCAGCCAAGAAAATTGGCAGGGTAGTTCAAGAACTATTCGAGCTAGGCAAGGCAAAATTCCCTATTACTTGTGTCAATGTTGGCAATCCTCACTGCGTGATATTTGAGGCTGATTTTCTTAACCCCAATTTGTTTAGTCATTTAACTAACATAAAAGACAGACCCCAGGACCATTTCTTTCCTTCTGCTCTAAGACCCATTGCCGAAGCATTAGAAATTGACAGTCACTTTCCTGAACACACAAACATAGAATTTGTAAACGTTTTAGACCGCAATCATATTCAAGTTTTTGTCTGGGAAAGAGGTAGCAAAGCTACTTTAGCTTGCGGTAGTGCAGCCGCCGCGGCGGCTGTCGCTAGCATTTTAGAAAAGCGAACAGACAGCAAGGTAATGGTCACTCTTCCCGGTGGCACTTTATTAATTGATTGGTCAGATGAGAATGTAATTAAAATGACTGGAGGAGCTGATCTTAGCTTTTACGGACAAATAAATATATCCACTGAAAAATTGAAGAGCAAGAACCAAGGCAGTAAGCATGCAAAGGTTACAGCGTTATGAGTTTACCTGTTGAAAAAAGACGGCAGTGGATTAAGAGTCGCCGGGAACAACGAAAATTAACTAGATATGCCCGGTTACGTCGACAATTTTTACGTTACTTTATTCTGCTCTCTTTACTTTCAATTGGCGTTCTTGTTTTTGAGCGCATAAACTGTCATTTATCTGAGAACAAAGATGGGCTGGTCATAAACGGCAATGTCGTTAGCAGTAATGAGCAGATTTGTCATGTTTTACAGTCCGAAGTAATGAACACCCCTATATTTTTGCTCAATCCCAGCGAACTAGAAAACAGAATCAGAAAACTGAGTATAGTTAAACATGCTTTTGTCAGACGGTACGTATTGCCGCATCCGCTAATCAAAGTTGAAGTATTAGAAGAATTTCCTTGGGCAACCATATACTGTCCCGCACTTTTGCCAAATAATTCTAAATGCCTAAATGCGCCCAATTCAGGACCGGCTTCGAATTTTTCTAACACATTAGATACGACTGATACAAAAGCTCAATTTGTGATGTCCGAATCGGGGAGATTCATTTCAATTGCAGATTTTCCCAATATTTATCAACCATCACTAAAAATATATACAGAAAAAGCGGCACAGCTTCATTTAAATCAAGCTGAAATTGAACAATGGGCTAACTGGATATCATATATTAGCAAACAAATGCAATGTCCCGTGTTGTCCTTGGATATGCGCGAGCCACATAATGTAAAAGTCGAAACCAACAGATTCATGCTTGTATTAGGCAATCCAGACAGTGGCTTAACTAGGCGTTTATATAGACTGGCTTCCGTACTTGAAGTGTTAGCTGACCAACATAAAGAGCCAGCTTATGTAAACCTGGCTTTGAATAGTAATATCCCGGTTAAGCTAGCCAAAAAATCAGATAAGACTATAAGCGATGAAAAGGTATCTCGCTTATAGTGATTGGGGAAAGATCACCACATACGGTACCAAAGCTCAGCAAGTGCGCCGGTGCAATAGTGCAGAAGCATATAAGTTATGCTGGCGCACTATTGTGGCCTCGCGGAGCGCTGCTGGATACGCGCGTTGAGCCGAGCGCAGCGAGAGCGAGGCAGCGCCTATAAAATAGTCTTACGCAAATAGTAATCTAATTCTTCTGGATCTATGTAACCAATATGTTTAAATATCAAATTCCCTTGTCGATCGAAAACATAGGTAGCGGGAATGGATTTGACAGAAAATGAGCGCACCAAGTCTTTGTTACCTTTATCATCGATGTCTATACTTTCGTAGTCAACCGATTGACTATAATTCATCATCACTTTTTTTAAGATAGGCTTAAATTGCTGGCAGGGCGCACACCATTTAGCGGTGAAGTTTACGACACGAGGACGCTTAACAGCCATGATAGTTTTCCTAAAAGGAGCCAAACTTTCTATTAGATTCTTATTTTCTTGGGCAAATTGAAAATAAAAGAAAATGCCTATCGCCATAGCAATAAAAAGACAAATCATTATTTTGTCACGATTCATAGATTACTCTTTCCTTGGTCCTTTTAGTAAACTGTTTTCTAAACGTCATTAGCGGCTTTAATATCTTCTTTGGCTTGCTTCCATAAGTCATCCAATTGGGTAAGCGTTAAATCTCTCAACGAACATTTTGTCTTTCTTTCCATTAATTGAAATCTTTTTTTGAATTTTTCAATGGTTAATAGCAGTGCCTCCTCTGGATCAATTTTATACCAACGCGCGATATTTACCATAGTAAATAGAATATCCCCCATCTCCAAATAAAGGTTCTCGTGGGCTATTGAAGACTCTTGTTTACTTTGATCATTTACATTTATTCTCTCATCGGCATAATGATCTGGTTTCTTTGCCTCTTGCCTGAATTCTTCTATTTCACTTTCTAATTGTTTCCATATATCATCTTCCTTTTCCCATTCAAAACCTTGATTTACTGCTCTTTCAGATATTTTTAAAGCTTTTAGCAAAGCCGGCATAGCATTAGGTATATTAGCTAAAGCAGAATCTTGAACTGGATCATTGTTGTCACTCTTATTAGTAAGTACTAAGGCTTTTTCGGCTTCTTTTATTTGATTCCACTGGCTTAGCACTTCAGCGCTGGTCTTAAGTTCTTTGTCTAAAAAAACATGGGGATGCCTGGCGATCATTTTTTTATTGATTGCTTGAATAACATCTTCAATGTCAAAGTGTCCTTGCTCTGTGCCAAGTTGTGCTTGTAAGACTATTTGCAATAAAAGGTCGCCTAGTTCATCTTTAAGTTTGTCAAAATCATCAGTGTTAATAGCATCTAGAACTTCATATGTCTCTTCTAAGAGATACCGCGTAAGGCTCTTATAAGTTTGTTCGCGATCCCATGGACAACCATCAGGACCGCGTAAAGAGGCAATAGTTTGACAAAATTGTTCAAATTGAGATGGCATGTAACAAGGATACCCCTAATGATTAAAGCTAAAGAGAAATATTTCGCAGAATCAATACATAAATAAGCACAATCTGCTAACCTCTAATTAATCTAAAGAGATAGTTGGGGAGTAATCAAAGGTGGATGTTTGTGTCATTGGGGCAGGCTATGTCGGACTAGTAACTGGTGCCTGCTTGGCATATTTAGGTAATAAAGTTATTGTTGTTGATGTCAATGTTGCCCGGATTAATGAGCTAAAGCAAGGCAAAATACCGTTTTTTGAGCCTGGCTTAGCACAATTGGTGGAAAGCACAACTAATAGCCACTCGTTAGAATTTACTGAAAACTTGGCGCCTGCAGTTAAAAAGTCTAAAGTGATCTTTATTGCTGTAGGGACACCGTCTTTGGCTGGCGGTGAGCCAGATCTCTCTCAGGTCACTGCCGTGGCATCAGAAATAGGCTCTGCTCTTGATACAACTCACAAGCGAGTAGTAGTAAATAAATCTACGGTTCCTGTGGGATCAGGTAATTGGGTTGAAATGTTAATAAACCAAGGAATGACAAGCAAAAAGGAACACAAATCGTTAGCTGTTGTAGCAAGCAGAATGTCGGAAAAATTAGAAGGGGAAGAATTGCCTATTTTTTCTGTTGTAAGTAACCCTGAATTCTTACGTGAAGGCTCAGCGATAGCTGATTCGCTTTATCCGGATAGAATTGTAATTGGCAGTAGCGATGATTTTGCTATTTCTCTGATGAAGGAACTTTATCAACCTATTCTAAAACAAAGTTTTAAAGCACCTTCCTTTTTGCAAGGTCAGCCCGAGACAACTTATAGTGAGAGAAATGGCAATTCAGCAGAATCAATTAAAATACCCTTTGTGATTACTGATTTAACTAGTGCTGAACTGATCAAGTACGCTGCTAATGCCTTTCTGGCCTTGAAAATTAGTTTTGCTAATGAAATGGCCGGTTTATGCGAAAAGGCCGGTGCTGACATTCGTGAAGTAGTTAAAGGTATAGGGTTAGACAAACGAATTGGACAATATTTTTTAAACGCCGGAATCGGCTGGGGCGGCAGTTGTTTCGGTAAAGATGTTAGAGCTTTGATTGAAAGTGCTAAAGAATATAATTATCCAATGCCTCTTCTTGAATCTACTATTGCTGTAAACGAAAGACAACGAAAAGTACTTATTGGTAAATTGCAAGAAGAACTCAAAATTCTAAAGGGACGAACAATTGGACTGATGGGATTATCTTTTAAGCCTAATACAGATGATTTACGCGACGCTCCCAGTCTTACTATAGCCAATCATCTAATTAAAATGGGAGCTTTCGTTAAAGCATACGATCCAGTAAGCAATGGTGTTTGTGCAGAGCAGCAGCCTGAGCTTAACCTAACCTATTGTAAGGATTTAATTGAGTTAGCCAAGAATTGCGATGCTTTGTTATTAGTTACAGAATGGGACGAATTCAAACAAGCTAATTGGCAAGAAATTGCTAAAGTTATGCGGTCGCCGCTAATTATAGATGGACGCAACGTGTTATCGGAAAAAGATTTACTTTTAGCAGGAATCACATACAGAGGTATAGGACATTGAAGTATGCCATAACTGGCGGTGCTGGTTTCATTGGGTCACATCTTACAGATCGCCTTCTCTCAGAGGGGCACAAAGTTATCGTCATAGATAACCTTATCACCGGCAATTTTAATAACATAGCTCACCATCAGAATAATCAAAATTTTGAATTTATTCACCATAATGTGAGTAATCATATGCATATCATTGGCGAAATCGATTGGGTTGTACATTTCGCCTCGCCAGCCAGCCCAGTAGATTATTTACAGCTATCTATTGAAACTTTGAAAGTAAATTCTTTGGGCACACATAATACTCTTGGCTTAGCCAGAGTAAAATCCGCAAAATATTTATTGGCTAGCACATCTGAAGTATATGGCGACCCTGAAATACATCCACAGCCTGAGACTTATTGGGGCAATGTTAATCCAATTGGTCCACGGGGTGTGTATGACGAATCAAAGCGTTTTGCTGAAGCTATTACGATGGCTTATTATAATAAGCACGACTTAGACACACGCATAGTCAGAATTTTTAACTGCTATGGTCCGCGCCTACGTATTAATGATGGTCGTGTAGTTTCAAATCTTATCAGCCAAGCTTTGGAGAATAAGCCACTCACCGTATATGGTGATGGTTCACAAACACGCAGTTTTCAGTATGTGTCGGACTTGGTTGAAGGTATTGTTCGCTTAATGCAGACCGATTATCATTTACCGGTTAATCTAGGCAACCCGCAAGAAAGGACCATATTGGAGTTGGCAAAGCTCATTAAAGAACTAACTAACTCACAAAGTGAGATTGTTTTGCAACCACTACCAATAGATGATCCTAAACGGCGATTGCCTGATATCTCAGTAGCAAAAAAGTTATTGAAATGGGAACCAAAGAAGGATCTTGTTGCAGGGCTAAAAGAGACAATAGCTTGGTACCAGCAGCAATTAACTGCGGTAGCTAAGTAACGCGAATCAATCAATCACATCAGCCTGAATACTGTCTACAAGCGACTCATTAATTATATAAAGCTTGTCACTATATATGTCGTAAAGCAAAGGCACAACAGTCAGTCCTTTAAATATATTCTGCAAACGAGCTGATTCCGCAAGTCCAAAAGAGATGGGATCACCAATCTGTTTGGCTATGGCAAAATCGTTAAAGGCTTTTTCAACTTTATCACTATCCCAACCATGCTCTTGCACCAATATACGCTTTAACAATTCTTTTCTATCAAAAGGATTGCTCATCAAACATTTATTGTGCACCATTAGAGCCATGTAAGTTATACCTGATGATAAGCCTAAAGCAATTGAAAATTCATGATCTTTCATATTGGCACCGGGACTTCTAATAATGTACGCGCCATTTTTTGGCAAATGCAATTGCTTGCGATGATCTATACACATGCCTATGATTAAGTTGGGTGCCGAGCTTATTTCATAATCTATGTCATAAATATTTTGCGAACGCAAAAGATCGGCTATAGGAGTATTCTGCAAACGTCCGGGAATATCAGTCGTTGAATTTACGTTGATGAGCCTACTGTAATCTATACCAGTTGGCTCTTTCTCAACAACTATCGGTTCACCAGTATTAGCAAGAATGCGTTGCGATAAAATGTCAGCTATCTTTTCTGTGTTAAGAACAATAGCCTTTCTCAATGAACAATCACGAGGTCCGTGTATGTGCTGCTTGCCGGCTTGTTTAAGGGTAGCAGCACAACCTACACAATCGGTCTGAAGTAAGCTGGCATTAACGGATATTATTGCTTCTTTAAAGTCACTATAAATGTTGGTTTTACCAATTTTATCTGTACCATGAATCTTTTCAAGCACTTCTAAAGGTTGGTCTTGTAATTCTGCCAATATTAAACGAATATTTTTACGTTTTAATTGATCATAAATACCAAGCAATGTATGGGCACCAGTTAAGTCCATTACATGAACTGCTTTCATGTGCAGAATAATTGCTTTTAAATCTGTCGTGTAAGACATAGTTTCCACAAAGCGTTGCGCCGCGCCAAAAAACAATGGTCCATCAAGCAAAAATGTGCGCACGAATTTACATACCGGGACAGGTTGACGCGTTTTAGAACGATGATCGGGTTCGTGTGGATGAGGAATAATCCTTATCGCTGAAACTTGTCTTATGAATAGGCCACAAGATATTAATAGTCCGGCAATTACACCGGCGGTCAAATCCATACATATTGAAACCATAGTCGTAATCAAGACAACCATACCTTCTACTTTGGAGGCACAGAAAATTCTTTTGGTGGCATCCCACTCAATTAATCGAAAGCCGGTAAGAATTAAAATTCCAGCAAGAGCAGCTAAAGGAATTTGTTCGGCTTGTTTGGCACAAAATAGAACAAATAAAATTAAGAGTACAGCATGCATCAATCCGGATAAACGGCTCTGAGCACCAGCTCTAATATTTACAGCGGTGCGCGCTATTACACCACTTACTGGAATACCACCAAATACAGGAGTAATTATATTTGCTAGCCCTTGACCAATTAATTCTTGGTCTGAGTGGTGCTTATTTATCATAGTCATACCGTCAGCAACTGACGCAGAAAGCAATGATTCTATAGAGCCAAGTAAAAAAACAGTAATAGCATAAGGAAATAAGACATCTATGTTTTGCCAGGGCAAATTAGGAATAGCGGGAATGGCTAAGGCTTGTGTAATAGGGCTCAAGTCTAAGATGCGTGGAACATTATAATGAAATAGGCAAGCTAGAAACGAAACAAAAACAATCGCTATAAGTTGTGCAGGAATAGCTTTTGTCACTTTTGGTATAAGGAAAGCAATGGCTATGACCAGTAAACCAATGAGCAGCGCATACAGATTCCATTCGTGGTGTGCAAATACGTGCCACATAAGTTCTAATATGTCTTGAAAAAATTCCGGTATTAAAGGATGGCCGGCTAATGGTGGCGTTTGTCCTGCATGGACAACTGTTTGATTAGGTGCTCCGACAAAATTAGCTATAGAATTAAATATAATAAGAATACCGATAGAATTGGTAAATCCTACAATGACAGGCATTGGTATATAGCTAATCAATTTACCAAAGCGCAAAGCACCAGCTAAAAATTGCAAAAGGCCGGCCATAATTCCCACTAACCAGACTCCAGCCATTCCGTAAGTTTGAGATATTTGCAAAAGCACAACTGACATTGTGGCAGATGGTCCGGTGATAGCATATCTTTGCCCACCAAAAAGAGAGCAGACTATGCTAGATACAATGGCTGTTGTGATACCAATAATAGGCTCGACGCCCGCGGCAATTGCCAGGGCAAGATTTAAAGGCAGAGCGACAAAAGTGACAGTCATCGCAGCCCAAAGATCTGCCGATAACTTGGGCTTGTTAAAAATAGCGTTCCATTCTGCCGACAAATAAGATATGTCCATGCCCAAAATTCTCTTTTCTCGAGCAGTGCTTTGCATGAAATCCCCTTATCAATTCAACGAAAGAAAGTAATAAATACTATTTGAGCTATTGTCAGCAAGGTTCAATTAAATTGTTTACTCTTATCGGAGACAGACTATATTGTATAATACCCTTCTAAGTCGACTATACTTGTGTAGTCGACGTCGATTTTATCTTTGAACTGGATTCGTCTGATAAAAGAGCATTGATTCAAATGCATTTTCGTTATTTTGTCTTATCAATTTTATTGTTGACTTTTCTGTTGACAGTGCTGCCCGCAAAAGCACTTTCTGAGTATTCAACAACACTTTGCGATTATTTAGCAGCAGTGAATTGTGAAGGCTGGGCTGATAGCGCAACTGCTCAGGTGATTTCTCCTCCCAATCCAAATTTGCCAAGCTTGAGTTATTATTCAATTGCTGATGATTTATTGAAAGAATACCAGTGCCAGGATAAACATCAGCGTATTTTACAAAGAGGGCAGAGAAAAATATTTATAGAAGCTTATCAATTTGCCACCGTGGATGGTGCATACGGAGCGTACTGTGCTGCCCGCAGAGGATCGTCAAGTTATTTAGCTCAGGGAGACGCGTCCAGTGAAGATCAAGACAGCATATCTTTTTGCAAAAATAAGTATTTTATTTATCTGCACAGTTCGGAATTAGACGATGAGGAAGCTAAAGTTGCAATAAACAAATTAGTTCATCAGCTAATTGAGCATCTGCAGCTAAATACTAAAAATCAACAGGGTGATAATCAATCTGCGGGGAATGTTAATCAGCCTTTTTATTATAGCGGTAAACCCAGTATCTTTAATTCTATGCCTACTCTAGAAAGAGTCCGTGGCAGTGAGAAGCTAGTTATGGGACCGGTAAGTCTAAAAAGATTTTTTTCTGCTCCTTATGTTGACAGCCTTGCACCGCTTTTAAAAGGGGCTGTTGCTGATTATAAAATTGAAGAACCTCATCGCGATCGTCTCAAGTTATTGGTTGCCTATTACCCAACAGCCCAAGCAGCAAGCATGATTTACGCTAATTACATAAGTATTTTGGCACATCAAAATGACGAGAAATCAGCCGAAGGCTTTACCTATGCGACAACGCTATTTAAAGTGTCAGATTCTTTTCTGCTTTGCCAATTGCGCGACAAACAAATTATAGTAATAAAAGGTGCCCGGCACAAAGATACACTTAGCGAACTTGCCCACCAGATTTATTTTTAACGGCTTAATATTGGGTCTTAACATCTTAATCACTTGACGAATTATTCTTACTAGATAGACAATGTAGATGGACTACCAGGGATAAAAAATGGTCATGCGCAAGGACGATCCGCTGACTGCTGCTAAATTAAGAGGCATCAGAGTAAAAGAGAACTTTCTTGAAGCAGAGGGTGGCTGTGTATCTGACAAAGAAGCCGCTCAAATTCTTGGTCTGACCAGGCAAAGCATTGCTAAGGCTCGTCAGAAGGGACAAGTTTTTGCCTTGCCTCGCGGACAAATTGGTTATACTTATCCGGTTTGGCAATTTAAATCCGGCAGATTGTTAACCGGCATTAAAGAAGTTCTAGCTGCATTAAAAGAACATGATCTCTGGATGCAGGTTTCTTTTATGCTGTCTGCCAATAGCCGTCTGAATAATAAAATACCGCTGGCCGTTTTGCGCAAAGGGCAGCTGGATCAAGTTCTTGAAGCTGCGACTGCGTTAGGGAAGCACGGTGTTGCTTGATAAGTTTGTCTTTGTAATGTATCGCGATCATTAATCCGTTCCCCGCTTCCATCGTGAACTTGCTGGGGATAGATATGTTCCCAATAATATAAATCAGCCTGTTGGATCACTTCTCCTAATGTTGGCCAGTTGTTTCCAATTTCAAATGGAGAACCGGCTACTTCAGTACCTGGTGGATCAAAGCGATGAAAATGATGTGGCGTAATATGTTCGCCGTGAGCATGGCTATTATCATAACGGAATACGTTACCTTCTTCTTTCATGCTTAAATTGTAAGAATAAGCGGATGTTTGAATATAATATTGCCCAGCTACATCGGTGATATTTAGTACTTTGTCAACATCCAGAACTAATCCACCGCGAAGACAAATACGTCCATATATATTTAGAAACGGCAATCGTCTTTTTTCTTTTGGCCAATACCATTCTTCTTTCAGCCCAAGCTCTGTAATGACACCGTCATCACAAAAGTGTTGCAGTACAGTTTCATGAATTGCTAAATACCGGTAGATGGGAATGGGAGAATGTTTACCGGGCATAATCCTCTAACGTAGCTAAAACCCAGTAGCTTCGTTGCCATCTTCTGATTTCTTCGTCGTCACAATATTTACCAGAACAGATTGCCTTTAGCATCTGTTCTGTACTCATTTTATATTTCTGTTCATACTGAAATATTCTGTTCTTAAGTTCATCAACAGACTCTGATGGTGAGTCATCCCTAGCTTTATCGAAAAATTCTTTCCAGCGTTGATTTTTGTCTGTGTCACTCAGCCCTTCAAGGTCAGAATATTTAGGTCGCGCAAGGGTCATTGGCTAACACCCCAACTGATTAACTGTACATTACCCAATCTTATTATCCCAGATTATAAACTCATCCTCAAATTAAATTCCCGCTTCTACATAGGTATTACCGCAGATTCTGCCTCGTTCAGTTATATTTTTCCTCTTAAATTGGATAAGCGGATTAAATCATGCCAAATTTTCTTATATTAATTGAACTTTCCTAGCAGCAAAAACGTATCTATAAGCGTAAGGAAAGAAGGCTTAAGCACATAACCTATTTATTGAAGGACTACAGTAGAGACGTTATATAATGGTTGTCATTGAATAGTGTGATGGAAGATGCTATTTTAAAGGATGTATTGCGATGGGATTAACCTATGCCAATATTCAGATGGAAAATTTATTCAGCAAACGAGTGCTAGAGACAAGAGCACTTGTTAATACTGACACGGTTTTCTTTGCTGTTCCTGAGCATCTAGCTGTTCGGCTTGGCTTTGATCTAAATGAAGTAATTACCCGCGAAATTATATTGGCAGACGGCAGTCGTAAGGCAGTTCCCATGGTGGGTCCACTTCGTGTGCGTTTTGCCGACCGCTACTGTGATTTATCGGCTTTAGTATTGGGGGACGAACCATTATTCGGGGCGGTACCAATGGAAATGATGGATCTGGTTGTTAATCCTGCATCCCAAACGATAACTGTAAATCCTGATAGCCCCTACGTTCCTGTTGCTCCGGCAAAATAATTTGCGACTAACGGCATCGGGCTTTCTTTGTCGTTGTCTTAATTATTGATGACATTGGATTTGCTGAGCAAGGCGATCAAAGACTCTAATTTAGCGTTAACCATAGTCAGTTTTGTTATTGTGTTTAATAAAAAATAGAAGAGCATCGCTACAAATATAACGAAACAAACTACGTGGACAGCTCCACTAGTATCGATTTTGTTAAGTATTTGGATCACCAAACTGATAAAAAGTACAACCACCACAGAAAAAATCCGGTCAATTGGCTTTCTGTAATCTGTCATATTAATGACTTTGCTTAGAGAGTGAAATAGTTTCTTTTTATCTGCTTTCGACAATCCTTGTCCTGCAGCTAATGCAGTTAATCGTCCTTCTCGAATAATAGTGAGCAGATCTTCTTTGGTTAATTGTTCCAATGGATTACTCATTTGACGGATTTCCTCCTTGATATATACATCAGACAGTCTAGACCATAATCTTCCGTTTTCCTTAATGGTTTAAACTGTAAAGACTGCCTTCCCTTATTTGACACTAGTTTATCGACTTGCTATTATTCAACTTCGCTTGACCCCTTCAAGGGGGTTTTTGCACTTGGCTCAATTTTGTTCTAGAATTAAAATTGTAGACACCTTGGCCAATACATTTGAACCCTGATAACTGAATAGCCATGAACGGCGCCTGTCAAAAAGAATTTGAGTAGGCAAACTATTCCGAATAGTTCTAATAGTTTAGCGATGTATGAAAGGCGAAAGCTAATCGCAAAGCTAGGCTTTTGACAACGGAGAGTTTGATCCTGGCTCAGGACGAATGCTGGCGGTGTGCTTCATACATGCAAGTCGAACGAGGTAGCAATACCTAGTGGCGGACGGGTGAGTAACGCGTGGGAATCTGCCTTAAGATGGGGGATAGCTAGCCGAAAGGCTAATTAATACCGCATATGCCTATATTTCGACAGTTTTATAGGTAAAAGGAGTAATCCGTCTTAAGATGAGCCCGCGTCCGATTAGCTAGTTGGTAAGGTAAAAGCTTACCAAGGCTACGATCGGTAGGTGGTTCGAGAGGACGATCACCCACAATGGAACTGAGAAACGGTCCATACTCCTACGGGAGGCAGCAGTAGGGAATTTTACGCAATGGGCGAAAGCCTGACGTAGCGACACCGCGTGAACGAAGAAGCCTTTTGGGGTGTAAAGTTCTGTCGGCTGGGAAGAAAAAAATGACGGTACCAGCAAAGGAAGCATCGGCTAACTACGTGCCAGCAGCCGCGGTAAGACGTAGGATGCAAGCATTGTCCGGATTTATTGGGCGTAAAGAGTTCGTAGGCGGTTTGTTAAGTCTAATGTTAAAGATCAGGGCTCAACCCTGGGACTGCATTGGATACTGGCAGACTGGAGTGTGGTAGAGGTAAGTGGAATTTCTGGTGTAGCGGTGAAATGCGTAGATATCAGGAAGAACACCAGTGGCGTAGGCGACTTACTGGGCCACAACTGACGCTGAGGAACGAAAGCCAGGGGAGCAAATGGGATTAGATACCCCAGTAGTCCTGGCTGTAAACGATGGATACTAGGCGTAGCGGGTATCGACCCCTGCTGTGCCGCAGCTAACGCGATAAGTATCCCGCCTGAGTAGTACGGCCGCAAGGTTGAAACTCAAAGGAATTGACGGGGGCCCGCACAAGCGGTGGAACATGTGGTTTAATTCGAAGCAACGCGAAGAACCTTACCAGGGCTTGACATCTGAAGAACTTCACGGAAACGTGGGGGTGCTCGCAAGAGAACTTCAAGACAGGTGGTGCATGGCTGTCGTCAGCTCGTGTCGTGAGATGTTGGGTTAAGTCCCGCAACGAGCGCAACCCTCGTTGTTAGTTGCCATCAGGTAAAGCTGGGCACTCTAGCGAGACTGCCGGTGACAAACCGGAGGAAGGTGGGGACGAGGTCAAGTCATCATGCCCTTTATGCCCTGGGCTACACACGTGTTACAATGGCTAGGACAATGTGAAGCAAGACCGCGAGGTGGAGCGAATCACCAAACCTAGTCTCAGTTCGGATCGCAGGCTGCAACTCGCCTGCGTGAAGTCGGAATCGCTAGTAAATGCCGATCAGCACGCGGCATTGAATACGTTCCCGGGCCTTGTACACACCGCCCGTCACGTCATGGAAGTTGGTCAAGCCCGAAGTCGGTGCGCTAACCGTAAGGAAGCAGCCGCCTAAGGCAGGGCCGATGACTGGGACGAAGTCGTAACAAGGTAGCCGTACCGGAAGGTGCGGCTGGATCACCTCCTTTCTAGGGAGAAATCGGATATATCACTTCGGTGTGGTAGAACTCCGACAATATTGCCTGATTCTAGTAATCTCACAGAAGACTAGAATCCAATTTAAAGTCGCAAGACTTTAAAGTAAATGGCTCTCCTAGGTTGATATCGGTGAAACTTATTTGGTCAGAAGATAATATCTGCTCAAATTGCCAAGTAAGTGGAGATAGACGGCGTCTAGTAATGGCTATTTAGTTATCAGCGTTCATCTGATGATTATCAAAAGAAAAAGAGGAAGTGGATATCACTTCCTCTTTTTCTCAATGAATTGTTAAATGCTATTATGGAAAAACTATGGACAAATGGATTGTTATAAATACTGCCGTTCTTGTTTTATTGTCAATTCTGGCATTAACCAAGGTTCTGTATTTAAAAAGAATTGAACCTTCACAACGTTACAGATTTACCCCGTATTTTTATTGGCTTAGTACGGCCTTGTTAATCGGCCTTTTAATCGCTTTAGCAGAAGCCTGCGCGCAGGAAAATTCCGGACAAATAGTTATTAACCCAAAAAATATAGCTATTCCCTTGGGGGTATTGTTTGCATCTCTTATGCGTATTAAAGCTTGCAAGAATTGCGGTGCAGTAGCGAATAGATGGTTTAGTAATAAAATCTTATATTGCTACGAGTGCGGGTCTAAATTATCTGAAAAATAATAGTTCAAACTGCGGCTGGATCACTTCCTTTTTACCCTTTTATTCATTTTTCACAGCAGTCCAAAAAGTCCGATCACGACCGCAGTTTGTACACTTTTCATCGGTCTTTGGGTCATCCCACCAGAGATTAGTTCCGCATTGGCAAATCCATTTGTATTTACCGAAACTAAGACAAGATTTTTCGTCCGGCTTCTTACAGCGAGCGCAAACTAAAACTGTAGTTCCTCTTAAAATTTTCTGACCGTTCACCGTCTCCTGGGAACAAACTTCTAGAATCGTAGCCGGAATTGAGCGATCATTGTTGTAGCATCGATAACAAGGAATGCGGTTGTATTTATATTGTTTTGAAGATTTTGGCTGTTTCCATTCCTCAACTGTTATGCAGGCTGGCCAGTGTTTTCTCGTAAAAAGAATAGCCGGGAAATTCTGTGGGAAGTGCTCTCTATCAAAGCCTTTGTCCTCATTTTCCTTAATGGAAGCCCAGCGCCAAAGTGGTTTCGCCATACTTTGAAATCATCTAACTGGGTGACTAACCATTCTCCAGTGCTAGTTCTGAATTTGCTACCGACCTTGAAGTCCTCTTTTTTCATGATATTAACGGATCATATTCCGCTTTTGTTTTACTCAGATCAAGCTGCCTGATTGATCGAGGGATTTTCCAGTGGCTCAACTATTGCGTTAGACTCAAGGCCCCAGTATTCAATATCATCATAACTGTACGTCAGTGCGTGGTTACGCTGAAATGCATTTGCTTTTGGCGGCGGCAAGAAAGGAAGCCATAATACTTTTTATTTTTGCGACGATGAACCATAACGCTTCTAAAAATAGTCTTGAACCGACACTTTAATTTAAGTAAACAGATAAAGATTATTCTAATTCAAAAGAAGTTATTCGGCAAGAATTTTTCTTAAATCAGAAGCATTGGCAAATGTTATTTCAAAGCCCGAGACTTTGCGCGAATATGGTTTAGTAATTTGTGGTGAGCAAAAAATGTTTTTGCCTTTGGGATAGTTGTCGCGAAATGCTGTTAATGCCCGTGTTTCAAATGCATCGGTATTCCATTTGCATTCCACGATATCGCAGACCGATCGCCCTTGTGGAATAACAAAATCAATTTCTCGTTGTTGCTTATCTCGCCAGAAATGGATGCCTGTATCTCCAAAAATGGACATTAAAGTTTCTAATACAACATGTTCCCAGAGTGCGCCGCAATCTGGGTTGCGTAAATCTTTCCAGCCGCGCATATGTGCTACAAAACCAGTATCAAAACCGTACGCTTTTTGTTGGGCAATAATTTCTCGCCGCCCACCAGCACTGTAAGGGCGTAAAGTAGTTATAGCATGAGTAACTTGCAGTACTTGCATATAATTCATTACGGTAGGACGTGTTAGTCCGGTATATTTGCACAGATTAGTAAGTTCAATCAAACTACCACTGTGGCGCAAAAGTATTTCCAGCAACTTTAGAAACCCAGATCTTTTCTCCACATGAAACAATTCTTGTACATCGCGGGCGTAAAATGAATCTATCCATTCTGCATAAAATTCTGAATCTAGCTCTTTAGATAATAGTGTCGCCGGTAATCCACCACGAATTAAACGCTGCTTTAGATCTGCAATACCAAAAGCAGATAATTCTTCAACCAGAACAGGCAATAAATGCACAGTACGCTTGCGTCCCGTCAAACTATCACGAAATTTTTTGGTGGCAGCTAGTGTTGAGGAACCGGTGGCTAGAATTTTCAAGCGAGGAAAGGCGTCGGCACCAATTTTTAAAAGTTGACTAGGGTTAGATAGCTGATGCACCTCATCAAAAACGATCTTTGATGTGGTCACTGACTTGTAAAATCTCTCTGGATCTTCTAATTGTTCCCTTGTGCTTGGTAAATCACAATTTAAATAAAGAGCATCTTGATAACTTTGAGCAATGGTAGTTTTACCAACACGTCTGACTCCTGTCAACCAGAGTACAGGAGCTTTTGCCCAGGTTGTGTCAATTGTTTTTGTCCAAAATGGTCTTTTAATCATATAAATACATTTTACATTTAGACGGCCAGATGTAAAATTAATCTTCATTAGGACGCCGAAAAACTAAGAAAAGTTCGGGATCTAAGGCAGAACAATGACTGGGACGAAGTCGTAACAAGGTAGCCGTACCGAAAGGTGCGGCTGGATCACCTCCTTATCTAGGGAGAAATCGGATATATCACTTCGGTGTGGTAGAACTCCGCCAATATTGCCTGATTCTAGTAATTCTCACAAAGAACTAGAATCCAATTTAAAGTCGTAAGACTCTAAAGTAAGTGGCTCTCCTAGGTTGATGTCGGTGAAACTTATTGAGACCATCCGTATGCAATCAAAACCTACCAAAAAGTTGGCTTCGTAAGTTACAAGGAAGAACTTCAACCGGCTCACGTCCCCATGCCACAATAATATTAAGCGGTCTTGGGAATTTTCGAGGCGCAATTATTAGATTATCGGAATCTGCGGAGCAACATCGCGTGGCAGAACACCAATCAACCTTGGGTCATCGGCAATTTCAATTTGCCTTTTAAATGGACGAAACCCTGAGCGAACATAAAAACTGACTGCTGCAGGATGGTCATCTGTACAAGTATGCAACCAAAAACGGTGTATAGGATGCTCCCAAGCAATCTCTATAGCACGGTTCATGACCCGTCTTCCGATACCTTTACCTAAAAGTACATCTGTCAAACCAAAATAAGTTAGTTCGCACTCTGCTGTCTTGCGAAAATCCAACTCAAGAAGCCCTTCGTCTTGCCCTTTATATTGAACGGTATATATTTCCATAGACGGGTGACAAATTAAATGTTTTAGTTTTTCCTCTTGGAGTATAAGGCGTCCATACCATAAATAAGATTCACCAATGCGTCGGAATAAAGTCTTATACCATTCTGTATCTGGAGTGATTACTCTCTTTAGCTCACAGTCCATGGGAGAAAGATCTTTTGTCATTGCTAACCTTTCACGCATTTCTAAATAGGTAACCACGCTTGCAATTTTGCCAGCCGGAACATCTATGCATCCATTCTCCAATTGAATTTTAGTGATCATGCTCTGCCCTCGCTGGAAGCGCTGTAATAATTGATTTGGTAGGATTTAATATCACAGCTCTAATAATGTGTCAATTCTGGCTGACTATCTCGATAATATTACCATCGTGCAGCTCCTGCTTTTCATAATGGATCAAACGACGCCGATAGTTGTATATCGCGGCGAAGCCGGGCTGAGCTTAATCCCAAGCCTATTCCCACAAAAAGAACAGCAGGACTTATTGGAGACTGAGCAGCAAAAGAAGCCGTTTTTCAACAGCTCGAATAATAGTGAGATCAACTATGCCCCATCGTTTGCGCAATCGCTCGTGTGAAAGACTTCGCATATGCTCACATTTGATATAAGATGCCTGTTTAACGCCTCCATCTGGTGGCTTAACCGGCACATAAGTTGGCCACAGTTTTTCTTTGTAGTATCTGGCTTTTGTAGATATAGGAATAGCAAAAACTAATTCGGAATTATTATTGAATTGATCGTCGGAGATGATCAAACCAGGACGAATCTCATCCTGCTCATGTCCTTTAGCTGGACGAAAGTCAATCTCCCAAATCTCACCGCGATAAATCTTGTTTGTAGGCACTTACTTTATTTATCCACAATTCCATCAAGCAAAGTATTTTCATATAGACGTCTTTCTTTTTTCTCTTCATGCCATGCTTTTGGATTTGCCTTTAATTCAGTATACGCGCCAGCCAAATCTTCAAAAAACTCTTGTCGTTTATATTTTTTGATTATGCTATTTAATATTTGCGGCATGGTTTTAGATGTCTCAGAAGCTAAGACTTCCAGGAAAGCCTTGTCTGAAGCAAATATTCGCACTAAAGGAGTTTCTTGTTTTTTTTCTTTGAGCCGCCGTGGCACATTTCTTTTATTAGACTTTGCTGTAGATACCATGACTATATTCTCTATAAGTTACAAAATAAGAAACAGCTTTGTATACGACTAAGTATATTTAAAAAGATCTATTTTGTCAAGAAGGAATCACAGGTTGTTAAGCGCGAAAAAGACAAGTTATCCTAAATCGATCTTGACACCTGGTAATTTGCGAAACCCTTGATCAAAAGTTGCTACGGGCCAATTTCGTCCTTTGGCATAGGCAGCAATGAGACAATCTGCAAAATGCAGTTTTCCTTTCCCATATTCAATTAAAGCTGCCTGATGAATCTCATCATCAGTAAGCTCAATACCTGGACTTGCCAGCAAACGACTGATCACCTGAGCAATATTACGAGGAATATGATCACAGAAGCTCAAGCTAAGGATTTACGAGCAAGTTTAGATTTAGTGGGTAAGCGTCAAGCGGATGACACTAGCCGTGGTAAGGTACTCATCTATTCAGAGGCAATTTATTTAGCTTCTCAACTCAATGATATAGATGACCGCTTCGTTTCTCTTACTCATGGTAGTGCTTTGCCCCCACTCATCGGCGCGCGCTTTATTATAAAAGACAACGAAGTAATTATGTCTAGGTAGAAAGGTTTAGCATGTCTGCCGACCATAGCCATAGGTTCGCATTTACAAATCCATAGGAAGACTTTTGGTTCTGCAGTGCTCAACCAAAAGATTGAGAAATAGCTTTCCAAAATCACGAAGCTTGGCGTCCCCTATGCCATAAATGTTGCGCATTTTAAGCAAGCTAGAAGGCCTGCTCTTAGATAACTCTCGCAAGGTAGCATCGGCAAATATGATATATGGTGGCACTTGCCGCTCTTGGGCTAATTGCTTGCGCAAAGCGCGTAACTCCTCGAACAATTCTCGATCAACACCGCTCCAGGATTCAGATTCGGTTTTAGATTTTTTGCTCTGCTCGCCTTTTTCTTGTCGCAAAGGTTGAAGCAATCGTACATTTCGCTCTTTGCGCATGACCTGCCAGGACGCATTATTGAGCCGCAAAATAGGAATCGTTCTTCCAGGCTCTGTTTCAATTTCTTCTTGCGCAAGCACGTCTTGATTGATTAATTGATAAATCCAATCACGTACATCTGCAGCATTTTGACCCTTCAGTAGTCCAAAAGTGCTAAGTTTGTCATCGTTTCTATTGCGGATATTTTGGGTATTTTCGCCACGCAGGACAGCGACTACATAGCCAACACCATATCTTTCTTTGAGTCTAGCAACGCAAGAAAGAATTTTTTGGGCAATGATATCTGCCTCCGGAACCGCCACAGTCAAGCCTAGACAAATATCGCAAGCATTGCAAGAATCATTTGGATAGTCTTGTCCGAAATAGCGAACTAATAAACTATGCCTGCAGGCAGCGGCACGACAATAGCCGTCCATATCTTTCAATTGCTTAATAGAGTTGGTAGCAAAATCAGGATCAGCATTAGGTTCGGAAGCAGATTTATCAATAATAGATTTCCAGGTGAAAAAATCCGAACCAGAATATAAAAGAACACATTCTGCTTCGAGACCATCTCTTCCCGCTCTACCAGTTTCTTGCTGATAATGCTCTAGAGATTTTGGCAATGCCACATGGGCAACATAACGCACATTAGAGCGATCAATACCCATTCCGAATGCCACCGTTGCCACTACCACATCACATTGTTCGGCAATAAAGGCTTCCTGCGTTTCCGTGCGTTGTTGCGATGAAAGTCCGGCGTGATAAGGCATAGCTTTAACCCCAAGACGGGTGAGTGAGCTGGCCAAACCATCAACATCTGATCGCCTAAGACAATAGATTATTCCTCCTTCTCCCCGATGCCGATCAATTACTTCCATTATCTGTTTAGTAGAATCTCTACGCGACACAATTAAAAAAGTAAGATTGGGCCGATCGGCGCTACCTATCAGCACTTCAGGATTATGTAAACCGAGTTGTTTGACAATATCCTGTCGAACATGTTCAGTAGCCGTAGCGGTATAAGCATGAATAGATGCCCGGGGAAATATCTCCTTGAGCTGGCTCAGTTGTCTATATTCGGGTCTAAAATCGTGTCCCCAATGACTAATGCAATGCGCCTCATCAATGGCAAATGTGCGAACATTTATCTCTTGCAGCAACTGACAAAGATCTGTCTGCATTAAGCGTTCAGGCGAAACAAATAATAATCTTACTAACCCTTGTTTTATTTCTTTTATATAGTCAGAGCGTTGTGCCACAGTCTGCGAACTATCAAGCTGAAGAGCCCGTATGCCGCAAGCTTGTAAACTATCAACTTGATCTTTCATAAGCGAAATGAGCGGAGAAACTACTACGGTGGTATCGCCCCGTAGTACTGCAGGAGCTTGATAACAAAGTGACTTGCCTCCTCCCGTTGGCAAAACAACAAGCGAATCACGACCAGAAAGTACGGCCTTTATGGCTGGCTCTTGAAGCGCTCTGAGCGTATCAATTCCCCAGTGATGTAGAATCACAGAGCGCAATTCTGTCAGATCCAAAGACAAAACTTCTGCTGTCAATAAAAACTCCTCAATATGCTACATGTGTATTTTGACACAGCAATCTCAAAGTATATTACTTTCTTTGTGACAGAAGCGTGACTGCACATTGCTGTGGAACGTTAAAAAGCTTCCACCAATTCCCTGTTGTCCTTAACAGCAGTATCTAAGCCGACGACGTTGTTGAGCTTGAGCATTTGGGTTTGTACTTGTTTAAAGCCAATTTCTTGATATAGCTTTTTGGCTTTGTGATTATAATCAGAAACCAATAGTGAAAACGCCGGTGAATTGCCATATTCAGTTTGTAGCCAAGAAAAAAACTTCTTGCCTATTCCCTTTCCCCTATTTCTTTCTTCAATAGCAATTTCGTCAATCCAAAGTATGTCGCTGCCAAATTCATTGGTCCAAACCCAAACAAGCACCGCATAACCAATTATTTGCTGATTGACTTCAAACACAACAATTTTTCCCTTGTTAGGGAAAGCGCATAAATTCATTATACGTCCGAATTATAGTCGGACTGAGCCCATCTTCTGGCGGATAAGCTTCAAACAAATCATCTACAAGTCGCTGAACATTTGCTACATCCTTCAACAGGCATGTGCGAAAGTGAATATCTAACATAAAATACATTCCTCACAGTATTTAAGCCTCATCAACGATAAGGCCTATTTGCCAGCTATAAACCGTTAAAGCAAAACTGTAAGGAACTGCTAATGATCTTGAGAATGGGATCTAAACATAAGATCTGTTTGTTTCATGCGTTGATATTTAAGCATATACAATGCAACTCCAATCACTTAGCTGCCATTATCTCACACTTATGTTGCCAAGGAATCGAGCAAGACCATTAATTCGCAAGCACTTCCTCTTCTTGTTTATTCAACTTGCGAATATTAGACCGTCTTATTGATGCTTTTTTGCATACTGATCAATTTTAGTCTTGACTTCCCTAGCATTCGCGTCTACTTGTTTTTTATCAATATCAACTTGTCTGTCAATATCCTTCTTTTCCAGATTGGTCGTCTTGTCAACTGCGGTCTTTGCTTCGTCCAAAGCTTTTTTGTCTAAGTCCAATTGCTTCTTCTCAGAATCTATAGTGGCATCAACTTCCTTTTTCTCTTGTTCAGTGGCCGTTTTTAATTCACCACCACGGTTCTCAATTAATTGCTTTTGCTCGTCTTTTTGCTTGTCTATATCTTGTTTCTGTTCGGAAACCCGTTGACCTTCCTGACTGCAAGCTGACAAAAGAACAATCAAGCCACCGGTGGCAAGTATCTTAAGCAAATGACTCTTACTCATTTTTCTTCTCCAATAAATGTGTTGTATCGCCTTGGTACAGTTTTGATAACCGGCGCCGACCGATAAGGTTTTGACTTGCGCCAGCAGGTTAATTACTAAACTATATAATCCATTTTGGTAAGGCGTCCAAGGATTAGCTAATTTGCTTTACTAATTGTTAGGTTTGACTTTATAAGCAAAGTAGGATTTATCTGATGCTAAGCTCCGCAATAATTTAATTCCTAACTTAAAAAAAGAGAGGAATAAGCATAATAAATGTTTATCCCTCCCTTGATAGCTTGCGATCTAACCTATCTTAGGCATAATTATTTTGTAAACCTGACCTTCAAACTGTAAAATTAATTGCTTACCGATTGAAAAATATTTTGCAATTGAAGGCTTAGAATGAATCAAATCAAAATATTCCTTGCTGGCAAAGGTCAACTCTTTTACTTTAGGCAAATGCGTTAAATCAATTGCACTGTCCACCCAAATTTCGTTATTCAGATAGAATGTTTTATCTGCAACTGATTTAATAGACGCAGCTTTTTCTTTTTTAACCGCTACATGATCTGCTTCTTGAAGCGCTCTGGCATCTTTTGCTCTCGTGACAGCAAGGGATCCACTCAATGCATTTAATTGTCCATATCCAGGGTCAAAAGCACCCACCTCATTCGATTGTCCATACCTGGGATCGACCGGCGCGGTGGCCATTCTTGGTGCAAATGAATCTATTGCAAAGGACTGTTGTGCGTAAGCAAAGCGCCTCCCACTGCTCCTAGCCGCAAGAGATGGTCTGGGACTTGCAGCGGACCGACCCCATTGTCTGGGCATAGGAGGACCATTTTGCGCCAAGCGAGCATTTTCCGAAGGATCAGTAACGAGGAAAGAAGTAAATTCAGTGATTATGCCGTATTTCTTTGAAAGAGAAACGACCTCTTCAATCACTTCCCGATTATTACCATTTTCGTGGGCAATATCAGTCAAGTAACCAATTCTTCTCATTGCCCACAGTCTAGGCAAGTAAGTGTTACCAGTTTCTTCAGACTGAAAAGAAAGAGGAAATGAATATGATTTTTCTATACCGTTTACTTTACCGGATAAATGCACAATACACTTTCCAGAGTTTTTATATTTACCAAGCAGCATTAATTGCGAGCCAGCAAATATATCTTTGATTGCACGAGGATAGACATCTTTAGTCTCAACCCCACTATATTCAATTTTCACATCGGTCAGAAATGGACTGGCGATTTTTTTATAGAAATCAGCGATAGCAATTTCCAGATTTTCATTCGGCGCCACATATTGGCTGGTGCCATGATGTTCTTCAGCTATTTTATTCAAAAAGCGTGTGTTAACATCGTAACCAACACCAAAATCAAATATTCTAAGGTTATGCTTTGCAGAAATGCTTTTTAAAATATTAGCTTCGCTAGTATCACCAACTGTAGGTTGACCATCTGTCATCAAAATTACATAAGCAGGACGCTGCGATGATTCATCTAACATTTTGCAGCCTGTTTGCAGCGCCTGACTTATGTTAGTACCGCCGCGCGCTTCTAGTTCGTCAATATATCTACTGGCAGATTGTCGATTTTCTTCCGTAGCGTTTTGCAAATTTGATTTAAAATATTCGACATCAGTGTTAAATTGAATAATGGCAAAACGATCATCGGCATTCAACGCTTTCAGAACACCCTTAATCGCTCGTTTGGTCTCTTCAATTTTGTCGCCCTGCATTGAACCGGACGTATCTGCAACAAAAACAATGTCTTTGCTTATGCTGTTTTTTGCATGTAAGGGCGGAGCCAGGGTAAGCAAGAAATAGCCTTCTTCGCTCGGATTACGGTGCGTGAGTAAATTAGCTGCTAAATCTTTACCTGAAACACTGTAACAAAGTAAAAAGTCTTTATCGGGCAGCGAGTCTTTTTCAAGCAAATTCACTTTGGCATGATTATTAGCACTTCTTTCTAAAGCTACTTGGTGACTGGGTGACCAGATTGAGCGAAGTCCTTGCTTACTACTTAGATCAATCGATAGCTTAGTTTGCTCTATGTTATCTGTCTGCCCTTCAGCTTTTAGCGGATAGCTGTATTTAAGCATACCGTTTTCGGCTTTTAGTAATTGCGTGTATTCAAGTTCTACAGTTTTAACTCCATGAGGCGGAATTGGGAAAATACGAGCACGTACAGTTTTATAGTCAGCATATTCAAGCAAGCCTGGATCTACCATACGTCTTACTATTGCTTCGTATTCTTGGCGGGCTGCTTCTGCTTCCAGTATTTTGCCTTCTACGGGTTTGCCATCGATGTGCAAGGAAAAAGAACTAAATGTGGTATCAGCAGGTAATGGGAAAAGATAAGTACCAGCTAAATTGCGGTCAGTGTCATTGGCAAAAATTTGTTTTATGTAAGTTCTGGCTACTTGATCACTGATTGCGACCTTTACATCCTGCGATTGCATGCGCAGCCCGAGAGAAACGCTTCCTTTTAAAAGCGGTGCATGTTGAGGACTATGAGTGGGCACCACAATGCTGGTCGGTATGTGCGGACTAACATGAGGCACAGCAGTTAGAGCCGGATCAATCATGATCCAGCCGATAGCCCACGAAGGGCTTTGGGCTATTAATGAAAGGCTGAGCAAAGAACATAACAGAGGATATTTTGATTTAAACATGAATTAGACCTCAATAATGGCTAAAGAGTTAAAATTTGCGCTATATCCAGCATACGTAGGCGCAAGCTTTAGATCCATAGTGAAGGACATATTATTGAACCAGGGTAAACCCTAGATCGTTGCATTAGCCATTCAACTAGAATATATTGAAGGAGGTTATACGTTTGAGGAAAACATGAAGCTCCCATTTGTTCCTCTTAAGCAGCTAATTAATAACATCCTTTATGCCCAAGGCAAACATGGATTATTGATACAGCGGCTACTCTGGGGTGCATTGGCTGGCTATCTGTCAACACTTATTTTGGTCGGCTCGCCTTATTTGGAAACCTTAGAATCGTATATGCTTGAACTGCGATACAACATGGCGAATAAAAATCTTTGCTGGAACAATAATTGTCCTGAGAAGCGGACAAAAGACATTAGCCTGGTAAAATTCGACGACGGCTCTCAATTTGAACTAGGTATAGCGCGCTTTAACGATTTACCTGCTAAACAGATTCTTGCCAAAGCAATAGACAATATAGATAATTTATCTCCAAAATTAATAGTTTTAGATTTGGATTTGCGAGGAGCCAATTGTCCAGCTTTGGAAAGCGTTTTTAAACGCTATCACAATATTGTCATTGCCTTGTTTGGTAATTTAGAAGGGAACCTTCCTGCACCTGCTTATCTAACAAATGCCGCTGCTTTTGGCTATGATGATCTAAACAGCGAGTCAAATGGAAAGGTGAGGCAATTACCGATTAACCAACGAACAATATATTCAAACTCCGCAAATAAAAAGGAAAATACAATTGTAGCTGTGCCCTCTTTAACCGAGGCTGTGTTCTCTCAATTACATACATCTAGCCCTGGTGATCAAAATTCATCAATTAAAGATCCGGGCCCATTATATTTCGGTTTTCGGGAGAAAAACTTTGATTCCATTTCGTTAACAGAAGCGCTAAAGCAAAATGTAAACTGCGACTTGATTAAAAATAGAATTGTCATATTTGGCGATGTGCTCACATCCAGACAGCAGGAGCCAAACATTACATCGAGTGCCATGCCCAAAATTTACTTGCATGCAAATGCTATATCAACTTTATTGAACAATGAGCAAATATATACTGTTTCACCTGAATTAGCTAAAGTATTCATACTTTTCTTAGGAGTATCGTTTTGTGCCCTGGGATCAGTATTGAATTATTTCCTACGCTCTTGCTTGCTCATTACAGCAATCGCTTGCTTATTAATCTCTTCACAAATATCTTTCGAACTTTTGCGATTGATTATTCCTACTGCACAACCACTAGCTGTGCTTACCATGTCCTACGTGATAGGAAGTTTTATTAACCTCAATAGCAATTTGAGGGTGCGAAATAAGGAGTTAGCTAAAGCTAGAGAATCAATGCAAATACGGGCAGAAGAAGAAAGACAAAGAATAGCCGAGGATTTACACGATGAAACTTTGCCTAATCTTTCCGCTGTAGCACGCATGACTGATAAATTAACAAAAGAATTGACAGACAATTCTGTTCCTCGACAGATGCGCGAGCGCTTAGATTTTGCCATAAATGAAATGCGCCGAGTTATAAATGACCTGCATCCCTCAGTATTAGAGACTATGGGTTTCAAGCCAGCCATAGAAAACCTGTTAGTAACACTAAAACGTGATACAAATATTCAGTGTTCGTTTGTCGATAATGCTCACACAACCGAAGACTATCTGACAAAATTACACAAATTACAACTATATAGAATTGTACAAGAGTGCATAAATAACATAGCAAAACATGCTGAAGCCAAAAATGTTGAAATAATTTTGACAGAACGAGAAAATAAATTAGTATTATCCATTACAGACGACGGCATAGGTCTGCCCTCTAGTCCATTGAAAAACGAATCGCATGGATTGTTGAATATAAAGCAAAGAGCACAAATGATCGGTGCAAAAGTGGAATGGAAACAATTATCTAAATCGGGTACAGAAGTTCTAATCGAATTACCTTTGCACAGGAATCAAGGAGAAAGTGGAAATCAATGACCATTTTGATCGCTGATGACGAAGAACGAGACAGACTTTGGCTTAAGAATTTGCTTAAACACTCTTTGCCTGATTGCGGAGACATAGAAGAAGCTAAAGATGGAGAACAAGCTGTAGAACTAGCCTCCCGACTCAGTCCTGCTTTGGTCTTTTTAGACATCAAAATGCCTAAATTATCTGGCATAAAAGTAGCTGAATTGATTCTAAAAAAAGCTCCCAATACAGGAGTAATTATGTTGTCCAATTTTTCAGATGAAGTTTATGTTCGTCAATTATGGAAAGTTGTCCCTACAAATGGTTCATTTGCTTATGTACTCAAAAACGCATCTGATGATCAAGTTATCGAAGCCGCACAAGCTGTTTCGTCTGGAGATTGCTGGATTCATCCCGGCATCGCAAGAGTAATACAAAGAACTCAAAATAAAGCAATAAATTTAACCAATGCCGAGTATGAGGCACTTATCTGTATTTCGCTGGGTTTAACCGATCATACAATAGCTAGCAAACTTTACATCACCGAAAAAGCTGTTCAATCACGCCTCAAATCTCTTTATACCAAATTAGCGTTAGGAAATCGTAACGATTCTTCCGAAATTGATTATAACCAAAGATGTAGAGCTGTCTATATTGCTAGCCAACGGGGGTTAATTAATCAATCAGAGTTGGCTGATTGGGAAGCAAAAATTATCACATCTAAAACCATAGGAGGAATTCTTGAATAATATGAAGCTCCTTTTACCATTTATAATTCTATTTTCTGTATCAGCGGCTCTAGCACTGACGTTTAGCCAGCTAAACAGCTATGCCAGTAATAAAAACATTATAGCTGCCGCCCATGAGAAGCCCTCAGATAACAATAGACCTGATTTTGTAAAAATATCTGCAACAGAAAGCGTAACGCTTTTGGAGCAGATATTGCAAAAAATGCATACTATGCCTCAAATTGCTCAGAGGAATAAAAATTCTGTCATAGCCCTTAAAAAAGAGGATTTGGCAGAAAGAGATAAAGATGCCGGCTCTGCCAGCAGCCTCAATGCTAAGCTTGCTTCAGCAAGAAAGGCTCAGATTGAACTTAAATCAGTTGAGAGCATGAAAAACGTTAAACTGCGAGCAGCAGCCAAAAGAGCACCGGAAATAAGTTGGGTACCAAATGTACCCAGATTTTACTCTGCACCTAACTCCTACCCATTATCTTCAACAACTCCGTCCCCACGTGATTCAAGAATGCGATTCGAGAATAGATCCAGTAATATGCCTAGTTCGCCTGCATTAATCGAGCCAAAACAAGCTACTGATTCTTTCTCGCAAACCCAAGCCCGCAAGCCAGCGCAGTCGGCTGGACAATTAAACAGGCTTTATGGCGCACCAGTAGATCCAAGATATGGACAGTCAAACGAAGTTGGTGAAAGTCTAAGTCCCCCTGCTTCTGGTTTCTTGTCGCACAAAACAATGCAAGTACGTGGCAATCCAGCACCATTACAACCAATGAAGCAAAAGAACGACAGCTTAGACATCGCTTTATTGCCTCCAACTTTGATTAGAGGGATTCCTTTGCTGAGCTTGGGCGATTCGCAGCAGAAAATTTTAAAGGCAGTAGCTGAACAAAAGAATTTAGTCGTAAAGCAAGAGCCTGTTCACGGTTGGTTAGTATACTCTGTATACAAGAACCGATCACCAGAGTCTTCAGTACAAGTCTTTTTGCGCCAAGGAATGGTGGAAGCTATTCGCGTATTTGATTCATCTTTTCTGCGGCCAGATTTTGATATTCGGCTTGGCGATGATTTATTTAAGGTTAAAGAAAAATTTGGCGAACCAGCTTTTATTCTAGCAGAAAAGCGTATCAAATTGACTCAGAATTACATTTACCCACTGAATCAAGTTGGATTTCAATTTTCTAGGCCAATATCAAACGAATCACCAAAACTAGAAAGTATGCTGATTTTTAACGTACAGTAAACGTTATTCAGCATCTACTTCTAATTGTGTATATTGTTCGATCAGCGGTTTGTTATGACTATATTCATGGACTCTGAGGGGAACGTAAATTACCACGCTCGTAAGCCAGGCATTAAGAGCAGCTATACCGAAGTGGCAGAAGTCCAAGATAGAAATGAGCCCCGAGGTGGCAATGCCGATTGCAATACCTCCAATTAAAGCAACGATGGCTGGAATGTGCACCGCTGGTAGTTGCTTAAAATCATTTGTATTTTGCGTTAGGCTGTTGCTGCGAAACACTCTTTCTTGCAAGCACCATTCCGTAACCATGATGATAGTTGGAGTAGGTAAAATAACACAATTTATAGAAACCAGTGCGCTTAATGATTGAGTCATATCAGTAAGTGATAGTAATGCCGCACCAACAGCACCAGAAATGGCAAAAACAGCCACAGACAGAGTATGAGTTAATGGTACTAAACTTCCTACCGCTACTGCTCCGCCGAATAAACTAGAATCATTAGTAGAAAAATAATCGGCAGTTAGAATAAGCAATCCTACAATCGCTATACCACCAAAGCAATAATTACTCATAAAGGCCAGTGTAGACGGATAGTCGATAGAACCACTCGCACGGGCAATGAACCATCCAGCAAGGGGAAATATAATTTGTCCAATTACAATAGCTAATAATAGCGGTATAGCAGAGCGCAGGATACCCGGTTTGGAATATCGCCAATAATCCTGTTCATTACCCCATACGGCAAAACCTATAATAAATGAAGAAGTAAGACTAAGTGCATAAAGATTGCTAGGATGCGGCAGATCAACTAATGCACTAGGTACAGGGTCATGTAGTGCTTTCCATAAAACATAGCCTGCCCATGCAATCAATACTGGTGCAGCCATGAAGCGAGCAAAGTTTGCTACACCGGTAAAACCAAAAAAATTATTGAAAGCCATAAGAAAGGCAAATATGACAGACAACCAAAATAAAGGTAAATGCCAATGGAAGAGATTAAGCACTGCTTGAGCCATTAAAACTGCTGTCAGTGAATACCAAGCAACAAAAAGCCAAAGCAAATTGATTGTTAAAAGCGCACCACCCCAACGTCCGAAGACTGTTTGTCCTAGCCTACAGTAACCTAGTCCGGTTTTGGCCCCCAATTGGCAAGCTGGCACCGAGTAGAGCAATAATAACAAAACGCTAATTGCCCCGCAAAATGCTAATTGAGGCAAAGTAATTCCCTGACGATACCATTCAAAGCCTGCCAAAACAGCAGGAAATGACGCCACCATTGTCAGCCAAAGTAATCCCATAGTCAGGGCTGACTTACGCTCAGAAAGAGGAATAGCCTCGGAAGAATTAGTGATGTCGTGACAGTCGTTTATTGGCATAATCTAAAAATATAAATTCAATTCTTGAAAACAAGCTTTAATGAGACAAAATCTTATCAAGAAGTCATACTTTTGGTGGGCATATATGGAGTTATACATCAATGCGGACATATAAACTTGGATTGATTTTAGCAAGCACCATTTATACGGGCTTTTTCGTTTTTAGTATGGTAAGGGCCGAAAATCCCAAGGTGCCACCGACAAGCTATTTACCGGTCGTCATTCAAGAAACTTTTGCTCAGTTAATTGCTCGTATGTCTGCAGCCAAACCCAAATTAGCATTGGAACAAAATCAGTTATTAGCCGAAAGATATGATTTAACAAATCATCCCTCTAGTGACGTTCGTATGTCGGGGGGTAAGTCCATCCAAGAAGGTGTGAGAGTCAAATTGCCTGGTGCCCTTGACTGGGAAAAGCTCGGTGCAATGAATCCCGAAGATATTCGCACCCAGCATCTTTTTCCAAAAGGTTTTATGCCTTTGCCACATCCTAATCATCCTGAAGGAGGAATGCTATTTCCTCATTTTGAAATTGACGAGTTGAAAAAACAAGAAGGGAGAGATCTTACACGTTTTGACTTAGATTATGATTTGCCAGATCATTTTTTGCCGGAATTTCCAGCACCAATATATTTAACAACCCATCCTGAGCTTGGGGACGTGAGCAAAGGCCAAGTGATCACAATCAGTAATTATTATGAGACTTTCAATGGCATTCTAAATCCTAAACAATTAGAAGGTTTAAGACTTTTGGTCACTCCCTTTCCTCAGCAACAGTTTAATCAAACAGAAGACAGACGCTCAATAATTGCTAGTCGTGGTGTTAGCTGTTTGGATTGTCATACTAATGGACATACCAATGGTGCTACGCACTTAGCCGGAGATACTCGTCCGCAAGAATTTAGACATCGTATTGATACACCCACTTTGCGCGGTGTGAATATTCAACGGTTATTTGGTTCACAGCGCGCGCTTAAGACTGTGGAAGATTTCACAGAATTTGAACAACGTGGCGCTTATTTTGATGGTGATCATGTTATAGCCGCTAAAAAAGGAGTGAACCCTCTTGAGCGCGGCAGCCAAGTTCATTTCATGGCTGAATTTCAAGAAATACTTGATTTTCCTCCGGCGCCGAAACTTGATGTGTTTGGTAAGCTCGATCCAAGCAAAGCTACTAAGGGAGAATTACATGGACAAGAAGTATTTTTTGGTAAAGGACAATGTGCTACTTGCCACACTCCACCTTATTACACAGACAATTTGATGCATAACTTTAAATGCGAACGATTTTATGAACCAGAAATGGTGCGGGGAATGATGGCTGTAGGAGACGGTCCTATTAAGACTTTCCCTTTACGTGGACTGAAAGACTCACCACCTTATCTACATGATGGACGTTTATTAACTTTGGATGATACGGTTGAATATTTCAATCTTATTCTGCAAACTAAACTGAATACACAAGAGAAAAAAGATTTGGTGGCCTTCTTACGGACTTTATAAAACATGTCCAGGTTAGGGACAAATATTTTGTTAGGACTAATTTTTATACTAGCCACCGCTTTTGTCTTTATCAACTCAGTGCAGAGTCAAATAGAAGATAGTAAAAAATTAGAGCCAACCGTAACTAAAACAGGATTACCAACAAAAATAAAAAATGACACAGACGATAGTAAGAAACTGGAGCCTAGTGCGACCAAAACAGATTTGCCATCAGAAACAAAAGATAAAGTAGAAGATACTAAGAAACCAGAGTCAGATATATTCAAAACAGATTTTCCATGGGAAGGTAAGAACACCATGGATGATAGTGCGAACTCAGAACCGCCAAAAATAGATCCTGCATTAGAGGCAAAGAATAATGCGGAATTGAAATTGGCAAATAAACTCTATAACACCAGAAAATTTAGCGACTCTTTAAAACATTTTCGCAGTGTTGCTGACTCCGGTGCTGATAATGGTGAAGCACGAATACAGGCCGGTGTCTGCTTGTATCAAATGAAAAATTATGATGCAGCTCTGAAAGAATATATGAGAGCAGCCAAAGACGCTAAATTTATCTCGATCCAACATAAAGCTGAGGACTCGGCTCGAACTCTGGATTGCTGTATGAGGGGCATTTGTCCAGCTAATTGTTTGAAACGCAGCTCGCCTGGCTGGCATAAGATGCCTGGAGACGATACACATATTTGGATGACTTTTAATTACACGGACCATAAAACTGGTAAGCATGGCTCAAAAAGTTTTAGTAACGCCCATATAGGTGACGTAATTGTATTTGAAAATGGCGTACCCCAAGATAAGGGTAAATGTCCTATTTGTCACGGTACAGGACATGTGAGCTTTCCCCAATAGAGACTTTTTGT
Source organism: Candidatus Melainabacteria bacterium (assembly GCA_013288645.1). GTDB lineage: Bacteria > Cyanobacteriota > Vampirovibrionia > Obscuribacterales > Obscuribacteraceae > JABDBL01. The sequence continues at coordinate 59,474 of JABDBL010000004.1, forward strand.
CTCATTGGATTTATGATCTTATAGTCTTGAAACCGCAATCAGGTCAATTGTTTGTTTGGTCGTTATTATGAAAAGTGCAAACAAAAGTAATTGAATCGTATCCTGGAAGTTCAGCAACACCCTTAAAAAGATGTTGTTTTTCATCAACTGTGGCGCGCTCAGTGGCGTTCATCTTTTCAGGAAAAACAGTAGGGAAGACTACAGATGGATGGTAGCTTAGCTTATTTAGAGAATCAACTAAAACTTTCGTAGCAGCTTTGGAAAATTGAGAATTAATAGGCACAGCCTTTACTGTTCCATTGCTTTTAATTGTTATAGCGATATTAGCAATACCCTTTTGCCAGGACGGATCAATATTGTCTTCTGAAATAACATTGCCACTACGCCAATATATATGATTCTTGATATAAGGGTTAGCACCTAAATAATTTTTACCTAAAACCACGACTTTCCCTGGTTCAGGGTTTGTGCGCTCAAACCTCCAGACAGTGTTAAGCGTTTCGGCAACACCATGCGCCCAGTAATACCAGTTAGGATAAGGGAATTTTACTAAATTATAATAGCTATCGCCCAAGTAAGGATTGCCTTTACTGAGCGCCTTCTCTTTACTAATTTCTTGTATAACTTCTGGCGGGAAATCGTGCAAAGAAATTTCGCCCACATTCATGCCACTAATCATAGGTGCCTTAATAGAACCAAGCGAGCTGGGAAAACTGATGCCACTGTAGGAGAGAGGTTTACCATCCGGTTTTTGCAATTGAATAGTATTTCCTGTGGCAATCATAATGAACCAGGGAGCAGTGGCAACCTGATTTTTATTCCTATACAACTCAATATATTCAATAGATGGATCGTTAACCAGACAAAGATTGTTATGCACACTTTTTATTGTCCAACATGTGTCTCTATCGATTATTTTGTCTTTTGATTCTGCTGCTTCTACAAGCTTTATTTTTAGAAATGGCACACCCTTATCTGGTTCAGGTATCGTGCCATACTCCTCGCCATTGGCAATAAAAACTACGTTGCTGCCAGAGCTAATGTGAACGGGTTTAAAAAACTGCAGCTTATAGTTAATTAGCTCGCTCAAAAGATTAGGTTCTTTAGCTCCGCCTGTTTTAGATACATCCGGTTTTTCTATAGAATTCTTCTGAGACAAATTATTATCTTCAGATATAGAACTGATGGTGCTCGCGTCGGCTGAAACATTATTTTGCTCGTGATTAATCTCGCCTTGTGCCTTACTAAAAGCAGTAGTTAAGCAACTGGCAAGTAAAAGCAACTGCACAAGCACACAACAACTTTTACGAACGAACAAGGTCGCCTCCTTCTTTTACGCTAAATTATTAAATTGAATCTATTTGATTAAGCCCTTCATTTCGCTCATGCCTTGCTTTTCAACCATATTAGTGACACTTCTTTTCATTTGACTTTCAGCTAACCCTTCAAGACCACTTGCCTTTGAGGCAGCTGTTGCTGGGGCAGGACCCAATATCATTGTGCCTTTTGTGGTCACTGTCAATGAATATTTAGCACCTGAGTTTTGATCAATAACCGCATATTGACCAGGAGTCATAGTAGTGGTGCCCACTTCTGTTGGACCTGTTATTGCGCTATCAGCGGCATATGCACTTAGATTTAACGACAGAAGAGATAATATTGCCCATGACATGAATAATTTGTACATATCTTTTACCTTCTTTACTACTAATAAAATTGTGATTTAGGGTGATAAACTCATGCATTCAATAAGACCGTTCAAACTGAGGATATTTTAACTTATTGGTATCTATGATACTAAGCAATAATTTGGCTAGAAATCCTATATCGATTCCATCGGCAGCCGGATAGAATCAAAATTCCAAGTTCCTCCTCAAGCTATTGTCTGTGATTACGATGCAACACCGAGTGGATTCCGCGCCGACGGACTGATGTTTATTGATTACGAAAATAAATAACACTGTAGAAATAAAAAAGGAGCTACAAATAACTCAGTTAAGAGTTTCATAGCTCCTGGTGGCGCCCACGGGGTTACCTCAATTATGACCTGACCATGAACCAATTTGCATCTGATTACTCCCATAGAAAGAATCGACTTTTATTTGCCGTAATTTCACCTGCACTGCTGTGCCAGGATAACTAGTCACTCACGAGCTTTCGTCATCGTCCCAAACCCAACTACCAAAGTCCTTCCTCAGGATCTCGATTATCGAACCGCTCCGCTCCCATTTATGATCTGGTGGTAAAATCAACTCCGTCTCGAAGGTCGGACACACCCGTTGGTTGAACGCGAGGATCCAGGGAACCGAAACTGGCTGACTGGTAATCCTCTGCAGGAATTCGCCTTCTGGTAGACTCCGATGTGGAGACTCGCACTCCATCAGATAATAATCGGCATCGATAGACGCTGCGGTCTCCCGAAGAAGAGTGCGCCAGCGAATTGCCTCTTTTTCGTTGGTCAATTGTGGCCAGAACATCTCGTCTCCCTCTTCTAAGATAACTGTTCTTCCGCTTTTGTCGAGGCCGTCCAGGAGTTCCAGGGATATAACCCCATTTCCAACCTCAAATCCAAACCAGACACCTTGCCAGGTGCTTGATACAGCTAGCGCCTCGGCAACGGTCTTGAACGGCACGAACGACTGCCCAGGGTACGCGGTAACGAACTGCTCCTGCTCGCTAGACCAGGACAACTCGCAACAACGCTGGAGTACGTGGCGCGCTCCGAATCTTTCCATGCAGGCAAAGACACACTCAAATAGCTCTGCCCTCGACAGGAGCGACCGTGCAAATCGAGTAATTAAATCAACTGAAATCCTCTATCAACTCCCAAAAGCTTGATTATTGCTCCCAATGATCATTTTACGCTACCGGCCAATGCTTTCCCATCCCAATATATCATTATGGCATATTCGTTAGACAACCTGAGAAATACTAAGAAAACAATGCGGTATAATCCTCCCAACCTGCTGGGCTATCGACAGAGGTGAGTTTGAATTTAAGCCATGGTATCAAAGTCCATATGCTACTGCTATGCCCTCCTGCAAGACCAAGAATCGTTGAATTCTTCGTGTGTCAGTTTTCTATCAAGCAACGAGTGAACGACCATTTCGGAAGGAACAATTATGAACAACCTTTGCTCATTTTCTAGATCTACTGCTTTAACCCTGGTTGGCATATTCATGTGTCTAGTGGGGGCAGTGCCAATAACCCGGGCTGATGAAGTAGGGCAGGGAGATTGCTTTAGCGGAGGCACTAATTTAAAAGAATACTATGAAAAACAAATTGATGATTGCTCAAAAGTCTTGAAGCTAAATCCTAAAGATGAGGATACTTATGTTAAGCGTGGGTTTGCTTATGGTGGATTAAAACAATACCAAAACGGAATTGATGATTGCTGTAAGGCTTTAGCTCTAAATCCTAGATTTGAGCGAGCCTATTCCATACGTGGTTATATCTATGAACAATTAAAGGAATACCAAAAAGCACAAGACGATTATGCTAAAGCCTTAACTCTAAATCCTAATTTTGAAGAATGTTCTTCTGTTCGCAAATAGCAAAGTGGCTAAAGACTCAACACAGCAAGACAGCCTTGTAAGTTGCTGGAATTGCCGAGATTCTGCGCTTTAATATTGCCGTCAACAGATGAGGCAGCCAAAAGCAATTTTTATCCAAATAGTATTCATTATTCTTCACAGCAAGTGAGAAGAACTTGCTCGTTTTCCAATAGAATAACCAGCAAAACATAAGAGCACAATCACAGATGCTAAGAAAATATAATGCGGAAAAAATAGCACAGCAACAATAATAGAAAAAAGCACACTCAGAACAAGCTTGATCCAATACTTTCTCATTTTTTCTGAAACCGTAGTTATTGTTTTGCCTACCGATATTTCAATTATCTCAGCTTGCAGCCAAACCAAGGCATACAGTTAAGGATAATCTACAAAACGAACCTCGAACGACTCTATTCTTCCTTGATCGCCTGATAAATAGACCGAAGTGAAAATTTTAGCTTTCCCTTTCTCAAAAACGGCTGGCGTAGCACACTTATATATGTCGGTGCAGCCACTCTTACCACACATTTTGCCGTCGAAATCTATTTGAGAATCTCCAAGAGTTTTTAAGGAACCAAGATTCTTTGCGCAACTAGCGAATAGGGATTCGAAATCTTTCTTGTAACCTCCGTTTAGATCTTCTAAAAGACATTTTCCGGAATATTGGCGTAAGTTATTTAAATCCCAGTTTTTAACTACAGCCGGTATCGTCCGGTTTAAATATTCTCTGGCTTCTCGGTTAGGCAGACCAAAGATCAAGCGTAGAGAAATAAGGAGACAAGTCCCTAGAAGTACAATCACTATGCCAATGCGTAAAATTTTGACCAGGATTTTCTTCATCCCAAGATTATACCCAAACTAATATTAAGGAGTGCTTCGTAACGTACATAATCTGGAAGAGAGGGCTGCCTGACATTACGGAGAGGCAAAATTCGAGAGGTTAGTCTAAAGAGGTTATATCAATTTTGCTCTAGGGTGAAATTCTATAGCGATCACGCGGGTATAACGTAGCTTGTCTGACATTACTGAGATGCAGAATCTGAGCAGTCAGTCTTTCCAAGCCGATTGCTAAGCCACCATGTGGAGGCATACCAATTTCGAACATACGTAAATGATCTTCGAAAGATTCTGGGTTGATGGAACGTTTTTCGAGTGCATTTTCAAGATCGCTGCGACGATGAAGGCGCTGTCCACCGGTGGTGATTTCTAGTCCTTCAAAAAGTAAGTCAAAGCTTTCAGCAGCACCTCTATCTCCTCTTGGATGAGTATAAAAAGGTCTGCCGGATAGTGGAAAGCCAATAACAAAAACGGCGGCTATATTAGTTTCTTTTTTGGCAATTTCACATAATTGACGCTCGGCAAGGGGATCCAAATCGTCAATGAGATCGTCTCTGCCGAAATTATCTTTCAGTTTTTGCAAGCAATCAGCAAATTCCCATATTGGCACTGTTAACATAGAAGGCAGGGGTTCTCTGTTATGTCTCTTCAGTAGAGCCACATAATTTTCGTTTATCTGCTCAAAAATAAAAGTTAAAAGCTCACGTTCTAATTGAATAACTTCTTCAGGACCGTCTATAAATCCCATCTCTAAATCTAATGAACAGTATTCAGTAAGATGACGACTACTAGCATGCGGTTCTGCTCGATAAACATGTCCGGTTTCAAATACTCTTTCTAAGCCGGCTACACCATGCTCTTTGTAGAACTGAGGGCTTTGAGCAAGATAAGCCGAGCGCTCAAAATACTTAATGGCAAAAAGACTAGTACCGCCCTCGGTGCCACTGGAAACAATTTTAGAAGTAATTATTTCAGTAAAATGCCGCTCTTGCAAAAATTGCCGCAAATATTGCAAAATGGCAGCCTGTATTTTAAAAATGTCGCCTACTTGTTCGTTCCGCAAAGAAAGCGCACGGTAAGTAAGTAAGGTGTCTATACCTACTTCACTAATATTTGAGGAGGAATTAAAAGGTAAAGTAAGGCTCACTTCGTTGAGCGCGGTAATGTCTTTGAGCTCTAATTCCAATCCGGAAGGGGACCGGGGTTCGTTTTTAATTTGACCGATAATTTCAACCGGCATTTCCAGCTTGAGATTGAGATGCCGCCAAGCCGATGTATCGGCAACGCACTGTATTTCCCCAGTACAGTCCTTTAAAACAATAAAGGTAGTGCGCGCTAATTCGCGTAATCGATAAATCCAACCGCGAATAAGTATTGTCTCGCTAGTCGATGGTTTAAGGGTATTAATGAGTACTCGGACACGCTTTTCCATAGTCATGATTATTCCTAAGCATTTGTTATCTCAAATGCTGGAACCATAAAAATGGCGGTGCCATCCAGCTTCTACTCATGTAGCTCTTATTTATTACTGTATCGTAGCAATTACGCTTCGACTTAATAAGGCCTGTTCTTGATAAGTGCGATATTTTTATAGACTTACTTAGAACTTCCGGTTCAGCCAAATCTCTCCGAGGGGTCTATCCTCTTCAATGAGTGCTGGTATTATAACAAACGAATATGCTTTGGCAATACAAATATTTTTCACAATTAGCCTTTGGACTGCAAATCAAGCCTTAGGGTCAAGCAGCAGACCGAGCCCCCCGCTAAACCAAATTTATCCACTGGCACTGCAATTATTGAATAACCTCTTTCTTGCAATATATTTTTGAGCTTATCGGAACATTGCCAGAGAACTATTTTGTCGTCAATATTCACAAGGTTACAAACGAAATTGAATGCATCTTCTTTATCGAGCGCTATCAACTTGTCCGCATATACACGCTCTTTAATAAGTTTTTGCGACTGCTCAGAAAAAGCATCAGGGTAATAAATTATGTCACCATATTTAAGAGGGCTAAGACTCAGATCAAGATGATAAAAGCGAGAGGACAATAATTCTAAAGCCACAACTTCTCTTCCATAATACTCTTGTATATACACACTCGCTTCTTTACTAGAGCGCGGCCCATAACCAGACCAGAAGAGTTGACGATAATTGTCCCATATACAATCACCAGCTCCTTCTTGGAAAAGTCCGGTCGGCAATTCCTGGACAGTTTTTACCAATCCTTGTTTTTTTGCCTTGTGGAAATACTGAGCAAAGTATTTCTCCTCTGGCTGTCTTTCTTTATAATGAAAGCGCGCTAAAAGTGTTCGTCCATCCAAAATAATGGCAGCATTAGCCGTAAAGACCATGTCTGGCACCCCGGACTCTTGCTTAATCAGATTAACAGCAATGCCTAAAGATTGAAAAGTTTGATACAGATATTGCCATTGCTGGCTGGCGATTTGCTTAAACTGACTAGAATTATCGCTCCATTTTTGTGGTTCCATCCATTGATTAATTTCATAAGTAACGGCAAAATAGTCTGGTGCGCTCATTAAAAGTCGGGAAATGGGAGCTGACTTATCTTTGCTAATTTCCTTTGCTGGTGTGATCTCACTAGACATTAATTACTCTGTTTCTCAATTAGCCTAATTTGGCAGAACTGGCAATAAATTCTTACGTTATAGTAATCATAATATAATAAGCATCAAGGTCGCAATGATAAGATTCTTCGCCAAATCCTATAATCGTAAAATCATTTTTTTGTTCTGTGTAGTCAATCTAGGTATTCCTTGCTCTTTGGCACAACCTGCTATGTATTTGGACAAGGTATCTTCCACCCCCGATTTAACCCAAACTGATCCCCGCGGACAATTTGCCGAAAATGGCACTAACTATTGCGCACCAGTTGCAGTATCAAATTCGTTCGTTTGGTTAAGCGATCATGGCTATCCTAAGTTATTGCCAGACAGCAGCAAAAGCGTGTCCCAAGCGAATAACCAAACTGACATGTTAAATAGACAAATAGCTTTGGCAAAAATTTTAAGTTCACCAGAATTCATGAATACACACGCTGATGAAGGAACCTATGTAGACAACGTGCTTTTAGGAATAAAAAAATATGTTCAAAAGCAAGGGTATTCAATCAAACAATTGTCTTATCAGGGTTTCCGCGCTAATTTACCTGAATTTGATATAGGAGTGCGCAACCCTCGTTTACCCTTGCTAAAACAAGGGATCACTGGCAAATCAGGCGTTTGGCTTAATGTAGGTTGGTATCAGCATAAACCCGAAAGTGGAACTTATGTAAGGGTTGGAGGACACTGGATAACCCTGGTCGGTTATGGGGTGGATAAAGATGATAAACCGGCTAAAAATATGCTAATTGTGCACAACCCGTCACCTAGAGCCGGAACAATGTTCCACAATGATTTCATTGCCTTAGAGCCTATTCAAGGTGTGTTGGTCAGCCGCAGGGGGCTGCTCGGCTTCCCACGCCCAGCCTGGGGTTTTTATAAAATTACGGGTGACTTAAGTCCAATTCCTGGCAGTGACACTGCTATTTTAGAAAGTGCAGTAATGCTCGAATTGTATTAAATAAGCATTGTTAAACAGCATTATTTAGCAGTATTATTAGGGGGTTAATCCCAACTCTACGATAGAAAGTGTCAAAATATCATTTCAGCGCTAAATTATTCAATTTGCTTGTGGTTGTTAATCTAGCAGGGCAATTACCAGTATTTAGCCAAGAATTGGGACAAAGTGATTGGCAAACGCCAAATAATAGTCAATCTCCCTCCAATAGCCAACCTACAGGTCAGTCAGATTGGCAAAATCAGACTACAAACTCAAACCAAGGCTGGCAAACGCCTGGTTTAAGCCAATCTAGTTCTTCTACAGGATCAAGCCAGTCTTATGGACAGTCCGGCGGACAAAATCTAGGTCAAAGCTCATGGCAAAATCCTACAAACAATTATAGTCAGGGACAGTATTCTGGGCAAAGCGAATTGCAAACACCAGGATTAAATCAAAACAGCAACAATGTTGGCCAATCAGCTTGGCAGCAGCCACAAAGCGCTTTTCAGGCTACTGCAAATAATTCAAATAACCAAACCGACTATTATTCTGGGCAAGCTAGTCAGACTAACTTAAATCAAATGGTCCAGAATAACCAAAATAATGGTCAGAGCAGTCAAATTCCTCAAACCTGGCAGACTCAAGCACAGCCGCAACAAGGTCAGGTTCAAAAAAAGAGCGGCGGATTATCACAAGTGATAGGCAGCATGACCAATACCGCCTTAACTGCAGCCAGGGTTGCCACTCCGATGGTTAACATGTTTATGTATAGCAGAGCATTATCAAGTTCGCCCATGGCTGCAATGACCATGCCCTACGGCATGATGGGTATGGGGAACATGATGGGTATGGGGAATATGATGGGCATGGGGGGTTACGGTATGGGGGGCTACGGTATGGGTATGCCATACGGTTATGCTGCTCCAGTGCAAACAATTCCAGTGCCGGTGCAAACAGTGCCAGTACAAACAGTACCTTATGGCACAACGCCTAATTATCCTGGTAATACCGGTGTGTCTTCATTTATGAATTACTAGAAGAATGAAATTCCTGTTCAAGAATGCCCTTTTGCGTGTCATAAACAAGGTTATCCGATTTTATTTGGCGACTGTCTAATGTCATGTCTTTCGCCTCGCTCAATTTTTTGTTTAATTCAGCATTAGGCTTTGCTAATTTATCTGCATATTGTTTTCTGCGCGTATTTCCCTCTTCGATTCTCTTGTTTAGGCTCTGAATCACAATATAACGTATGAGGGGAATACCTATAAAAAGACTGCCATAAATAACTAATGCTAATAAAAGTGGTGTAAGAGAGGGCAAAAGATTTACTGCTTGAAAATATATAAACCAGCTAGCAATAAAGTTAATTGCAGCTAAAGCCATTACCCAAACAAGTGAACCGCCATCTACTTGAGAAAATCGCCATGGGAAAATTTGTAAATATGAAGGTAATTCCTCTCGCCAAGGAAGAACTGTTTGACGTGAAGGTAATTCCTCAAAATTTTGCCTTAAAGCTGTCGCTTGGAGAGCAGGGAAGAGATAAACAATATTGCCCGAATCAGTAACAGTTGGTCTACCATCAAAGCGAACCAAGACAGGCAACATTTTATCCTCATTATTGGGATCTTCACCAGTGTATGGTGCCAGCTGTTCCACCGTAACAACCTCTTTCTGCTGTCTTATCAATTGGCCAATCGCATGCCAGCGGCGCTCCTCCAGATTTGCGTTAGGATTGCCATCGCCAAAAAGAAATGAAAAGCAATTATAAAGAAAGTTGGTTTTGTCCGATTTATTTTTAATTCCGGCGTCTCTGGGACCGTTGTAATCTGGATAGCTTATTTGCCAATAGATTAAATCACGTAAAATCATCCAGTCAAAAAAATCTAAGTCAATATTGAACCCATCACTATTGTCATTATCTCGTCCTCGCGACATAGCCGATAAAATAAGGAAAAACAATAAAACAATAGTTACTAAGGACAAAATAAGCATGACGCCAAATGAAATACGTAATAAAAAGAATCCAACTTCAAATAGCTTATTATTAACTTGCTCAATAAAGCGTTTAATACCACGCGAGATATAGGCAGTTTGGTAGCCTAAAGGAAAACGATAAGCTATATCACCCGCTTCGCTTACTTGTAAATGACCAGATGCTTCTTCTGCTATTTGGTTTAAGGTCTGTGTAGTGATAGAAACTGGCAATCCCGTTTTTGTTGCTATATCTGCAGCTGAAACACGGCGCCCCATATCGTTAATGGCTTTGATAACAATTTTTTTCTCTTTGGTTGATGGCATCTTGGTAAATTAAATATTCTTCTCAATAATTATATTCCTGAGCCTATCAGCCTGCAGGTAATCAAGTATTATACTGACTGGACGCAAAGAAGACTCAATTATCATAGATACAATGCAAGTTGTAGATAGTGAAAACTAAAGAAAGCTGTGATAATTAGTAAAGCTAGCGTGCTATAAATAATTAGATTGTTAGAGGATCCTTGGGCGTGAGTATATTTCATAATCCTATTGTTGGGGCTACAACTACTTTTATTGTCTGGTTTGCAGTTTTTTATCTATATCACGGCTTGGGTACCACACTAGGTTATCACCGCCTTTTAACCCACAAATCCTTAAAAGTGCCGACTTGGCTAAAATATTTTATTGTTTCTGGTGGTTATCTAGGATTTATGGGCGCACCCATTCCCTGGGTTGGCATACATCGCCTACATCACCAAAAATCGGACATAGAAGGTGATCCGCATTCACCAGAAGGCGGCTTTAAGCATGCTTTATATCAGTGGATGTTTGAAACAACCGATATACAAAGTAATGAAGAGCTTCATGCACAAGCTTCAGATTTAATGTCGGACAAATTTCTAACTATGCTGGGAACAAAACACGATGGCATCCAAGCATTAATGTGCCTTGCCTCATGCACGATTTTTAGAGTGTTGATTTGTTGCACCTTTGGATTTATCCCGCTGTTAGCAAATGTGGCAGCTACTCTGACAACTTTCTGGAGCACGCAATTTGTTAATGTCTTTTGCCATATGAGAAGTCAGGGCTATAGACGCTATGACACAAGAGATTTAAGCCGCAATGTCTGGTGGGTGGGTTTGCTTGCTTTAGGCGAAGGTTGGCATAATAATCATCATGCAGTACCCAAAGCAGCACGTCATGGTTTTGCCTGGTTTGAATTAGATATTACTTGGTATACAATTTGGCTTCTGGAAAAATTGGGATTGGCCAAAACAATCATTAGACCGCCAAAATTCTCATTAAAAAGTCTAACTGAGAAAATCAATGATTTGGCAGTTAATAATCTGACAATGCCATCAAAAGAAGTGGTTTTTGAGTCAATTTCTATGGAAACAGCTCAATATAACAGCAAAAACTATAGAGTCTAAAGATTAAACGCCTACCTGGGTACTTACCTGCCTGAGCCTTCTTAAATTGTCAGCAAAAGTCAGCTCTGGTACATCCCCACCGGCTAATTGCACAGTAATATTTTGACTAAGGCCACCTATTTGTTTTAATACCCAGGCATCAGCGCGTCTTTTAATCAACTTTTCGCGCAAGCGCTGTAAGCTCTTGAACAAAGCTTCGTTTGTTAATGGACTTGCTACTCCAGAACTTAGTCGTCGCCCATGATTACAATGCATTACGTTAGTAATTAACTCGGCAGATATAGATCCTAAAATAGCTAAAGAAAGATTGCTCTTTTCTTCAGCGTTTCCAGGATTATCGGGCTGCCAAAAGTCGACCTGCAGCCAGGTGCGTTTATTAAAGCGTACTTTTAAAACAATTGGTTCGCATATTAATGAGTTGGCGCTATGATTAGCCATATCGCGTAAGCAGGCAGCTCGAGCATATTTCAAGGCAATGTTTGCTTTGCTACAGAAAAAACTATAATTGCTTCTACCAGGCTCAATTACGCCGCAGCGCTTAATTTCCCACCGACGATAACAATTAGTGCCATGATAAAGGAATACATCCCCTGACTGGGAGTCAAAGTCCACCCCTTCTTGATCGGCAACAAATTGCGCCAGATCAAGTGGCGTCTGAAAATGATATGCAAAGCTATCCAGAATAGCACCTTTGGGGGAAGAGGGAAGAGATTAACTTATTACTTAGAAAGTCTTTGCCTTCAGTATGCCCGCTAAATCAACAATATTAAACTATAAAGAAGATAATTAATGCACTACTTTACTAGTGTCTTTATTCCATGTGTTTCTCGCGCTCAGATTGCACAGTGTGAAAAGCATCATGAATTGCTTGTCTTATGCTCTGCAACCCTTGATCCGAAGCAGAACGCACTTGTTGCACCAGTTCAGCGCGTTTGGTATTGAGCCTAACGTGATAATTTTTGGTGGTGTCTTCCAATTTTTGACAGCTATTGTCTAATACAGATTCTAAATTGCTTTTTAATTCGGCTTTGAGTGAATCAACCTTCCCATACACACCTTGGCGTAATGAAGTTAATTTAGGGTCGCCATCTAAATTATAGGATTGAGCTAATTTAGTACACACTGCCTCACATTCATTAACTTCTTGCTCGGCCTGTTTAAGAAGTTGCACTACGGCAGCCGTATTTTGTTCAAGTGGATCAGCTGCAGATTTAAATATTTCTTCAAGTCCAGTTTGTTGATTGCGTCCTACCACATCTAATTTGGACAAGCGCTCGTCCACCAATTCTTTGAGTTGCTGCCTGGCTAGGACAAGACTATGTTCCGCTCCCTCTGACTGTGCTTTGGCTTGCGAAAACGAATGCTCGGCAAATGTCTGCGACATCTCGTGCATCATGGCCTCAATGATTTGTTTGCGCTCTTTCAATCTAGGCAAGAATGATTCGGTTTGGGCTTTACGAACTTGACGCGAAAGAGCAATCTCAGTAATTTGAATTAAACGATCCAATTTACTGAAAAACTCTTTTTTGGCTAGGCTTAATTGTTCTGTTCCTTCGACATGCAAACGTTCAATATCTTTGTTCAAAATATCAAGATGGTGATCAAAAGCTTTTAATAATGTCAATACTTTGTCATCAATGCGCCCTTTAAAGCCGTTGAAATAATTATCCAACTGCACACCTAGATTCGCAGAAGCATCTTCAAGTACTTGATCAACCAACGCTATCCGCTCATTTAGAAGCTCCGTTTGTAGATCGACTAATTTATTCAGTTCACTTTCCTGATCTGCAACTAATTGACCGAATTGCGCTTTGCTTTGTTTAAATTCCTGCATGAGATTATCACGTTGCCCATTTTCGGTCTTATGGATTTTTGCTTGATAATCACTAAGTTTAGACTTTATCTGCTGACGACTATTGGCTGCCTTTTCAGCCAGTTCAGTTTTTAAAGTATCGAATAGAGATTCAAACTGCTTAGAAAGTAGATCGATGCGCACAACCAATTCGGCATAACCGTCTTTATCTTCTTGGTGGATTAAATGCATCAGGGCATCTAGATTAGTATTTAGGCGCTTTTCAATTTCACTAGCTTTAGCGGCTAGTTTTTTTGCCGCTCTTGCCACTTGTGATTCTAGCTTGCTTGTTAAGGAAGCCATTTCGTTCATAACAACTTTGGGTTCTTGGAAATCATCCAGTTTGGATGGCATCATATCGGCTGAAGAGAAAATCGCTACTTTGTCTTCTGTTTCAATATCAGAGTTTTCTGACTCGATCAAAGAAATAGATGATTCATCGTCAGTTAAGATCGGTTGATCAATTACTTCGTACTCCATCGATTTCGGCGAAGTAGAAATAGACAGGTCAGAAGATTCAGAAAGGTTCAAAGCTACAGGAACACTTTCTTCAGAGTCAGAAGCGGTCGTTGTTACCAAAGGAAGCTCAGGTTGAGAAATAATGGGGCTTGCGGACGCGGGTAATTTATCAAAAGATCTTGTTGCTGGCCATTTAATCTCTTTTTTTACCTTAATATTCTGAGAACCAACATTTGTAGATTCAGTCAAGCTCTTCTTATCAACAATTTCAGTCTGCGGTTGAGGAACTAAGAGGTCTGTTATAGCTTCAGATAGATGCTTATAAACGTCGTCAGGGGTGGAAGAAGTCATCATTGACTGTTTATCGACATTACGAGGATCTTTAGTCTCAGTTTTATTGTCCCTATCAGCAGACGAGTCCTGTTTGTTTGAAAGTATTTCGTTCGGATCATGGGACAAATTTTCTTGCATCGCTAACCCTTCTTGCGAAGACGACTCATTTTTAAGAAGCTCCTCCTGCTCAATTTTTTGTGCTTCTTCCGTTGAACTATTGCTTTCTCTCCACAGTCTTTCCCCCTTAGGAAGCTCTTTAGCAACGTGCTCAAATAATGAATCAGTACCTGCAAGACCGCGTCGCTCACCTAAGTCTCCCCAACTTTGCAATAGATTGAAGCCGGTAGTGTTCTGTCCGGTCTCCGCCTTTGACCCGGCTGGTTTTTCAAATAACAAATCGATATGTTTGCCTTGGGCAGCATCAAACTCGCCAACAGAAGCGGGAATTACTTTGATTTCTGAAAAATCACTAGATATCGGAATGAAATTATCTCTTAGTTGTGACCGATTATTATCAGGCTGCTTAGTATCATTATTAAAAAGCGAGAAACAAATCGAACCGATATCTATCGGTTGTTTATTTACAATGGTGAAGTTTAGATGAACACCGCAGGCAGCAAGAAGCGCTAAAGCAGGCTCTTCTTTAGGATTAGCATTCATAAAGGTTCGTCTAGATCCACCCTTGGCGTAACCATTAGATAAACGTTCTAACTCTTGAAACTTAGTTAGCGGAAGAGGTACAGCAGGTTTAGCAGCAATAAAACCGAATCTTTTGCGATCAATAATCGCTTTTTTTGCTTTTTCTTCCAACAGAGATTCGAGAAAACGCAATTCGTAAGTATTATTAGTCAAACTGATAGCCATTGCTTTGTTATTTTCTATACGAACAATCACAGCAAAGTCTGTGACACGGAAATTGTCTTCTTCGTCTTTACGAACAAATGATATTAGGCCAAAAGGCAAAGTAACAGGTTCAACAATGAAGACCAGGGAACCAGGCTCAAATCCCGCGCAAGCAGTTTTTGCCCAAACTGAAACTGCTGTTGTATTGGAGGAATCATAACTACGCAAGAAGTCGCGTAAATCAATTGCTCGAATATGGCTTTGACGGAGAATTGAATTCATTCTTGACTGTCCTTGCGTTTGCGATTGCGTCTTGCTTTATCTTCGCTCAAACTCGATTCTTCATTTTCTTCTATTATTTGGTTCTCTTCTGAAGACAAACGGTCGTATTCTAATGGCAAAGCAGCCGCTGAGGCTATCCCTTCTTCCGCTTCCAAGATTTGCGGCGGCTTAACTTTTTGTTTAACAGGCTCGGCTTTTTCTCTAGCTGGCTTATCCTTTTCTTTAACAGACTCGGCTTTTTCTTCAATATTTGAATTGGTCTGCGAGTCCGGCGAAAAAGAAATATTACCTTTTGCAGCGACAGAGATCTCGTCTGTGGCAGCACGGCGAACGGTAGAGATGTCCTGCAAAAACTTAGTAACTTCATTTTCAATTTGCCGCTGAATCGAACTAGCACTCTTGCTCATTTTTTCACCTAAGGATTCTGTAGTGGTGAGCATTTGTTCTTCTACTGATTTTGTTAAATCGATCAATTCCACTTTAGATTGATCCAACATGCCAGCAATCTTTTTACCAAAAGCCCTTTGGATTGACATCATTTCATTTTGCACAGCAACTAATATTCTATTTTTATCGCTTTCTAGTGCTTGTTTTTGTCCAAGGCTAAATTGCAATCGATCGTTCAGTTTTGTTTGAAAAGAGCCAAATAAATTTTCGAGACGATTAACCACATCATCACAACGGTTACGCAAACCATCTTGGACTTGCTTAGAGCGGTCAAGTAAATCATCTGAAAGTTCATCCGTTATTGTAATTAATTTCTCAGTGGTCGTGTCGTGTAAGGCACTTAGCTCATCAGCAAATTTACTTAGTCGATTATCAGCATTTTGGAAGTGGGCCGTAGTTACGTTCTCATAAGTACCGTTGATTTCCTTTTCAATAAGACTAGCGTGGTTAGAAATGTCTTCTAGCAAAGAAGCCGATGAAGATTCAACTTCGTTACTTGCTTGTCGAGCTGAAGTCTCTAGTTGACTTAATTTGTTTTGAGAATCAACAAAGAATGTTTTTAACAACGATGATGAGTGGTCAGCAATGGTGTCAGCTTCATCTTTTAAAGAAACGAAATTTGACTTTGTCACTTCGTTTATATTGTCTTGGATATCAGCTAGCTTGTGTTCCAGATTGGATTGCAAACTCTGAAAATTGCCCTTTGCCTTAGCTCCCATATTTTGTATGGCATTAGATAAAGCGTGTTCAAGTCTAAAACTCATTTCCTCGGTATTAGTAAGATAATGCTCAGCAGCGACCGTTCTGGCAAAGTCTACATTTTCGTGATGAGAGTGTTTAAGTGCGCTCAATTTGACTTTCATCTGGGCAGTAAGGGTTTTTAACTCACTCATTAGACTGGCAAGAAATGCTTCGCTTTGAGCATTTTCCACCGCAAGAGTATCTTGCAATTTCTTTAGACTCTCGTTTATCGATTGCTTAAGCTCAACTTGGAGAAGCTCCGATTTTTTTTCCAAATGTTCGAGAGATTGCTGCGATCCTTCTTTCTGTTCTTGACTGTGTTCATTTTTTTTATCTTGAGCTTTTTCAATTGCTTGCAATTCAATGTCAGCCAGTGCTTTGATACCTGACTCATATATATTTTTAAAGTCTTTCTTGGCAAAAGTCATGCCTTTGAATCTCCTAGTCTGTTCCGAATGAAAAACGTGCGCGTTTATAAGCCAAAACAGCTAGAGCAGCTGCATGTCCAGCATCTTTAATTTGGGGCAATTGCAAATTAAGTTGTGAAAGTTCGACCTTAAACCCTCTCAGCATTCTCTCTATTTCGGCATTCATTGCTTTTAGCTGCTGTTCAAGTGAATCTTTCGAGGCTCCATGCACCGTCTCAATGCGTTCACCGCATCCAGCAACAAAACGAGCGTGCTCTAAATCAAAAAGCTCAACCTGACGCTTAAAGGCTTTTACTATTTCCAAGCCACGGGCTTTAAGTCGGGTATTTAATAATTCTTTCAATTCTCGGCGCGTTTCTATTGGTAAATCTGGTCTTACTCTAACTCTTGTTTCTTGAGCAATGGCTGCTTCGAACTGTTGCAATAATCTTTCCAGACGTTCATAATACTTTTTCTCCAATCTTCTCAGTGAACCTTGAAAAAGCTTATGACTGGCAGAAAGTCGCCCTTGAGCTTCTTCGCCAATAGTTTTGATTTCGCCTTTTACTTCGTCAACTTGGCGTTCGATCTTAGTTTTATGGATTTGGTCAAAAGAATCTCTATCAGCACTAAGCAGTTCTTTAAAGTCAGCGGCTAATTGTGTCATTTCTGTCTGCCAACTATCTACTTCATCGCTGAGACGTTTAATTGTATTTTGTCCCGCCGAACCAATCCAGTCAGTGTCTACTTCAACTTTTTTATCTAATTCCTCTCTGTCATTTTCAAAATCTTTATCTAGAGCCAATTTTACTTGTTTAACCTTGCCTGCTAATTGCTCGGTGTCCGTTTGCATTTTTTCCAAGAGGTCTTGGTCTTTTTCTTCAAGAATTTGGGCAGAAGTGTCTTCAAATTCTTGCACACGTTGCAATAGCCACTTAATTGAAGTATTTTCTTTGCCAGAGATGCTAATTATGCCTTCTTCTGCTACCTTCCTTAAATCGCCCGATTCTTTATCAATTAAGTTAGAGAAGTTTTCATGCTGATCCAGAGCAATCGGGAGTAGAGCATCAACTTGCTCTTCCACGAGTTGCGATATAGATGCTAATGCTTTACGTACGGAGGAATCTATCTCTTGCCTAACATCCTTACCGACTCCGACTAGAGTCTCAATTTCTGTTTGCTCCAATTCCATCAGGCGTTCGACGAAATCCTCTTTGCGCGCCTGCAATTCCTCAACACCCTTGTCAGTTGCTCTCGCCGAGTTTTCTAACATCCTGGTTAATTGCTGGGCAAAGTTCTGGGCTAAAGTCTGATTAAAAGTCTGTAAATAGTCAGCAGATGATTTAACTGTTGTTTCTAGGTCCTGGCTGGCTTGATCCACTGCCTCCATCATCAGATGAGCAGCTGTACCAATTTCTTCTAAATCTTGCTTTGTTTCTTCAGCCATGATAACTCGAATTGATAAGGGTCAATATAAACCCTAGACTACTATTGTATAAATTATTGCCCCAAATTTTTATGCCCGTTCACCAAGACAACTAAGCAGGAAATGCGGCAGATAAATTTTATCCCTGCTTTATTTCGAAGCAATCACTTTAAGTTGCTATCCACGTCTTCAAGCATTGTCTCATTAATTCGGCACCCGTGGCTTATTGATAAGTTTAGTGTTAATTTTGGCGTTGAGCCAGAGAGCAAGCCAAGAGGTTGGCTCAGGCTGAATTAAGTTGCAAGGTATGACAGCTCTACTGTCAAGAGAGGAAAAAATGCAAAAGCCGGTATTGAAACGAGGAAATCCCCTATTAGCGCAAATGTGTCAACCTGTTACGGATATTGAAAAAGTGCGGCCGATCATTTTAGATATGAAAGATACACTTACCCATATCGCTGGATTGTATGAATTCAAAAGAGGCCACGGTATAGCAGCTTCACAAATTGGGCATCTAGTAAGAATCAATATCGTGCAATTTAATGGAATAACGCAAGTTCTCATTAATCCAACCATGACAGACTTTTCATCAGATCAAATACCAATTCGAGAAGGCTGCTTGAGCTTTTTTGATGTGCGAGGAAATGTCTCTCGTTATAAGGCAGTTACAGTAACTGCTTTGGATGAAAACGGCTGTCCGATTACAATCAAAGCAACAGATAATTTCGCCATGCTTTTGCAACATGAATTAGATCATTTAGACGGCATTTTATACGTCGATAGACTCCCGAATGGAGAAAAGGACTTGTATCCGGTTGAAAGCATGCCCATTATCTAAATAATTCACAGCTGAGTGTCCGCGCAATAATTAAATCTCAACCCTAGAAAGATCAAGAAAAGACAAACCGTGCACAGAAGAAACTATTAATTTCAACACTCAACACATGCTCGAACCTCGCGGCTTCTATAGTAGTGGAGCTAGAGGATGATACAAAAAATGTCTAGACCTTCACCCTACGTGTTTGCCTATGCATAGCAGCCATAGCCGCCTCGGCAATGGTTTCGGACAGACTGGGGTGAGGATGGATTGTATTAGCCAAATCTTGAAGAACAAGCCCAGCTTCAATTGCTAATACCGCTTCGGCAATAAGATCTCCGGCGCGCGGTCCCACAATACCTACTCCCTTAATCAGATTAGTCTGCGGATCATAAATAATCTTGGTCAGACCATTTGTATTAGCCAGTGTCATAGCACGACCAGAAGCAGACCAAGGAAATTTGGCAACATCTAGCTTCAATCCATTAGTTTTGACTTCAATGTCGGTTACTCCGCACCAAGCTATTTCGGGTTCTGTATAAACGACTGCCGGAATTACTTGATTATCAAAAGCGGAAGGCAAACCAGCGATAACTTCTGCTGCCACTATTCCTTGGCGCATCGCTCGATGGGCTAGCATTGGTTGGCCACTAACGTCCCCTATAGCCATTATTCTTTTATTGTTGGTCTGACACAAATTATTTACTTGAATAAATCCAGCTTTATTAACTTCGATCATGGCATTCTCTAAAGCCAAACCATCAGTATTAGGCTTACGTCCAACAGCAACTAATACATAATCAAATTTTTCGTTGCGCACAGCTCCTTGCTGATCTTGGATTTGACAAGTAATGCCATTACCAGTGTCTTCAATATTCATTATTTTGCTATTTAAGGATATATTTTTAAAAGCAGAGCTTAAATGATTGGCTAAAGGTTTAACTAAATCGCGGTCCACACCTGGTAAAAGTCCATCAGTCATTTCAACGACAGAGACCGCACTACCTAAAGCTGCATAAACTGTGCCTAATTCCAGCCCGATATAGCCGCCGCCTACAATTAACAAACTGCCAGGTACTTCAGGCAACTGTAAGGCTGATCGAGAATCCAATACACGCTTACTATCAGCATCTTTAGGTGATTTAAAAAGACCAGGTATTTTTATAATGCTAGAACCGGTAGCAATAATGGTATGCTTAAATTTTATTTGCAAAGCACCCTGCTCGCGATTAACCAATATTGTTTGATCATTGAGAAAACGAGCTTGTCCATTTATTATTTGCACTTGATTGCTTTTGCATAAACCCACAATGCCTTGACTAAGTTTATCGATGACCCCTTCTTTCCAAGATCGTAATTTATTTATATCAATTTGAGGGCTTTGAAATTGCAGACCAAAAACTGCCGCTTCTTTAGATAATTCGATTACCTCTGCAGCGTGTAAGAGGGCTTTAGAAGGAATACAGCCTTCATTCAAACAAGTGCCACCTAAACTAGTTTGAGCATCAATCAAAATTGTCTTAATACCAAGTTGTCCTGCTCTTATCGCAGCTGTATAACCGCCTGGACCAGCACCAATTACTGCTAGATCAATCTGTTCAGTAGCATCTCCAACAACCATTTAAATTACCTCTCCTCGGTACGAAAATCCGTTATAAACTATAGTAACTTAAGCACCTAAATACTTTTCAAAAGATCTGGGATTTTCTAGCATTTTTATAATAGTTCGAGTAAATTTGGCTGCCTGGGCCCCATCAGCTAAGCGATGATCAAAAGCTAAACATAAGGGCACAATTAGAACATTTTCTAAATTGCCATTCTTATTTATCGCTCTTTCTATTGTTTTCATTACTGCTAATATAGCTGCTTCTGGATAATGAATTATGGGAGTAGCACTGGTACCACCAATAGCACCAATGTTCGTGACCGTAAAAGTAGCGCCTTGCAATTCGCTTAATTCACTTTTTGCCGCCCGGGCTTTTTCAGCCACTTCACTAATCTCTACTGCCAGTTCAAAAATATTTTTTTTATCAACAGATTTAATTACAGGAACTACTAAGCCACGTTCTGTGGCTACAGCCATACCCAAATTATAATATCGTTTAAAAATTATTTCTTCTGATTGTTCATCAAAACTTGTGTTGAATTCAGGGAATTCCTGCAAGGCGAGAGCTACCGCTTTCATGATAAAAACAGTCAACGTCAGTTTTGCTCCCTGCTTTTTAACTTGATCTTGATATTGAGCTCTATTTCTAAATATCTCTAGTTCCGTTATATTGGCTTCATCACAATGTGTGACATGCGGTATCTTCGACCAGCTTAAAGCCATTAACTGAGCAGTTTTGCGACGCAAAGAGCGCATAGGAACTCGCTCAATTTTACCAAATTTTGCAAAATCTGGCAACGTATTTGCTATAGCAGCACTATGGACGATACCAGGCGTAGCAGGCACTTGTTTATTTTTTGAACTTTCAGCATAGGCAAGTACATCTTCCTTGGATATTTTGCCGCCTGGTCCTGTAGCGGGAACTTTGTGTAGATCGATTTTCATTTCTCTTGCCAATTGTCTCGTAGCAGGCGTAGCTATAATCGGTGCCTCAGCAAGTGCTTGTCCATTGTGGGGAGTAGAGTTTGCCTCTTTGTCTGTTGATTTTTCATTAGTTCTCTCAACCTTGGCAGAAATATTTTCTGCAGTCGCGGTTTGGGTTTGTCCAGACTCTTCAATAGAAATCATCACGTTTCCAACCACGACAATTTGCCCTGGTTTTACCAGAACCTCTAAAGCTTTGCCTGCTACTGGAGAGGGAATCTCAACTACAGCTTTATCTGTTTCCACCTCAAAGAGAATTTGGTCTTCGGATATTGCTTGTCCTTCAGTTACTTTAACTGCTAGGACTTCCGCTTCGCGAATGCCTTCTCCAAGATCAGGTAATTTAAAGTCAAATGACATTAATTAGCGGCTCCATCAATATCCAAAATAGAACGACAAGCCATAGCGACTTTATCAGCATCAGGTATATAATACTGTTCTTTCGAAAAATAAGGGAAAGGCGTATCGTATCCAGTAACGCGTTTTATCGGCGCCTCCAAATAAAGGAGTGCATGCTCATTAATTTGGGCAATTATTTCTGCTCCTACACCACAGGTACGAGGAGCCTCATGAATGACTACTGCTCGCCCAGTTTTTTTTATAGAATTAATTATAGTATCAATATCTAATGGCGAAAGACTAAGTAAATCTATGATTTCACAATCAACATTTTCTTGGGCCAAATTTTCTGCTGCTCCCAAAGCAGCCTGCATGCTGGCACCATAAGATATGAGTGTAATGTCTTTGCCTACGCGAGCAATATTTGCTTTACCCAAAGGCATAATTTCAGTTTTTTCTGGCACTTCTTCTCGAAAGAGACGATAAATCGCTTTTGGCTCGTAATATATAACAGGATCAGGATCAGCAATGGCCGCTAAAAGCAGTGCTCTAGCATTGCGAGGACCAGAAGGTATCACTAATTTTAATCCTGGTGTATGCGCATAAATCGCCTCCTTACTTTCAGAATGATGCTCAGGAGCTCGTATACCACCCCCATAAGGAGCACGCATAACCAACGGTACAGTGATCCTACCTCTTGTGCGATTGCGTAAGCGTGCCGCATGACTTTCCATTTGTTGGTAACCATAATAGTCAAAACCAGCAAATTGTATTTCGCAGACCGGTCGCAATCCGTAAACTGCCATACCAATAGCAGCACCAATAATGCCAGATTCTGCTAGAGGAGTATCTATAACACGCTTGTCGCCATACTTAGCCGAAAGTCCTTCTGTAACACGAAACACGCCTTCATCGCGACCTACATCTTGTCCCAGGATAATAACACGTTCATCCTTTGCCATTGCCTCATGGAGAGCCAAATTTATTGCCTTAGCCATATTCATTTCAGGCATTTTTGCTTTCCTCTTTTTTATAAGAGCCTTTCTTATATTGCAAATAATCTTCAAGTTCTTGTCTTTGTCTTTGCACACAGGGAGGAATTTCGGCATACGAATAGTCAAATATATGCAAAGGATTGCTAAAATCAGGACTTTTCGCAAGTAGATCTGCTTTCTCGACCGCGGCTTTGATATCGTTAGTAATCTGCTCTTCTAATTTTTCTTCTTCGCCCTTCAAAATAATTTTTTTGTCGTACATATATTGTCTAAATCGAACTAATGGCTCGCGCTTTAGCCAAATAGCTACTTCTTCATCAGAGCGATAGCGCTTAGGATCATCGGCCGTTGTATGCGGAGCCACTCTATAAGTAACTGCTTCAATGAGAGTAGGTCCACCACCTTCTCGGGCTCTTGTAACGGCATCTTTGGTAGCCGAATAAACTGCCAAAATATCGTTACCGTCCACTTGTATGCCTGGCATATCGTAAGCTATGGCTCTTTGAACAATGGTTTTTGCTTTCATTTGTTTACTGAGTGGAACAGATATTGCATATTGATTGTTCACACACATAAAAATCACTGGCACATTGAACACAGTAGCGAAATTTAAAGCCTCATGACAATCGCCTTCTGAAGCCGCTCCATCGCCAAAGAAAACAACAACAACTTTTTGTTCATTTTTAATATTAATGGCCATACCCATCCCCACAGCATGCAAGAGCTGGGAGGAGATGGGCACACAGAAGGGCAAATCTTTTAACTCAGCAGGAACCATGGCCCCTTCTTCAAAGCCATTCCAATAAAGCAAAAATTCCTCTATAGGCCAGCCACGATAAAGCATGCCCGCCAATTCTCTATAATACGGTACAAAAGAGTCAGCCTTGTTTATAGCAAAGGCAGCGCCTAAGCTAATTGCTTCGTGACCGGTGCATTGAGCAAAAGTAGATAATCGTCCTTGCCTTTGCATAATGAGCATGCGCTCGTCTAAACGTCTGCCTAAGAGCATATAGTGGTATAAAGTTTTTAATTGTTCGGCAGAAAGATTAGGCTCAAGACTTTTATCAATTTGGCCCTGTTCGTCTAATATAGATAAATAATCAATCTCTGCTGAAATTTTAATTGGCGTTCTTGGCATTTATTTATCCAATTCCGGGTTGCATCTATACAGTTACTTTTATCATTGTATTGCTTTAGGAGCAACGTTCGCATCAAAACAGCAGGTCTTATTGAATTTGATTAAATGAGCATTAAGTCTTTGATTAGCAATCAAACCGATCACATATCTATTGAATAAACAATTAAAATCCAGGCAATATGAGAACTTGAAGCTAGATATGACAAATACCCAATTAAATTTCAACGATAAAAAACCAAATTGGCTTAAAGTAAAACTGCCAACCGGCAAACGTTATCAAGACATAAAAACAATCGTTTCTGAGAATAATTTACATACGGTCTGTGAGTCAGCAGCTTGCCCAAACCGGGGTGAATGCTGGAATTTTGGTACAGCCACTTTTATGATTTTGGGTAATATTTGCACTCGCAGTTGTGGCTTTTGCAATGTCCAGACTGGCAAGCCAAATGAGCTGGATCTTGACGAACCAAAACGAGTAGCAGATGCGGTAAAAAAAATGGGGCTTGATTATATAGTTATTACTTCTGTTAATAGAGATGAATTGGCAGACGGTGGAGCGTCCATTTGGGCTGAAACAATTGCAGAAATAAAAGACCTAAACCAATCAATAAAGGTGGAAGTATTGCTTCCAGATTTTGGCGGCAATTGGCAAGCACTAAATACGGTATTACAAGCTTCGCCAGATGTAGTAAATCATAATATCGAAACCGTGCCACGACTCTATAAACAAGTGAGACCGCAAGCTACATTTGAACGTAGTCTTGAATTGCTAAAAATTGCTAAAGACAAAGGCTTCACAACTAAATCTGGTTTGATGTTAGGGCTAGGTGAATCAGAAGAAGAAGTTATAGAAGTATTAAACCGTTGGGCAAAGGTTGGTTGTGACATTATTACTATTGGTCAGTATCTTCAGCCAACCAAAGATCATTTGCCGATAGAAAGCTTTATACGTCCAGAAACTTTTGAGCATTATGCAAAATTAGGCAAGAAGATGGGATTCAAAAATGTTTTTTCTGGACCATTAGTACGAAGCAGCTATCATGCATCTGAACAAGCAAGCTTTCCTGCATCTATCTAGTGATAAAGGGAAAGATTGAGGAGCTCTAACAATTTTAGCAAGAGCCGCTCAAGTCCGGTCGATCGTCCGATGTGGTAGATTATCTTCGGTTTCAGTGTGAAAACCGTTAATTTAAACCAAAGCCAAAGATAAGATCTTTTTTTCCAAGTAAGTTACATATGCTGTGTGTTCACCGGCTCTGGCAGAAGAACTGATGTCGTTTTGAATAGCGTCTTCATTTGTTAAAATTCGATATCTCCCATTATTATGATCAACATCGACAACGGATAGTTTTCTAAGACATTCGGGCAGTCCGAGCCCTAACAGCTTAGCGACCGATTCTTTTGCTGACCAGATTTTTTTTATGCCTATGGCTCGCTCTTGTCCAGATAAGTTTTGAATATAATTGCGCTCCGCGGAACTGAGAATAAAATCTTCCAAATCATTATCTAAAAGTTTTGATTCTAAATCAATACCGATAGATGAAAACAATGAACTGTCCGCAGCAACAGCAATAATTTCACCCTCTTTATGGGTTATAGATATAACTGGTTTATTAGCACCGGCCACAGTGGCAGCTATCCTTACTAGATATGGTTTACCTGAATCCAAAACATCAATTTCAATATCAGTATTTGCTATTTTTACACCAGTAAGCTTGTCAATTACAGAACGGACTGCTTCTTTAGCAGCTATTCGTCCTGCAAACCATTGTCTACGCTTAGTAGGTTGATTAAATGATTGCAGTTTCTCTCGCTCTAAAGGTGTCAAAATAGTATCAACGAGAGACGTAAAAGCATCTTCATTTTTCGGCAAGCATTCTTCAAAAAGTCTACGACAAACTATACCTTTACTCTCAGCCAAACTAGCAAAAATTTGTGTAAGAGAAATTTCATTGCTCAAGTATTGCTGTTCGCTTTTTCCTGTTTCAAAGCCGATTTTGCCCGGTAATAAATATGCCATTACTTGCTCTTCCAACTCTTGCAATTGTTTTTGGAAGGATCTTGTCATAGCAACTATATCTGACTGAAATTCACTTCCTGAAACCTGTTGGATTACATTCTCTGCCAATTGGTTACTTGAAGCAGGCTCAAATTGATCCTGCATAAGAGATAGTAATTTGGGTGTCCTTCTGGCAAATAAATAACTAAGATCCATATAAATATTGTTGACAAACAATACAGCCAGAAGATTTTGCAATTGTGTAATAGCTGATACATCAGAACGATTAGCAGCCAGTGAGACATGCGGCCGAGATTGCAGAGTCTCAGTTATTATAGGAGCCAAGTTGCCTCTGGGACCTACTTCCACAAAGGTTCTTACACCTTTCTTGTACAACGTCTCAATACTTTCCCGAAATAATATTGGCTTACTGAATAAATCAGTAGTCATTTTTTTTATTTTCTCTGCCTTATTTGGATAAGGGGCAGCTAAAGAACAAGACCATGATTCTATAAGAGGATTACTTATTTGCAGAGCTTCTATATCGGGATTGTCTGCTGATACCACATCCGCTACCAAAGATGTATGATAAGGTATAGCAAAGGGTAAAAAATCTGCAGATATGTGCCTACTTTCAAAGGACTTGAGTAGTAAGTTTATAGACTCTCTGTCTCCAGTAAGAATGAGCTGTCGCGGTGATAAGTTAGCGCTCAGATAGACTTTGTTCTTATAGTTGGCAAGCTCGACTTCTATTTTTTCATAAGAATCGTTTACCCGTAAGGACCTTAAGTTTATTAATTGGTCAAGAGGTAGAGCATGTACCATGCCCGTGCTTAAGTGATAGAACAACGGTGCTGCTTTAAAAATATCTACTGCTCCAGACATAGTCAAGGCAGCAAATTCGCCTGTACTAGAGCCTAATAAAATATCGGGCACAATATCTAAATTAAGCAATAAAGTAAAAATGGCCCATTCTGCCATAAGTACGGTGACAACAGCTGAGTCCATAACAGCTAATGATCCCGGTGTTTCTCGAAATGTGTTTGTACGTGGATCTAAGCGACAAAAAATGCGATCACTGGGCCTTAATTTACTACCACCGGATACAGATAAATAGTCCACAAAATCAAAAATTGCTCTTATCTCTGGAAAGTGTAAACAAAGCTCGGCGAGCATATTAGGATATGCTGCACCAAGCCCAGGTAATATAAATGCCAATTTATTCTTTTCATTGCCCACATCTATATATGAATTATTGCACCAATAAATATCATTACTTGCGAAGTAAGCGAGATCGCTGCTCTGAGCAAAGTTGCCTTCTAAGCACGTGTCTATCATGTTTTTAATTTTGGGGAGAAATTCTTCAATGCTTGTGCATACAAAAGCTGCTCTGATATATTCGCTAGTCTTTTGTTGAACAACCTGATTCGCTCGAGCAAGAGATTCGTTTACGAGTTTAAAGGTATTAGCATTAATAGTGAAGGCTAAGTCTTTTAAATTTATTTGGTTACTGGTACGAAATACGAATGCTTCAATCGATTGTAAGTAAGCGATTAATTGATAAGGATTTTCTGTAAAAAAAGTGAATAGTTCTGCTGGCCAATGGGGTTGAAGATTACGTTGTTTCAATTCGTTCGCATCTTCAAACTCTTCTGCCACTAGATGATAGATTTGTCCATCTTCTTCAGTAATATGCAAAGCAGCCCGACGATGCGAAGAACTATACGTTGGTTGTGGACTCATAGCCCTGAAGTGCAAATGAATCTGAGGATGAAACCAAGGACGGATAGCAAAATTAAAATAGAAAGGAGAATGTCTAAGATCTATCTGTTCGATAAAGTCTGTCTGTTGCAGGGGCAAAAATGTTCTCTGCTGAATTGATATAATTGTCTCCACTAGGGAAGTAAGTCCATTAACTGAATGATTACTCTTATCTCTAAGTCCAATTTGCAAAGAACACCAAGGATCCTCTCTAAAAACATTATCTCCATTTGCTTTGCTTGCAACTTCAATGCCTTTAGTATCTTTGGCGAACCACTTAGATAATTGGGCTATTTGCGCGGTTATTGCATTTTCGGACTTTGAATTTAAAGTAAATAAATTGATAGACGAGGTAGAGATTTGAGCTTCCTTGTATTTTGCTTTTAACTCAAGTAAATGGTCATCGGTGTTTGCTTTAAGCAAAAATGAAATTGACGCATATACTTTTTTATTAATTTCAATTGCTCTGGAAAGCGGTCTCAAGACAAAAGCAGAAAGATAGTAGGAATTCTGTGGTTCTTGTATATTTTCTACTGAGTCACAAAGCAATAGTAAAACAATATTACAAGCAGAAGATTGCAGCTGATTAATAGCCATGTCTAACCCTTGCAAAGGATTTGAAATTTGCTGATCAGTACCTCTTCCTGTCAATCCAAGGAGAGGCAATAATTGTTCAGCTGAAATTAAATTGGCGTTGCCACAATTGCCAATAATGAGGCAAGGGCTCTCTGCAATATCCGAGTCATCGACTAAAGCTTCTTTGGCTATTTGAATAAGAGACGACTTCAAATCACCTTTGCCATGACCATAACAACTAATGTAAGACAAACCGGTAATAGCTATGCTGCAGGAATTATTTTCCTGCTTTATAGACGAATTTGTATTGTCTATCATCCAGAAATACTTGCCTCAACAATAGTTGCATTTTGATTAGCAAGACGATGCAGAGATTTGCTACCGACACCCGATAAATTTTCAACGTATATGTATAAATCACCAGATGGTCCATATATAGCCATGTCACAACGCAATTCATTCTGTGAGCTCTCTGGCGAAATAATTATATGTACAAAACAAAGTTCGTCCGACTCAAATGTTAGAGGAGCAAAAAAGCTTAAGCGACTAAAACCAGTTGGCAATGCGGTTATGTCGAGACTTTTACGAGCCCAAATTCCGCCTAATTGCATGGAGCAATCAAACATTACTGGATCAATAATCCAATTACCGTTTGTATCCATGTGTAGACATTTTTCTGGACTTAAACCTGAAACTTGTCCAAGAATACCCTTTTCGCCCACGGAATATATTTCTTTCATGCCATGAAAGCTCTTGCCATGGAATAACCATTGCTTATAAATGTCAGCAATTGCAGGCAAAGTTATAGGAGCGCCCAAATCGTATTTGCCTAAATCGATTTCCTTGCCGGCATGACTTTCATTGCCGTTGTTACCGTTTACACCATTGTTACCGTTGTGTCCGTTGGTACCATTACTATTAGAAGCTTCGTGTTCCAATAGCGGTATTTTTGTTGGCGCAACTATTTTAGCGTTCAATTTTGTATTTTCGCCAAGGCAAAAACGGGCCTTAAAATTAACGCGGCGTTTTGCACCAGATAATATAGACACCATTGCCGTAGCTGTATCGGATTGTCTTTCTTCTTCATTTACTATTATAGATATTTTCTTTTTCGGAACATCAAAGAGAATGCCCGCCGGAATATCAAATTGTTCTATCGATCTCAATGGCAGATCATGGTAGGTAGCTTGAGCTGCTTCACACATCAATTCCAACGCATAGGACATAGGAAGAACAGGTACACCATCAAAAGCATGATCGAGCAAAAATGTATCTACCTGGGTATCAAGATTTACTATATATTCTTTGTCTCCGGCAGAATGGGTTATCACTTCGCTGTTGGCCAGTCTTGCACCCAAACCTTTAATTTTGCTTTTGCTTTCTGCTCTTGCGACTAGAAGTACTTCTGATTCTTTTTTATTGGAACAAAACATTTCATCGATAAATGCCTCACAACCCTTTTGTAGATCAATCATTGCCCAGCCATATTGAGCAAAAACATCTTCCAATTCTGGGTGCGCCATACCACCTTTCCAAGGTCCCCACATAATAGCAGCGGCTCGTCCTTTGGGCATTCTATCTCTTACACTAAGTGCTAATTTGTTTAATACTTCATTAGCAGCCACATAATCGACCTGTCCGGCATTACCAGTGCGGCCAACCACAGACGAAAAGAAGAATAAGTACTGGAGAGATTCTAATTTAAGAGCTTCGAGTAAAGTTAAGGCACTATTTACCTTAGTATCATAAACGCGCGTAAATGATTCTTTGTCTTTGTCTTTAATCAGAGCATCCTCTATCACACCAGCTCCATGAATCACGGCATCGATTTTGCCATAATCCTTATAAACACGATCAACAAGGGAAGTTAGAGCCTTAGCATCGCGAACATCCAAACTATGGTATTCAACCTTATTAGCACTGTTCTGCAGACGCGCTATATTTTCTCTAATCTCGCGCTCTTTAATCAGGGCTTGGTATCGCATTTCGACTTCGGGTATATTGACCGACTTACCTTCTTCTTTTAGCGCTTCGATAATTTTTGCCTTTAGTTCGCGCATTCCTTTAATGCCAGAATAGCGTCCCTCCTCCAAGCCTGTAGGCAAGGGAGAACGCCCCACTAATACAAGTATGGGCTTGTAGTGTTTAGCCAACTGGGTGGCAATCTCGGCAGTGATACCACGAGCGCCACCAGTAATCAAAACCACAGAATTTTTATCCAATGGTGGATGAGAAAAATCTACTTTCAATGAGCCATCAGTTATTTCTAAGCCCCATCTTTGATTAGCGCGATAACCAACTTCAACAATATCGTCGTTGGCTAATACTTCTTTTATAAGCTGAAGAGAAATATCTTGCAAATCCTGAGAAGAAAATTTTTGTCCGTCTCCAGTTTTATTTAAATCAAAGTCAATCGTCTTATATGAGCGATCAGCCATTTCTTTGGCTGCTACCTTGATTAGTCCGGGTATAGCTGCTTGTGTGGGTGAGAAGTGATTAGGGTTAACTAAATCATGACCAAATTTTCCGCCCATGCTCGTGGCAGAAACAAATATAGGCTTATTACCCGAGACTACTTTAGTAGCATTGAGACTAAAACATTTAAGTAAATGCAATAAGGCGACAGCACTGACTCGATTTGACTCTGCCTTTTCTTCGGCAAAAGATTGCAAGTGGAATAACATACTTGCCTGTCCGTACTTCGCCTGTAAATCAAGTAGGCATGCTTCAACTTGTGCGAAATCTTGCCAGTCAATCTCGCGTTGAATTACCTTGCTGTCTGTATGTGCACTGGTCGATTTTTTAGTATCTGTCTTGCTTTCTAATTGCTTCAATACAACCGGCACAAATCCATGACTAGCAAAACGTTTGGCTAAGCTATCAGCTAAACCAAGCTTGTCGCAAGTGATTAGGACCAGATCAGCACCGTTCTTACTTGCATTAACTCGCTCGGTCATTTGTGCATCAGTGAAAGCTAGCGGTGAAAGACTAACCGGCATTACCAAACCACGCTTGACCACATTATGGTGACCATTAGAGCCTTCTTTAGTGTTGTCGTGTTTGCCGTTGCCTTGCGATCTACCCTCGCCATTTACATAAAGAGCGGAAGCTTGTTCTTTGTGAGAACCATTGTTTTCGCCCACTGATTGAACAAGAGCCGGGTTATGGTCGTGACTGGCCCGTAACCAATCAATAATACCCTGCAGAGTTCGGGCGCCGGCCAATTCCTCTATGCCTGACTCCAATTGTTTCTGTTTAGCATCTGGTAGTACGCGACGGAATTTATTTAATATCTCAACTCTTTTGATCGAATCTATACCTAAATCAGCTTCAAGATCTAAACTGGGATCGATCATATCAACAGGATACCCGGTTCTGTCGGCCACTATTTCTAGTAGAGTAGTGATTAATTGCTCTGTGTCCAATTCGGGTTCTGGACTTACTGTCGAAGTTGTGGGGACTGCTGCTAGAGCTTCACCATTATTGGCAGTGTTGGCTGCAAAATTATTAGCAGAAACATCGGTAGTGGCTTCGGGAGGCAAAACCATATTGTCCACTGAAAAATCAGCTTTTTCTGTCAAAGAAGACATAACAGATGGTGAAAGATTATTTGCATATCCTTCCCCTTTTTGATTAGCTAAATACGCCAGCATGACGCGTTGTTGTGTTTCCATAAAGCTATTGGCCATTTGCTGCATACTTTGTTGAAATTGCAACATGATATTATCAACTTGACCATTGCCTGTTTGAGTGCCGTTAGGCTTGTTCCTGTTAGGCGTCTGATTAATGCCTGGGTTATTACGCTGCGGTGTATTTTCGATTTTCAAGTTTCCAAAGCCCTTATTTAGGTTATTTAGTTCTAAATTTGTTTTTGGTGCATAATTCAACGGAGAAGATTTGCTAACGGCTGCAGGTAGTGACTTAATAGCCTGCATTTCCGCTGCTTTTCCTTTCGGTTGAATTGTGACACTGTTTACAGAATAGATAAGCTTTTTATTGCTTGCTGCTGGTTCATAATTGATAACTTGCCTTAAGGCAGCCAACCTAAACTGATAGAGTCTTTGGAAATCCAGCTTAATTCCACAAACTGCTAATTGTGCTAAAGCTTGCAATAGGCTAACGATCCCATCGCGACCCGGTCTATCGAGAGCTATGCAGGTAGAATCTGAGCCTTCCAGAATTGACTGTGCTAAATTAGTCAATACATTTCCTGGTCCAACTTCTAGAAAGATACGAGCGCCGTCACCATACATCTTCTTAATTTGACTGACGAAATCAACCGGCTCTGTGGTGTGAGAACTAAGCTTGCTAGCTAACTTAGACGATGAGCGATCGTATTTTTGTCCTTGTAAATTAGAATATACATCAATTGAGCCATCAAAACGGTCAATTTCATTCAAAACAGTTTCAAGTTTCTCAGCGGCATGCTTCATAGACTTAGTATGAAAAGCTTGCGATACAGGAATAATACGAGCGATTAAGTTTTTGTCTTGCAATATAGAAACAGACTGTTCAACCTCAGAAAGAGGGCCAGCAATAACTGTTTGTCCAGGGCTATTAACATTAGCAATTGAGATGCCGGTGGGGAGTTCAGTCAGGTGTTCCTTTAATTTATCAACTGAGCAGGAAACGGCAGCCATCGCACCACGAGAAATTTGTCCATTAACAGACTGAGCTAATATTTCTCCTCTTTGTTGAGAAACATTCATCAAACTGGCAAAATCGTAATAGCCAGCTGCACAGAGAGCAACGTATTCTCCATAACTATGTCCTGCCACCATATCTGGTTGAACAGCAAATGATGTTAAAAGCGAATATGCTGCCATATTAGCGGCCCCCATAGCTGGTTGGGCTATGCGTGTATCAGTCAAAGCTTCTTTTAATTTGGCTTCCTCTTCTTTTGTAAACACGGGGGGTGGAAATATATAATCAGATAGCGATTTAGGAAGGTTACTTCCTAAGTGTTTATTAGCTTGGGTAAAAGTTTCTCTTGCTTCGGCAAATCTAATAGTTAATTGAGAAAGCATGCCAGGGTATTGCGAACCTTGTCCGGGAAATAAAAAAGCTAATTTACTTTTGTTATTGGGCGCATTGAATGAGCTAGTTTCAAAATAGACGCCGCGTGGATCCTTGATTTGTTCTTTATTCGCAGCTTGAATATCATTTTTGGCACGGGTAAGTTTGTCATTGAGATCGGTCATTGAAGAAGCGACAATAGCAAGACAGTATTTTCGCTGTTCGCTTTGAGAATCTTTTATATGCTCAGCAAGTTGCTCAGATCGTCCGAGGTTGTTCAAACGAACCCGATTGGAAGATCTACCGAATTGAGCTTGGTGCTCAGGATCTTTTAAAAATTGCCAGTATGCTAACGCCGCTAAATTAAGCCCTTCTCTTGTACCATTATCTAAGAGCTTTTTTGCTTTATCGGAACAAGCAGTTATGGCGCGACAAACTTCTGTGGTGCTCGTTCCAGAAAATATAAATAGCTCGGCTGGCAAAATGGGATCTTCTTTCGTATCATCAGGCTGAACGTAAGTTGGAGTATATTCTTCCAACACAACATGAAAATTGGTACCACCAAAACCAAAAGCACTCACCCCCGCCCTTCTTACATCCAAACTATTGCTCTGTCCTCCCGGCAATATCCAAGGACGACTCTCAGCATTTATATAGAACGGTCCCTGTTCAAAATGACAGGCGGGATTCGGATTCTTAACACCAATAGTGGGGGGCAATACTTTGTGATGCAGCGCTTTAGCCACTTTTATCAATGACGCTAAACCGGCAGTTGCCTTCGTGTGTCCAATCATTGTTTTAACTGAACCAATAGCACAGGATTGCTCAGCTGCCTTAGAAAGTTCAAAAACTTGCTTTAAAGCCTCAACTTCTGCTTTGTCACCAGCTACGGTGCCAGTTCCATGAGCTTCGATTAAAGTTACAGTATTCGGATTGACTTGCGCATCGTCATAAGCTCTATTCAACGCCTTGATCTGCCCGGCAGGACGGGGGGCTGTTAAGCTCAAGTCACGGCCATCACTGGAACCACCTATGCCCTTTATCACCGCGTAAATTCTATCTCCATCACGCTCGGCGTTGCTTAGACGCTTAAGCACTAACATAGCCATACCTTCACTTATGACTATGCCATCAGCGCTGGTGTCGAAAGTCTTGCAATGCCCATCAGCTGAGAAAGCATGAGTTTTGCTAAAACTTAAATAGTCTCCCGGCTGGTTATGAGTATCAGTCGAGGCTAGGAAAACAACATCGCTATTACCATTTCGCAACTCTGCCACGGCAGTATACAAAGCTGCTAAAGAAGAAGCGCAAGCAGCATCAATTGAGAAGTTCACACCACCAAGATCAAATCTATTAGCTACGCGTCCGGCTGTAACATTACCTAAATAACCGGGGAAAGAATCCTCTGTCCATTCAGGCAACACTTGTTCAAGCTCTTCTTTAATGGCAGGGTCAAGATGTGCCAATTTCCAACCAAGCATTGAACGTAAAGAATAGAAAGCAGTGATAGGACCATGACCAGCATTAGCAAGAATCACGGATGTTTTGTCGCGTGGGAAAGGCTTCTTGTCATAACCAGCATCTTTTAAAGCAGCATCTGTTACTTCTAACAACAAGATCTGCATAGGATCGATTGAATTCAAACTGCTTGGCGGAATGCCATATTTAGTAGGATCAAATTCTATATCTTCTAGAAATCCACCCCATTTAGAATAAATCTTATCCCGGGCTAGCGGATCTGGATCGTAATAATTACGCCAATCCCACTGATAAAGCGGCACTTCTTCGATGGCATCTACTCTATTAAGAATATTAGTCCAATAGGATTCAACATCTTTTGCTTTTGGTAATAAGCAAGACATACCAATAATAGCTATTGGTTCTCGTTCATTGTTATTGCTATTTGCTTTATAGGTTGATGTCCTTTCTTGTGTGATGTTTAAAGCGGCAATACCTTCGGATACAGAGTTAATCAGCTCGATACTTCTTTGGCAAACGTTTTCATGCAATTCACTAATAGTCATAGTCTTTTTGTGAAGACTAGCTATTTGTCCAATCATGTACATTCCATGTTGCCATTGTGTTTGCTCTGAGGCTTGTTCTAAATTGTTTGGCTTAGAATTCGATTGAGCATTAGTATCTTCTCTCAACTCAGCGATGACTTTGTCTTTGCTATTAATAGAACTGTTATCTAAGTCAGCCAAACTGTCTTTGCGAATCAGTCCTTTGCTTGCCAAACGTAAACGGCCAAGATTCATTAGTTCCAACTCTTCTCTAATCTCTTCTCTGCTGGTGCCGGCACTAGCAAGGTTGTGACGTTTTTGGTTAAAACTATTTTTATAAGGAGAATTAATACAACGAATTGCATGACCAGGACCGGTTTCTAACAAAACTGTTTGATCGCAGTCAATGGCCGCTTCTTGAAATTTTTTGATAATGGCGCCAGAATTTACAACCTCTTGAGTGAATAGATAAGCCGTACCCATCAAAACACCAATCCGTGCACCACGCGCAGCTAAAGGTGCTGCTAAAGCAGAAACCGCAGCAGCCGAGCGAGCGTCATGAATGCCACCAGCAAAAATAACATGGTAAGAAGAGGCATCGCGCGAGCTCATATTTTCGAGCAAACGCTCAACCATGGTGTCCCATAGAACGAAACTTGATCGCGGACCGACGTGTCCACCACATTCTTTACCCTCAAAAATGAAACGTCTCGAGCCCATTTCAATAAAGGAATCGAGTAGCAGTGGTGAAGGTACATGCAGATAAGTCTTTATACCAATATCCTCTAAATGCTTAGCCTGATCAGGTCTTCCACCTGCAATGAGGACATAAGGGGGTTTGTATTTTTCCAGTACTGCCATCTGTTCTGCTTTAAGCTCAGCAGGTACAAATCCCAAAATACCTACGCCCCAAGGCTTATTTTCCAATAAAGTTTGTGCTGCTTTGACAAGGGACTCTGCCTCAGTACTCCGCATCAAAGCTAAAGCCAAAAATGGCAGCCCACCAGCTTTTGCTACTTCGAGGGCAAATTCTGCTGTATCGCTTACACGAGTCATCGCACCCTGCAAAATGGGGTAAGTAGTTCCGTGCGACTTTGCCAACGCAGATTGAGGACCAAGAGGTTTCAGTTTGTCACACAAATTTATATGTTCATCGATCGAGTTTCTAATCGCGTGCAAAATTCCGGCTACTGATAAATATTTTTGCGCTAAAGACGAAGCAAAGGCTATGTCTTGACCCAAGGGTATGATCCAGTCAGTAGGATCGCTTTCGGAATTATGCCTAACAATCGCTTCGTAAACTGCATCTAAATCTTTTAACTCGCCTTTGCCAATCAAATCAACGAAAGCATTTGATTGATCTGAAACAGCAGGCTGCATGGCGCGACAATAGATACGAAGTGCTATTTTACTCTCTTCCGCTTTGCCTAATTTATCTGGTGCGGCTATATTTTGACCATCGTCCGATAGAGACAGAACCTGCAATTCAGTACCATCAAACTGTTCCATTTTTGCTTTTAAGATAAGGGGAACATTCGATTCTCGGGCTAGTAGTAATTGAGAATCAAGAATAACTCCCGCAGCACCTGCTGCATAACAAGCAGCAGCAGTATGAGAACCGATGCCACCCCATACATAAACAGGCAATTTTACTTGACTCAAACATTCTTGCATCAAAACAAAGGCCGTAGTTTCACCAACAACACCAGCTGCTTCCTGTCCCTTTGCAATTACCGCGTCGACGGACAATTTTGATACCAGTCGTGCTTCCTGTATTGAAACTACTTCCGCCAATATTCTGATGTCTAATTTTTTCGACAGCGTTCTGAGTTGATCAATTACTTTAGATGTTGTACTGCTTTGAAGTTGGTCGCTGCGCTTAAATGAATCTGGCACCAAAATTATCGTTAACCGGTGCCCTCTTTCTTGCATTTGTGGGAGCAGAGATTTCAACTGTGTGACAAGTTCGTTTAACTGAGTAATACTAAGCCGCAATTCATAACCAAGTTCTATCGCACTTTTTAATCGAGTTTTTATCTCAGGTGAGAGATTCGCAAAAGCGAAATCGATAACACCCAAATAGCCAGCTTTTTTTGCAGCAGCTGCTATTGATGTGTCGACTAAAGACACGTTTTGTTTGTGAGCGCGCGTAGCTGCCACCACAGGTAGTGAGGGATTAATAGCTAGAATTTCAAATGGAGACATTTAAGTCTATAAGCCCTTTGTTGATTTGACAGCTAGTTATCAAGCGTCGCCTTGAGCGAGAGCGCGCTCTGCTTGGAGAAAAAGCCGTTCGGAGAAATTATCAGCTTAAATCTCAAACGACGTGAACAAAGTATATAAGAGCCGGCCATTTGTGCCATTGGAGAGTTTTTAAGATCAATTGACAGATTTACTGTTGACTTGTGGCGTTTTTCTGTCCTGGCTCATCCTATGACCCTATCAAACCACAACCGTCTCGTGAGGACTCCTCAATTCATAATTAATTCCCCTCCAGCGGATACGATTCGTAAGCAAAGAATAGAGAGTTAGTAGTGGTAGGACCACATGAGCTAAGGGAACAATTATGGCCGATTGCCAAAGTAATCTTTTGTAAGCTTGTTCGAAATCAATTCGCTCTGACCCATCTGCTTTTGCTTCTTGGTTAAGTAATTTACGCCACAAACCATGGGCTTGAAACAAGAAGAAAAGCTCCACAAGCAATAGTAGCAATGCCGCGAACAAAACTGGTAAAAACTTGTAAACTTGCAAAGCAAGAATTTGAAATGCTAATACCAATACAACAATTAGCCAGCCTGCCATCACAGCAGCTCTGATTACACCCATAAACCAAAGGGCCGGATAGTAAACTTTTGTCAAAATTAACTGTCTATTTGTCCATTCTATAACTTCGGACCAAGAAGCATCGCCATGGCTAACTACCAAACATTGAGGCACAAAATAAACAGACAAGCCTAGCTTCTTGACAGCGGTCGTCATAGTAAGATCATCATCTGCTGAGCGATCCCAGACCTCAGCAACAGCTGCTTGATCGAATATATCCCGTCTTATTGCCATTGCGCCACCCCAAGCAAAAGCAAATCTTTCACTGGATAATTCCCAGGCTGATAATCTATTCCATAATGAACGAATTAAGGCCGGCAAACTAAATTTACTTGGTAAATAAAAACGATATCCAGTAGTTATACCGACCTCTATATCTTGCAAAGGTGTTATTAGTCTGGTCAAAAAATCTTTTCTAGCAATAACATCAGAATCCACAAAAACTAAGACTTCTGCCTGAGGAGAAATCTGCTTCAAAGCTTCTAATTGATTGGTTAGTTTTTGAGTTCTTCTGTTATCGATGCCTGCAATCACCAATTTTGATTTGATCGACGGATATTGATTCATCACTTTTTCAATGACTGGATACGCAAGGTCGTCGCTACCGGCCACAGAGAAAATAATTTCAAAATTTGGGGTCTGTGAGGAATCTGCACAGCCATAGTCTTGAGCTACTAATTTATGTAGATTTTTTTCGAAGTCCGGATCTAAGCCTTTACAAGGCAATATGACCGCAGCTGGCGGACAATAATAGGACATCGATTCATTAAGTCGACTAGTTACATAGCGATACATGCGTTTGTAAGTTATCGATTGATAGAAACAAATGGCAATTACAAAAATAAGAGTGCAAATAGTAATCATCGCAATTTAAACATAAAGCAAAAGTGAATATAGTTCAATAATTTGACACGTCAACAGTGCCATGTGAATAAGCACTTAAGTTAGTGTAATGGCTTGATGATACACTTGCCTATATACTGAATACTATCTAATTTTTCGCCTGAAAAGTGCTCAATGTTTCGCAATATTCTTTACAAAGGATTTGGATTTCTTGGTTCCAAAAAAGCCAAGTTATTTGAGCAAGCCTCATTTGACTGTGCAGGATCACAATTAAAGCGCTTAACTAGAATAGTAAATTCGAATGCATATAGCGTTTATGGCAAAGAACATAGTTTCTCTTCCGTCAAAACCTTTTCAGATTTTCAAACAGCTGTACCAATTAATAGTTACGAAGACCTGCTCCCCTATATTACCCGGTCCATGGAAGGAGAAAAATCACTATTAACTGAAGAAACCCCTTTTATGTTTGCTACTACCAGTGGCACTATAGGTAATCGTAAATTTATACCTATAACCAGATCATACATGGAAGAATTTCGCCAAGCCTCCGTTGTTTCTGGCTTCCATTTATTGAAAAATTACCCAGGGATAAGTAAAGGCGTTGTACTTAGCATCTTTTCCAGTGCGCAAGAAGCACTAACAACATCTGGCATTCCATATGGAGCAATTTCGGGCAGATTATATTTAGATGAACCGGGACTGATAAAAAAGCACATTTCGCCTATCCCTTATGAAGCATTTGTTATCAAAGACTATGACACACGCTATTATGTAATTTTACGATGTGCACTTATGCTTCCAGTATCTTGCATATATACACTCAACCCAAGTACTATAGCTTTATTAGCAAAGACTTTAGAAAATAATGCTGACAGACTAATTAAAGATATAGCAAACGGAACAATTACTACGAACGCTGAAATCAGCTCTGAAACACGGGCGGCTTTGAAACCGTTTTTAAAGTCAGATCTTGAACGGGCACGGTTCTTAGAAAGACTGTTTGAACAAAAACAATTCAAACCAAACAAAATTTGGCCGGAATTGGCAGTGATTGCTTGTTGGACGAAAGCTGCTGCATCATTTTATCTCAAAGACTTTCCTCAACACTTCGGTGAAACCCCAGTATGCGATATCACATATGGTGCTAGCGAGGGGCGTGGCACTGTTTTCCTTGGTGGAGAATCTCAATGCTTGGCCATTCGTTCTCATTTTTATGAATTCATTAAAGAAGAGGATATAGATAAGGAAAATCCACAAACGCTGGGTGGTTGGCAACTAGAGTCAGATAAGAGTTACTATATCCTGTTTACTACTTCAGGTGGACTGTATCGTTATAATTTGAATGACGTGGTTAAAGTTGTCGGATGGCACAACAGCACTCCTCTTTTGGAATTTCTATATAAAGGTGGGAATATATGTTCTTTTACTGGCGAAAAACTGACAGAGCCGCAAGTCACTGAAGCAGTTTTGTCAAGCACAAAAGGGCTGAACCTAACAGTAAGTTTCTTTACCGCGATACCAGAATTTCAACCTGTTCCTCATTATCAATTATGGATAGAGTTCGACCATTATCCATTAAAGGAAAAAATCCAACTTCTCACACATAACTTAGATAGAGCAATCAGTCGCAATAATTGCGAATATGAGTCTAAAAGAGAATCGGCTCGATTGGGCCCTGTTACTATACACTTGCTGAAACCAGGCACGTATAAAGAGTTAAGAAAAACCTTAGTAGCAGAAGGAACACCAGACGCTCAAATAAAAATTTCGCACTTAAATCCGAAAGCAGAAATTAAAAAGAAATTGCTTGGTCAGTTATTAGTAAGGGTCGGATCTTAGACCTAACTTAGATTTAATTAAAAGTTGTCTTTAAACAGAGCCAAATAATCGGCACCGGCAGTATCGAACCAATCAATGCCACATGCGCACAACGAAACAGTGGCCAAAACAAAAATCGTAAATGAAAAAGCCATCAAGCGCCGGTTCTTTGAGTATTTATGAA
The DNA here is from genome assembly GCA_013288645.1 of Candidatus Melainabacteria bacterium. Classification (GTDB taxonomy): domain Bacteria; phylum Cyanobacteriota; class Vampirovibrionia; order Obscuribacterales; family Obscuribacteraceae; genus JABDBL01. The sequence continues at coordinate 100,526 of JABDBL010000004.1, forward strand.
ATAAAACGTTCATATAAACTAATGGATGCCCATAAGATTTTTCAGTCCATAGATCAGTAAGTTAGGATTGCTCCTTAGACGCCGCTTACAGTAAGGACCAGCTGATTCATCTGCCCCAAAAGGCAAATAAAGACGAACGATATTGCCTGATTGAACTAGATTTTTTTGCAATTCATATCTAGGTACTCCCAGTAAAAACTGGATTTCAAATTTGTTAGTGCTTAAGCGCAAAGGAAGCACGACATCAGTAAAAAACTTATTTATATAATGTTGATCATGGGTAGCTAATTCGACATAAGCTCCACTATCTAAAAGCTCTCGACTATAATCAATAAGTAATTCTTTCATACGTTTTTTATCTGTGTAAGCAATGTCAGCGCTCTCCTCATAGATGCCTATAACAAGACGAACTCGCGTTCTTTGATCAAAACGTTTTATGTCTTGCGCCGTGCGAAAAAGACGCGTTTGTAATACTGTACCTAAATTAGTATAGCCAGCATTAAGCAAAGAAAAATAACTGTCTAAATGATAGTCAGTCCAAATAGAGTGTTCTGCCTCCAAAGTCATATTTACATTGCGCTCGAAAGCATATTTGACTATTTGATGCGTTCTTTCATAACCAGACTTTAAACTTTCTTGATCTGGCAAAACATCGGGCAAAGAGGAAACACAAAGCATTGATGGTTTAAAAGATAGAGTGAACTGCTTTTGTTTCTCTTGAACAAACGAATGGCTATTATCTATCAGATCTATTGTCTTGATATATTTTTCAACATAGTTCTGGCACTCTTCAAGTGATGTTGCTGCTTCTCCTAATACGTCAATGGTACTTGTGAACTGATCTTTTTCGTACAAGGTGCGAGCCAAAGACAATGTTTGCTCCGCATCCTTAGCAGCTATATAAGGGGAGGCCAGACTCAACACCAATTTAGTTGGTAATAGATCAATGGGCGTCAGCACAACGAATTCCTGTATGCAAGATTATAGTTCTAAAAACTTTAAGAAATCCACTCGTCTACAGTAATTAGATAATGCAGTCTCGGTATCATAGGGCAGTCGCGAAGCAACTATTACTGTATTGATTGATGAGTCGTTTTGGACTTGAAAAGACAAAATCTTATTCTCTCGAAAAGCGGTGGTCATAATTTCAGATCGCCCCGCGGGTAGATATTTGACGGAGTTAGTAAAAGGAGCAATAGAGTCGCTTTTATTGCAATTGGCAAGAAGTTTGGCTAACGGTATGAGCTCTTTTTCTTTTAGAGTGCGATCCATTACAACAATGATTACATCTGCTTTATTAGCATTGTGTGAACCAACAAAAACTTCTTTGATTAAATCATTAGATTTGTACCGAGTCCACGTTAAATCCTCACCGCCTGCCCGTGCTTGAACTTCAACCGCCTCACCAAATAGTCTGTCAAAAGCATAAAAATCACTACCAATACCTGGCAAATTTTTAGGATAGGAAGTGTTTGTACTTTTTTTATTATTTTGAGCGCTCTTCTTAGAATCGACAAAATCCTTTGAAGCTGCTCCAGCAATAGTGCCCGGCGACGCACGCAGTGGCTGTTTTATTTTGCCAGCATCGTGCTTAGAATCATCAATCTCTTCTAATTGAACCCCTTTGCCATGAATCAATAGTGGACTGCGTCCTGCTTGCGCTACAAGTTGAGCTTGAGCATCTTCATCGGTCATCGTAACTTTGGCTAGATGAACCATGAATAAATCTTCGACTTTCGTATTATTTAGACGGCACATCGCCTTACATTCAACGGTAGGCCAACTGTCGCTTTCAATTGGTAATTCATAATATCTTGGTCCTCTCAAAAAGATGCATATGCGCTCGTGATCACGAATTGGCGCTCGCCTATACTCTCGAGCGACCGTAACTTCACCGGTGCGCACGTCAGTAAATCTGCCTTGAAATGGTATTTCTCCGCCTAGGATTTGTTGTCCGCTCGTATTTTCAAGGAACAAAGACATGGCCGGATGATAACCAACAGCATCGTGCGACCACCAAGTTACACAAGCAAGAACAGAAAAGGTGTTTTGCTTTTGCTGATCAGGTTTTTGCAATTCATCTCCAGAATTGCTCCCTTTGCTATAAACAGATTCCGCCCTCGTCATCAACAAGAAGAAGCACATAGTAAAAATAACTAGAGATAATATTCTGTGCCTAAAAACAATCACTTTTTCACCCATAGTTGTTTATTACTGAATGTCTCGTAATGATGCTGCGTTGTATACTTGAAACGTTGGCCTGTTCTCACTTTATAAGCTTGAGGCGCTATATTTAACAAGGCTTGAAACTCTATGTCTTTGGGCATCTGTTTAGGATCTAGCAAAACTGACGAATAATATTCAAGTCCGTTAGCCACCGCACAACAACGCACATATAAGAACCAATTTTTAGCGAAATTTCCTTTATTGCCTCCATAAGCATCTGTGCCAATTTCTCTGGCATAATGTTCACCGTCCAGAAGATAAAGTTTTTGTGCAAGAATTTCAGCGAATTGAAAAATATCTTCAGGATTTAGTTTAGCCAATTTTTCCACGACAGGAGCAATTACAGCTACATCATTTCCTTGCTCCTGCCAATCTAATAAATTGATCAAATCCCAGAAATTATGTTCATCAAAAGTACTAGTGGGGGAAAGTTGAGCACGTTGGCCGTTTGGTTCTTCTTTAATGTGATCTATAGAAATCAAATCTTCCCCATCACGTGTATGAACCTTCGGAGGATGCCATTTGACCTTGCAAGCAGCTAACAAGCTTTTTAATAACTGGGCACCACTGTGCGTTACTTTGGTGTTAAACAAATAAACCCGTAATAATTTTTTGAGTTTCACTAAATTGAGTAAACCAGCATCAGTAATTAAGGTGCTGCTTAAGCCCAATTGCACAATTGTTTGTAAATTATTTAGATGTTCTAAACCAAGATCATCTACTTTAGTGCCGCTAAGCCATATCTCGCGCACGTCTTTCAATTGCCATAAATGCTTTAATCCAACGCTAGTGACACGACTATAACTTAATCCTATTGAATGAAGATTGGTTAGGTTATGGATGAATGATAGTCCTTTGTCTCCGACAGTAGTTGAGGTTAACTCAAGAGATCGCAAGCCGGTTAAATGTTCAATATGGCTCAATGCTTTATCTGCAACTGCTGAATGACTTAAATCTAGCGCATGCAGATCGTCCGCTTCTAAATTGGCTACCCCAGATAAGCCTGCCGCATCCGGTGAAATTTTTAGCTTTAGCTTAAGTCCGGACGGTACTACAATCTCACCTCTAGCTTCATCAAATAATTCCCAGTGTATAGGTTCATTCTCAGGCGCTACAACCAAACCGCGCACTTGGGTTAGAAGTTCCCATTCCTCTGGTTGGTTAATAGGCGCCGAATATAAGGTTCCTATTGACCGCTTTTGCGGGAAAGAGAGAATTTTTGCTTGATCGTTAATTTTATTCATCGGTAAAAAATTTGGGTTAGCAAAATATCTTGATATGCTTGGCAATTATTGTAACTAAGAAGAATAACACCTGACAACAACTTTTGTCTGCGGATAACTTGATAAATAGTATCGACGCTAAAGAGAAAAATCGTATCAGTGTTATGCTTAGTTCTTATAAATTGAGCATTTTTTAGTTTATAAGTATGTATCAAGAATGAGGAGATCTATCGCCCGATGGATGAAATCGACGCACAAGGCAGGCAATTATTAACGGACCGCCCAGCTTTAACGAAAGGAAGACTGATTGTATTTCGTGAGATAGAAAAAGGCAGTAGAGATACTGATCCTTGGTTTCCCAGACTCAGTATTACTGTAAAACGGGCTGGCAGCGATGATACATTCTGGAACTGGTCAACTCACGGACTGCCAGTAGACTTCGAAGGACCGCCTCCCTATGGTGAAGATGTTCTTCTTGAAAAAGGCTTCCAATTAGAACAGCCCGCAAAATCGCCAAGAGGTCTGGAAACAGTTTTTTTACTTGAGCCAGGCGCTACTAATAGAGGCAAGGTCGTAAAATATTCAGCCTCTCTTTATCTTTATCCCAATTCAATCGAAGATCGCGGTGTGCAAATCGGGGTTATTGATTTCACTGAAGGACTGAAGGCTACGCATGTACCACTTTATTTCAGAGTGAATTTTCCCTGGTAGGCTAGGAAATTCAGTAATAAAATAATAAGACTTGCGCCCGGTGCGAGTCGAACGCACGACCAATCGGTTAAAAGCCGAGTGCTCTACCACTGAGCTACGGGCGCAGAATAATAGATGGGCATCGTAGCAACCTCGGTATAGAAGTGTCAAGAATAGCCTAAACTTCTGTGCATAAGCTTTGCATATTATTCATAATCAACGAATGCTCATTAAAAGAAATTTTTGGGCAAAATAAACCATAGGTTTTAATATTGGTCGGCTCTGAAAACAATCAATTAGCTAGTAAGACACCCTTTGTATCAAATAATGCATTCGGTTCTGTTAGCGACATGCTGACCAGAATTTTTGCTGCCGCTTTTAGTGAAATGGGGATTGCCAGCGAACTTGGCAAAGTTGTAATCTCTGAACGTCGAGATTTAAGTAATTACCAATGTAACGGCGCTCTGGCAGCGGCGCGAGAACTAAAACAAAATCCACGCCAGATTGCTGAAAAAATTATTGACCTAGTGCGTAAAAGCCAAGAGCGAGAAATTTTTTCTACGCTCAGTATTGACGGACCTGGTTTCATCAATATAAAACTAAGTGATAAGTTTTTAATTAGAACTCTGCGATCACTGCAGCAAAATAAGATTATCGCTCCTTTGCCAGCTAACGAGCTTAAACACACTATGGTCGACTTTGGTGGTGCCAATATAGCTAAGCCCATGCATGTAGGACATTTGCGCACTACTCTTCTAGGCGATTGTTTGCAAAGATTATGCCGCTTTCTTGGCTTGAAAGTAACTAGCGACACGCATTTAGGAGATTGGGGCACACAAATGGGTATGCTCATTGCCGAGATGCGTCATAAATTCCCTGAGCTTCCTTATTTTAAGTCTGATTTTAATGGTCCCTATCCTACAGAATCGCCAGTGACTATAGAAGATCTAGAAGCACTTTATCCTCAAGCCTCCAAGCGTTGCCAATCTGATAAAGAATCTATGGCACAAGCTTTGTATGAAACTACTCAATTACAAAATGGGGTACCTTATGCTCGCGCTTTATGGCAACATTTTGTCAATGTTTCCATTAAAGCGCTCAAGGAAGATTTTGCTGCCTTGGGTGTATATTTTGATTTATGGAAAGGCGAAAGTGATATACATGATCGTATTCCAGCTATACTCGAAAGACTAAAGAAAGAGGGGCATGCTGTCACCAGCAACGGTGCTCTTGTTATTCCTTTGCAAGATCCAACAGGCAAAGAAGAAATCCCCCCGCTGTTATTAGTAAAATCTGATGGTGCCTATTTGTACGGCACAACAGATGTAGCTACGCTTGAAGAAAGGCTTGAAGACTTACATGTTGAACAATTATGGCACGTAGTGGATAAGCGGCAGAGTTTGCATTTTAAACAATTTTTTCTTGCTGCTAGACAAATTGGCATGGCAGGACCCAATATCCAACTAGAGCATATTGCCTTCGGTACTGTAAATGGTCCAGACCGCAAGCCTTTTAAAACCCGAACTGGCGGCGTAATGAAGCTCAAAGAATTAATTCACCAAGCAACTGACGAAGCGAGGAAAAGGCTTGCTGAGATGAGGGCTGCAGCCGACTATGATGCTGCTGAGCGAGAAGAAATTGCTAAAGCAGTTGGTATTGCCGCGCTTAAATATGGCGATCTAATGCATGATCATAATACCGATTATGTTTTCGATTTAGAAAAATTTTCTCGATTCGAAGGGCGTACTGGCCCTTACGTTCTTTACGCAGCGGTGCGTATCAAGGCCATTTTGCGTAAGGCAAAAGAACAAAGTTTAGCAGTAGGTCCAATAACAACGATTACTGGTATAGAGAGAGAGCTAATGTTGGAATTATTGCGCTTGCCTGACATTTTATACTCCACTTATCACAAACGTATGCCTAACTATTTGTGCGATTATGCTTACGATTTAGCATATAATTTTAATCGCTTTTACTTAGAGTGTCATATTTTAAGTGAGAAAGACGAAGATCTAAGATCTTCCTGGCTTGGCTTATGTGATTTATGCCTTTTCGAATTAGAAACTGTATTGTCCTTATTGGGCATAGACGTTCCGGAAAGAATGTGATTTTCCAAGTAAATAAATCTAACACCACAGGTACTACCTAGTCATGTCAGCTTTTAGCCTCTAAGCCCTAAAAATAGCTTTGCAAAACTAAATCTATGCTTAAGGCAGCGTAGAAATACGCATTTTTGCTGTACAAGTCAGTTTATATGGGTATTCTATACATATAACGCAGGAACTCCAGGAGAGGGATTTAAGGGATTGAGTCTGTTGGGGCAGCACCAACACTGCGACCATTACCAGAAGCTTTAAAATCTACTATCGTCCCCCATTTGAAAATTGTCTTCATTGCGGGTAATAGCCAATGTCCGTTAACCATAGTAAGAAAGAAATGCTCGTGTTCCCGTTCTACATTAGCTAGGCGTATCAGTTCGGCTGCAAAGTCATGAAGAGCTAATTTAGAGGCGTGAAAAGCTGCATTTTCATATTCTTTTATATTAGCGCTTTCTAGCCTGCCGGCAAAATACATCGGCAAAAACGAACCAATCACAAAGCAAGCTAGTCCCACTGTTCGTCCTATGATTGCCATCATCAATTCTCTAGGCTTTTGGGGACCATCACCTAAAAAGGTTAGCATTTTCCCCACTATTTCACGATGCGCCCATTCTTCGTTTTCAATTTTTTGAATGCCTAAGCGTTGCTCTGGGTCTTTTAGGGAACGCCAATGAGCGTTATATGCATACCCGGCTGCTAATTCCCCAGAATAAGCCATGTGCAGAACATGGATAAGGGCCTTTTTATGTGTGTTTATCTCGTCCATAAATATTTTCAGAACAAATTATCATGGACAATTATCCACTATTCAAAGCGCGCAATTGTGCATAAATCATTTGAATTACTAAAGGGACAATCAAACTTAAGTTTCCAAGATTGTATTCTTATGAGTATAGGTGATGGAGTCCGCCTTTAACCGCCTTGTGGCTGATGACGCCTACCAGATAGCTAATTTTGCAATTGGAGGCGTATGTCATATCTGTTGATTTTTATTGGTTCAGGACTCGGCGGTGTTTTGCGCTATCTATTTGGTACTAGTGTGCAAAAACTCGCTAATGGGTGGATTTTTCCTATTGGCACTTTATGCGTTAATACGCTGGGTTGTTTATTAGTCGGCTTGTTAGCGCAACTTGTCGAGAGCAAAGGATTGTTTCCTCGCGATCAAAGATTATTCATATTTGTGGGATTCCTAGGTGGTTTTACAACCTTCTCTAGTTTTGGCTACGAAACAGTACAGCTCTTGAGAGATGGACAATGGCTATATGCATCGTGTAATGCATTTTTGCAAGTGCTACTTGGATTGGTTTGCGTTGCCTTAGGTTATTTCCTCGGCAGATTGATTTAAAGGAGAAGCGACATGTTACCAGAACAAGGACATTTGCTCAGAATATTCATTGGTGAAAGTGACAAACATCAGGGGGTGCCATTATACGAATGGTTAGTGAAAGAAGCAAAAAAACTCGGTCTTGCTGGAGCCACAGTCACTAGAGGTATAGAAGGTTATGGTGCACATAGTCGAATTCATACAACAAAAATTTTAGATTTATCGACAGACTTACCCATTATTGTTGAAATAGTTGATGAATTAGAGAAAATAGAGAAATTCCTACCCATGGTTGATGCTGTCGTAACAGAAGGATTGGCGACGGTGGAAAATGTACATATTCGCTTCTACCGTTCGAGAAAATAGAGCACAGCTATAATAACAATGATGAAACAAGAAAGTAGCAAAAATACGGAACGTCCTTGAGCAACACGTTCTGGCATACTTTTCACTGTGATGATTGTTTTAATCGGCTGCGCCACAGTTTTTTGGCATCTTTATTAATGGTTAAAATGACCAGAATGAAAGACAGCCGAAAGAGTTATCGAACAGTGAAAAACAGCTTCAAGATTTGTCGAGCAAGGACGTCACATCAATAGCTATTGGACATAGTGACATGTTTCGTTCTAATTTGTTAGCAGAGCTTTACTGATCTAGAATAGAATAAACTTTCCGCCAAGGGACAAAGTGAAATGCCAGGAATCGCATGACAAGTTTACAGAAAATTTCAGATAATAAATTAAGTGCGGTAGTGCTTGCCGCTGGACTCGGTAAACGCATGCAATCATCAGAAGCTAAAGTATTGCATCCTGTACTTGGCAAACCAATTATTTGGCGAGTTTTAAAAGCTATAGACGAAATAAGTAAGCAAATGGCAAACCTAGAGCAAATACATATTGTTGTGGGTCATAATGCCGAACAAGTAGAAGCTTATATCAAACAATGCATTGAGGCAAAAGAATTCCAACGCCCAATCTTTTTTCACAAGCAAGAAAAACAGCTCGGTACAGGACATGCACTTATGTCTGCACAGAAAGCGCTTAGTGGTTTTCAAGGCAATATATTGGTCGTATCAGGTGACTGCCCTTTACTTACAAGCGATAGTTTGACGTCTTTTCTATTAGAGCATAAGGAAAAACAGTCTGACTTAACTATTCTAACCACGAAGCTAGAAAATCCGAGTGGTTATGGCCGGATTGTTAGATCTAAACAAGGACAGGTCTTGGGAATCGTGGAAGAGAAAGATGCTTCAGAGAAAGAAAAACAAATAAACGAAATTGGCACTAGTATTTATTGTTTTAATTGGAAGGCCATCGAAAAAGGGCTTAAAGAGCTAAAAAACGACAATAAGCAGGGAGAATATTATTTAACTGATCTTATTGCTTGGTCAGTGAAAGCAGGGCATAAAGTCAATTGTTTACCAATAGATGACTGGCGCCTGGTAATGGGTGTTAACTCACGATTGGAATTGCAATTAGCCAATAAGTTCTTGAACGAAATAGTGTCACAACGTTTTTTGCTAGAGGGCGGAGTAACTATTGTTGATCCAGTGTCAACCTGGATCGCCCCAGAGGTGAAAATTGAGCCAGATACAATAATTTTGCCCGGTTGCTGGTTAATGGGAGACATTCAAATAGGCAAGTCATGCATTATTGGTCCCCATACCTCAATTGAAGGAAGGGTAAGGATAGGCATGCAGACTAAGATTGTGCAATCACATTTAGAAGACTGCAGCATCGGTAGGGCTTGTTATATAGGGCCTTTTGCTCATTTAAGGATGGGCACAACTTTAGCTGCCCAAGTACGTATAGGTAACTTTGTTGAAATAAAAATGAGCACTATTGATAGTTTAAGTGCCGTATCACATTTGAGCTATGTCGGTGATACTACAGTAGGAAAAGATACCAATATCGGTGCGGGCACAATTACCGCTAATTACGACCATATCACCAAAATAAAAGCGGCTACGGTCATAGAAGACGGAGCTTCAATCGGTAGTAATTCTGTTTTAGTCGCTCCAGTAAAAATAGGCAAAAATGCTGTTGTAGCAGCTGGAACGGTAATAACAAAAGATGTTGATGATGAGTCTTTAGCGGTGCGCCGAGTTAAGCAAGAAAATATCGCTGGCTGGAGCCAGCGACGTAAGCAAGCTGGAAATAAAAATAAAAACCCAGATAAATAGACTTATTTCTCTATCTCTGGATAAGTTTCTTGCGCGGTTTCAATTTGGGACGCATAATTCAATCTTTGTCTTTCAGCTTCAGCAAAGGAAGAAGATTCGATCGTAATAAGCTTGACCAAATTGAGCGGCACTAAATGCTTAGAGTAGTCACGCCCAGTAGGTTTATCGAAGTCTCCATAAGATTCCATTTCAAGGTAGTCGTGTCCGAGCCTTAAAACACGCCCCATTATGGTCGTACCATCAGAAAAGTGCAGACGAACCCAAGACCGGCTATCACACAATCTTTCAAGGCGTAGTTTAAGATTCATAATTTGTCTCCCGATTTTAGGGATAAAACATTATTTATAGCTATTGTTCCCAAAGTGTATCAAATTTTCAGTAGTCAAGTATTGCTCTTTTTTTGCAGTGAACTAAACTGTCATTTGGCGACCGAATGTTGGAAATGCCCATCAAGACTCAGTTTATGCCCTAATTATAACCGAATTTATAGCTCTTATCGACAATGCAAGTATGTGTTAATTATCTGCCCAACATGTTTTTAATGTCATTACCTATATGAGTGACTAAGAAACATCGAATTAGCGCGTTGTCAGTCCAAATGCCTTTACACAAAACCCAATACTAGAAAGTCCAGGAAATTAATGGTTGAGAATATTCTGCCTGCGCACCTCACAAAACGCATTGAGGAATTACAAGGAAGAGAGCGAACTTATATAGAAGACGAACTTTTTTCAGAAGAAGCATTGACTAATTTGCTCTATAGAGAGCAATTGGAACGTGCATTTGAGCTAAGTCCGCTTGGACCGTTACCAAGCTAAAACTATAGCCTAAGTATATAGCCCATCGAGAACAGCATGAAACCAACGATGGACTTTGTCAACTAGCGAAGTACTGCTATACCCACCCAACCAAGAGCCTTGTGCGTGCACAAAAACAGCGATTATCATTTGTGCCATTTCAGTAGCATGCAAATCTTGCCGTAATTCTTTATTCCTTTGCGCAGCAAGGATCAGCTCTTTAACGAGCTCGGGAAAGTTACCAGCACCGGTTGTTCTCACTTCCTTTTCCTTGCCGTTGAGATGGGAATGTTTGGGTGGTGATTCTACATTGAGTTTATTGGCGCTTGCTAACACCAAGGGATCGTTTTCTCTAAATACCCACTTATGCATGCGCTGTTCAAAAAAAACTTTGGTCAATTCAGGATTTTTTTCCGTCCAAGCAGCTCGTTCCAAAAGAATATTTTCTAGAATAGTAATTGGCTTTTCTCCTTTGTTCAGCGATCTAAGCGCATTCTCCAGCGCCTCACTAAAAGAATCTTCTCTTAAAGCCACCACAACCGATTCTTTAGAATCAAAATGGTAATAGAGAGTGCCTTTAGCAATATTAGCTTTTGCCGCTATATCGTCTATAGAAGTGTGGTCATAACCTCTTTCTGCAAACAGATTAGCAGCCGCAGCTAGAATCTGTTTTTGAGTAATATCCTTTTTTTCTTCTCGTCTACTCATTGATCAATTCGCCTAAATAACCACAACTTATATACTACAGTACAAATTTAGACTGGAGTACGAGATACAATTTAAGGGACCTTCTTACTATTTAACACATTGAATTTGATTTTCACACCGCAATAAAATTGGAGAAAAATATATGAATCGCTTAAAGGGTCAGACATTCGGTTTCTTAGCTTTCAGCACCATTTTTATCACTTTGAACTTTTCTATATCTCCTTCTCAAGCTCAGCCAAGCCCAGAAAGCGGGGAAGCACATGCCGGAGACAAAATGAAAATGTCATGTCCAATGGAATGCGAACCCTGGCCAGAAAAATTGGGATTAACTGATGAGCAAATGGAAAAAGTAGTTGAACTTAAATCAGAGGACCATCATCAAATGGAGCACCGATCTGATCATGATTCAATGCATATCATTAATTAAATAATAAGGACTCACCGATAATTTGCAGGAAACGAAAAAATTCTTGCTTTTGCAGTGGTCGCATATTTGTGAGCACTAAGGGGACTGCTGTGTTGAGTCATCGGTTTTAGTTGTAGCGTGTTCACTGGCAGTCAAATATGTTTTTAATCCCTCAGCAACGGCTTGAGCAATTTTAGATTGAAACTGTGGATCAATAAGTTGAGTAAATTCATCTGGGTTGATCATAAAACCAATTTCCAACAATACTGATGGCATAGCTGGTCCTCTTGCTAATGCCAAATTCTGATAGCGTGTACCCAAATCAAGAAAATTACCCGCCATCTTAACGGAATTCTTTAGGTAGTTAGCCAGTTCAATAGATTGTGGATGATACCAATAAGAAGATGTTCCATGCTCCTTCCATGGATCGCGTCCATCTGGCAAAGCATTATTATGGATCGAAATTAAAAAATCTGCTTTATTGTCTGTAGCAATGCGGACTCTTTCACTTAGTGATGGGTTTTCGTTTTGCGATATTCTGGTCATTATCACTGTTGCTCCCATAGATTCCAGACAAGTCTTTACTTTGCTAGCGATTTCAAGGTTGACTTGTGATTCTGGCAAGCCAGAGCATCCAATTGAGCCCTTTTCATTTCCACCATGTCCTGGATCAACACAAATTTTTATCCCATTAAGACTTCCGGTAGAGGAAATATTGGGGCGTTCTTTTATCCCCAAACAGAGATTTGTTCCATCATAATAAGCGTTGTAACCCCATTGTCGCCGACCAGTTAAGTAAGCAGTAATTTCATATATATTATCTTCTGATTGCCGCCAACTCACGTGGTCTAAGTTTGATTTGCTCTCATTACCTGTCTTAGGTTCAGAAGTGATCCAATCTGTATCGGGTGCTACACCATATACCTTCAGAATAAGACAATTTGGATTCAGCTTCTGTTCAATTTGATAAGGAAGTCTTTCGGTCAAAGGTAGACAAATTTTTTCACCATAAGAGTCCTCAATTATATTAATTGTTTGTGCCACTGCCTGCGGTGCTATTATATCAGTATTATGTTTGCGCATATTTAAGTCGCTCGGCAGCGTTGTTGTTTGGGTCAATGATTCCATTACTAATTCACTTTTATTTATCCAAACATGATGATTGGTAGCATATAAACAACGCATATTATCTCCGGACCAACCATCGATAATAACTTTAACTCCGTCGACTAGCGGTGTGGTTCTGGCCAATCCCGGTCCCAAACGCACAACAGTAGGATTTTTTGCTGTTCTAGCCACAAATAATGATTCGACAGTTGAAATCGTAGCCTTACTATTTTCAGACAAACCACCTATACTGCTTATCAATTTAAATTGCGGATGAGTAGAAAAGAAATGATCGTCCGCTGTTACCCGATAAGAGCCCTTATAACATTCAGAATCATTTGTATCAAAACGTCTAAAGGTTTTACCGTAAGCTACATCCACGTTAGGCGCTTGATGATTCTTTTGTATTGCCATTAATCTCAAAGAATGTGGACCCAGTTGAACTGTCACAGTAGAATGAGGTGTAGCGCGTGCAGAGAAATTTATAATATCGCCAGCGGTAACACCTAAGTTTTGATTGGGCTTTAAATCTTCTAACTTTAATTCATCCGCACCTATTGGCTTTGGCGGTGCCTTTCTTAGAATAGTCAAATCGACATTATCACTCTTTTCGGAATTTGCTAACAAAAAATGGTTGGATCCATAGTGCAGCGGCACGACATGAGCAAAAAAACCTGCTTTATTTACGCGCACTATTTCGTTATTACACGTAAGTTTCGCGCCGATGTCGGTTTGCCCTACTAAAAATGTAGAAGATGCTTCAATAACACTTCCTGTCCTAGGGTAAACAACTTTGATTGGACAAAAATTAGAATAATCCTGCGCCAATGCTGGATTCAACAGCCCATAAAAAAATAAAATGATAAGGTTGAAAATAAACACTGATCTAGCACCAAAAAAATTTCATATTAAGTATATCCTGAAAATTAGCATCTACACAGAATCAAACAAGAATATTAGTATCATCGGACAGACGAAATTCAGGCAAATATCAGCCCTTAGTCCCTGTTTTTCTAGATCTTGCCATTGAAATAATTTTGGCCCTTGAAAATAATGCCCTTTGTGCCCCAAGATTAGCCAAAGTACAATAAACAGTATCATTGCCATGTGGCGATGTTATTCTATGTGCTTGTTACTTGTGCTCTTTTAAGTCTTTTAGCCTGGCGATTCATACCTCTCATTTAGGATTTAATGTTTGAGTATTTAGCAAGATAAATTGAATGAATTTGCTAGTTGGTTGTGGCTATGGAAACGCGAATTTCAGTTTTAGTAGTTGACGATGTCCCACTCATACGTGATGCGGTAAAAATACTGCTGACGCGGGGAGATTATGCACGAATAGTCGGCGAAGCCGCAACTGGAGAAGAAGCAGTGAGACTTGCAGACAATGCAAACCCAGATGTCATTTTAATGGATATAGATATGCCTATTATGAATAGTATAGAAGCTGCAAAAATCATTCGCAAAAAGCATAAGAATACTAAGATAATAATGCTTACCTCAAGCAACAATGAAAGGTTCATTTTCCATTCATTTGCGGCTGGTGCGGATGGTTATATTCTTAAAGATAAATTTCCCGCTACTATTCAAGCAGCTATCACCACTGTGTGCCTGGGTTCCGTATGGCTAGACCCTGGGATAGCTCGTCGCATTTTAGAATTAGTAGTAGAGAATGCTACTACTAAAAAGGGCTTGGCAATTCCACTTACAAGAGAAGAGGTAAAGACCTTGCACGAAGTGGCAAGTTGTAGTGTCGCACATTGTTTAGTCGATCCTGAGTTTATATCAAATTTGCGCAGATTAGAACAAAACTGAGCAGCTCTTTTAAATACATAAGTCGAACTTCATATCATAATTTCGTTGGCCTATTTAGTCCATCTAGATATAAATTAAGTGAATAAGAAGGACCCCGAACACGCCTAAATTTGCCAGATATTGGCTAGATTAGGTTAGCTCAAAAGAGGGTATGATGGATAATTAAACGGTCTGTCTAGCCTTAAAGTAAGTACGTGTTAACGGAAGGACTTTTAAAAGTAAATTTGGATGCCTAAATTTGTCAGATATTGGACGGTAACTTTGCTAAGTCTTTTAGCCGTCGCAACCCAACAGGTTCTAGGATCGGAATCAGGCAGCAATCCATCAAGTTCAAATTCTAGATCAATTACAGCTGAGCAAAACGCGCTAAATTTATATAAACAACGAGAATATACAGCAGCAGCGAATGCTTTTGAAGGGATTATAAGAACTTCTAGTCCTAACGCATCACTATATTACTATGCAGCTTTAGCTAATCTACAAAGTGGCAAAAAGGCAAGAGCAGATCAGTTATTCAAGTACATAGATAATAATTTTCCAGGCACTACAGAGGCCACCTATGCGCATAAAGCATTGCTTTACAAGCAGCCATCGTTGCAAAATAATTCACAAGAATCAGATTTACCGGAGAGCATAAAGAATCTCTTACCCACCGACATGCAAGCACTGCTTAAAACAGAATCGGGTAAACAGATAGTTCAAGAAGCATTGAAAGAACATGCTGAACAAATACAAATGATTAGAAACGCGGAAAAGCAGGATGATTTAGAGAAACCTACATCTTCGCCCTCAGCACAGGCTGGAGCTAATACAGCATATTTGGAGCATCCTTTCACAGCTCAAGATATTGCCAGAGACGGTGCTGGAGGGATTGATCAAGGTAGAAATCCCAACTGCTGGTTTGAAGCTTCAATTTCTGCTCTTGCGCAACTACCCAGAGGGCAACGGCTATTAGCAGATACAATCCGCTCACGCCAAGGTAACCATTATGTCGTCCGCTTTCATAATGATGGAGTGGAATATACTGTTTCGAGAGAGGATTTAATACGCAATAATATTAACGATAAAGCGCTCTGGGCATCTCTAATTGAATGCGCGGAGATAAAGAAATTTCCCCAAAATACTGGGGCGAACGGTGTCGACAATGATCAATCGCGTTTAGAAATCGGTCTTGGTTGTATAACGGGACGCAATGCTGAAGTAATTAGCCCTGAAAACTGTGACATTGAAGAACTTTCTTCTTTTATTGGATCAGCAATTAAGTCACAAAATCCGATTGTGGCTGCAACTTTTGGTGCAGCGCAATTAGCAATCATGCCGCAAATTTTGGTACCCAGCCATGCTTACACAGTTATAGATTTTGAACCTTCTAGAAACATCGTCACCATTCGCAACCCGCACGGTCGTAAGTCTAGGATGTTTCAACTCAGTCGAGATTCGCAAGGTATTGAATTTCAACAATTCGGCGACGGCGTGATCAAAATAGGTCTTTCCACATTTCAAAAATATTTTCATGCCGTTGCTCGATCTTTTATTTGACTTAACTTGACAATAGTTAATTAATTTGTTAAATAGTTAAGTATGAAAGATCCCACACCAGTTTTTAAAGCATTAGCCGACCCGACTCGTCGGCAAATTCTCAGCGCTCTTAAAAAAAAAGAGCTGCGGGCTGGCGAGATTGTAGAAATGTTTACTGTATCAGCTCCAGCAGTTTCTCGCCATTTAAGCATTCTTAAAGCGGCGGATTTAATTATTGAACGTCGAGATGGTAATTCGATAATTTATCGACTACAAGCTGAGAATTTGGCTCTTTGTTTAAGTGAATTTATAAGTTCGGTTTGTCCCATGGAAATTTTGCAAAAGCGGAATAAGAGGACAAAGTTATGAATATTGCCATTACGGGACCCTCAAATATACGATGATTTTTGTCTGCAAAGGCAAAAAGGATACAGACGATGGAATTTTTGAAGTTAAACGGATTAATTCGCAGACGCCTTCTGGTAAATTTTCGTATACAGCCCGATGTCGTGCAACGTTTACTTCCAGATCCGTTCAAACCGAAATTGATCAAAGGATGGGCAATGGCTGGAATTTGTTTGATTCGACTTGAACAAATACGCCCATACTGGTGTCCAGCCCCATTTGGACTGAGCAGCGAAAATGCTGCTCATCGTATAGCAGTATGCTGGATGGACGCAGGAAATCAATTCCAGGAAGGTGTCTATATACCACGCCGCGACAGCAATTCGATTATCAATCATCTATTTGGTGGAAAATTATTTCCAGGAGAGCACCAGAGAGCAAGCTTTGATGTACATGATAATGGTGATACTATTGATTTGCGTGCTCACGCGCTGGATGACTTGTTAACTATTGAGTTAAGAGGTAAGTGTACTGACACACTGCCGCCTACCTCAGTTTTTTCAGACTTGCAGGAAGCATCTAATTTTTTTAAAAACGGATCTTTGGGATATTCTGAAACAGCAGCCAGAAAATCTTTAGATGCTGTGCGGTTAATAACAACAAGGTGGGCTGTACAGCCTTTCAATGCGGAAGTAATTAAGTCCAGCTATTTCGCCAACCCATTGCTCTTTCCTGAAGGCACGGTAGAGTTTGATTGCGCTCTCATTATGCGCAACATAGAGCATAGCTGGCAAGTCGCACCAAAATTGCAGATTTCACAATGCGCCAGGAGCGAAATATGATTGGTGGAGCGTACGAGATTCGAACTCGTGTTGCGCTATGAAATTTTGCCAGCCTGTTTGAGTTTCAAGCCTTAATAATACAAGGTGCGTCCCTTTTGCGTCCAGCTTTACCCTATTTATTATTCACAGAAATGCGAATTGTGAGCCTAATTCCAGAGCCGATATATCGAAACTTATTTTAGTAATTTAAATTTACCTGTCCACGGTATAATATTGTGACTGGCAGATTGTTCTTGGAGAATGCAAGTGAACGTTAATGGTTTAGAGCGTATAACTATTGATCCAAACGTTATGGGCGGCAAGCCGACTATACGAAATACGCGGGTAACCGTGGGTACTGTTCTAGAGCTGCTTGGCGCCGGTACTGGACCTGATGAAATATTAAAACATTACCCATACCTAGAAGCAGCTGACATACAGCAGGCCCTTTCCTTTGCCACATGGAAGTTTAACAATGAAAGAAATATTTTGCTCAAGATACCGAATGCTTTCTTCGACAAAGAAATTGACATTGAAAAACTTGCTAAAGAGCAAACTAAAAATCATGTAACTTCTTTTAACGAGATCCTGGGTGATTTCTGGCCAAAGGAAGATTCTGTAGATGAATTCATGGCTATGATTAGTAAATTGCCGGATCATAGAAACTTCGATAATGCCTAATGTGAATCGTATTGTTGTTGACACTAATGTCATCTCTTATGTCTTCAAGAAAGATAGTCAAGCTGAGCTTTACAGAAAAGATCTCGACAATAAGCAGTTGATTGTTTCTTTATTTACGTCGGATGATAATTTATCCGGTAGATGCCAAACTTATCGATAAATGGGCACAAATTATGGCTCAAGCTGAAAAAGCTGGTAAGCATATGGATTCCAAAGACGCATGGATTGCAGCCACAGCTTTGATTTTAAACATACCTCTTGTTACACATAATAGAAAACATTGCGAAGGAATAGCTGATTTACAAATCATCTCGCACCAGTCTACAGAGGGAACTTAGTAGTGGATATAATAAAAATTTCTAGTGCAGACTGCTCATATCAAGAGCATTTATTGCAATGGGATACACTATCAATTTTCGCGCGCTTATTCTCACCATCTAAGTCTGCCCTTGTAGGAAGAGGATTGCTTCTGCATGGAGGTGAAGGATCGAGTTCTGAACGCACTGTTGGTTTTTGTCGATGGATGGCGCATTATGGAATACAAATGGCCTCATTTGATTTTGAAGGGCAAGGACGTTCCACTGGAGCCTTGATGGGAAGCTCTCTGAAGCGGCGACGCGACTTAGCAGCACATGCAGTGAATACGCTTCTAGATGGAAAATTAGATCTTACTTTGGGTTTCAGCATGGGCGGACCAACTGCCTTAGATTTAGCTGTCGATTATCCAAAATTCGGGATAAAACAAGTGTTCTTCGTATGTGCGGCCCAATATGCTAGTTCTGCATTTACTGTACCATTTGGCCCAGAGTTTAAAATGATTCTAAACACAACTGATAGTTGGAAGGATAGCGATGTAACTCACAAAGCATCTATGTTTCAGGGTAGCATTTATGTCGTTACATCTGAGGAAGAAAACGTGATCCCGTCCGAAATTACAAATATGATGCTCGAAGCAGCTCAGCAGTGTCGTGCTTGTGGCTATATAAAAATTCCTGGCACCACTCACAAGTTAAGCAGCCAAATGCAAGAGAATGATATTCTTGCCAATAATTTTGCAAGGCTCATTTCATCAATATACCTAATAAACAAACCTGCACTGTGTGATGGTGCCTAATAGGAATTGAGGACAAATAAAAAATTGATCGAAAAAAGAATAAGAAACTGTAAAGTAAGGAAACAGCACTATGAAAACTATTGGACTTTTAGGCGGCATGTCTTGGGTTGCGACAGTCCCTTATTATACAAGATTGAATGAACTTGTTGCGGAGCAGGTTGGCGGGAATAATTCAGCACGCATTTTACTATACAGTGTAAATTACGCACGACTAAAAAATCTCTATCATCATGGATGGAATCAGATTCCTGGAATTTTTGAAGAAGAATATAAGTTTCTTGTAGATGCAAAGCCTGATTGCATCGTTTTAGCTTGCAATACTTTGCACAAAGCTTTTGACATTGTTACTAATCGTTTGCCTAAGAATGTTCCATTTTTTCATGCCGTACATCTGACAAGGGACTTCTGCCTACAGAATGGCATTAAGAATCCGCTATTTATTGGTACTTCTTTTACTATGAGCGATGACTATTTTATGCTTCCTCTTAGAGAAGCGGGCATAAATCTGACCCTACCAACAGAACTGGAGCAGAAAACAGTTCAAGAAGTGCAGATAGAGGTGAGCAAAGGCAAGATCGACAATAATCAAAAAAACTTTTTTTCTCGATTAATAGACAATTATCCAAATGTGGATGGGGTTATTTTAGCTTGTACCGAATTGCCATTAATTGCACCATTATCCTCCTCCAGGCGTCCAATTATTAATCCATCTGAATTACAATGCCAAGCCGCCATAAAATTTGCCCTTAACTCCTGATTGAAAGAAAAGCACAATGACCGAATTCATTTCGAAGACATTCCAAGTGCGTCTCTTTTGCGTCCCGTTTAATACAAATAGACAGTAAAACGCCCAACCAGACAGGACGAAAAAACTGAGTTTTGACAAGGCTTATTAGTGCTTAAACTCGCGGAAAGCCGCTCCAGCAGCCAAATACGAATGAGGGAGCGTACGAGATTCGAACTCGTGTTGCCCTATGAAATTTTGTCAACCTGTTTGGGTTTTGAGGCTTAACAATACCAGGTGCGTCCCTTTTGCGTCCAGATTTAAGTAAGAACTTTCAAGCCGTGCTTCTGAACGACGGTGAGTAACTTGAGGGCAATATTGCTCGGTCGTTTTGCACCAGTCTCCCACTTTTCCACTGTGCTTTCGCTAGTATTAAGATAACGAGCAAATACCGGCTGACTAACGTGTTGGCTCTCGCGTAAATGTTTAATCTGTTTGGGTGCTAGTTTAGTTGGCACAACAAGGCACGTTTCATCGAAATGCTTCATAGTTGCTTTGTCTATTGTTTTTGAGCGATACATTCCTTTAACAGCGCTATGAATCGCCTCGAAGGCTTCATTTTTATATTTTGATTTTGTCTTCATACTGTATCTCCAATAGTTCTTTGCTTTTTAGTTCCTTCTCTATCTCTGCATCGGTTTTCTTTGCGTATAAATCAGCTAGAGCCCGGAAAGCCGCAAGTTCCTCATTTTCAATATTCTCTCGATCTTTTTTGGCAAATAAATAAGTGTACACCCAACTTTTCCTGCCTTTGGCTAGAATGATGCTACGGTGCATATTTTTGTTCAAGCGTTTCTTGAATACACCGCCACCCAAATCGTCAGCTTGTCCTCTCATCACCTGCTGAATCGCCTCGAAAAGCTCTTTATCCGTGATGTTGGCTTTTTTCGCGGACTTGGAAAACCAAGCGGTTTTAAAGAAACGCTCGATTTTTCGAGTGGGTTTCATCATATATTTAATGTAGCACCAGGTGCTATCGAAGTCAAATGAATTTTGAGCTCTTCAATACTCGGCATATTGGTTAATTAGGAGGCAAATATTTCATACCATTTTTCCCTGATACCCACAGCTTAAGTTTCTCGGCCTCAATATTATCCTGATTTGCTTTATCGCTTTGCCCAAGCTCTTTGTATGCCAAGGCACGTTCATGATAGTTAAACCACCTATATGTAGGCGTTGTTTCTTTGTTGTTCGCTTTGGTGAAGTCATCAATAGCTTTTGCAAATTGTTTTGTCTGCATATAAGCATAGCCACGCTCTCGATAGGCTTCCGGAACATATACGGATACATCAAAGGCCACACATTTTGAAAAGTCTTCAATTGCCTTATCATACTGTCCCAAGAGATTATAAGCTTTCGCTCGCAGGTGATAGGCTTCCCCCACACAGCCATCATAACCCTTGGGTGGTTCCCGTTTCATTTCCTTAGGTTCTTGCTTGATCATTTCAGTAAAATCTAAAATTGCTCGTGAATAATCCTTTTTCTTGAAATAAGCATCTCCTCGACTACAGTAAGTATTATCTGCGTATTGAGGAGTCAGAAAACTGTGTTTGCTATCTAAGTACGTCACAGCCTTAGGATATCCAGTTAATTCCAATGCCTTGGTAAAATCGGCAATGGCCGCGTCATTTTTTTCGGAATCTAATAAAACACCACCACGCTCCAAATAGAACTGGAATTCTTGGGGATCAATCTTAATAGCTTGATCGTAATCAGAAATCGCCTCTTCATTTTTGTGTTCCAGGCTCAGCTCCTTCGCTCGCCAAGAAAGAGCATTTAGTTTCTTCTCCAGTCCGTCTGACGGCTTCCAGGTTTCCAAAGCTTTGCTAAGACAACTAAGAGCCTCAGGGCATGGATCGTCTCCCCATAAAGTGCGGGTACTATATTCCCATTGAGCCTTGCTAAGCCAACGATCAACAGGACTTGTAAAAAACATTTCTTTAATCCAAAATGTGCTCAATAGAACGATGCCAACTGCAACTATTACACCAAATACGCCAAACGTAAGCTTCGGCCATTTTAACGCGCTCACAATAATGGCCGCCAGCATGGCGATAATGAGTGAAGCAGCTAAAAAGATCAACAATAATGCCAAATTCCCGATTGCTGGTTTGAATAATGAGGCGGGCGTAAAACAAAGTATTATGCCCATTACTACCATCAGAGCAAAAACACAAAACACAATTTTGGGCCATTTAAAAATGCCGATAACAATAGCAGCTAGGGCTATTAGCACCAAGAGCCAAGCTAAGATAATCAAAATTGTCATATCCGATTTATTCCTCGTAATAAATCTACCGAAAAACACAGTAAAGCGAAAAGCGAAAGAAAGACGACAGAGCAATTGCGCACACATTCATTAATTATACGCGCAGCGGTTCTTATGCTAACCTAGGGCAATTATAGTGGGCGCTTGCTGACACTTAACGGTAGCCGTAAAACAATCCCCTGATTGGGCAGATGCTTATCTTCAACGAAGCATCGTTTATAAGCGACTTGGCAAGCAAAAGCTTGCAGGTGCAAATGAACGAAAAGCAAAACTTCTGCAAGTGCAGAAACATTCTTAAATTCGGTAGAAGAGCGATAAAAATAACCAATGGTCTGTAGCAAAAAAACCATTTCGAAGACATTTCAAGTGCGTCTCTTTTGCGTCCCGTTTAATGCAACGAGACAGTAAAACGCCCAACTGGACAGAATGAAAAAACTGTATTTTATAAAATTTATAAGCGCTTAAATTGGCGGAAAGCCGCTCCAGCAGCCGAACACGGCAAAATACGAATGGTGGAGCGTACGAGATTCGAACTCGTGACCTCTTCATTTATTTTGCCAGCCTGTCCGGGTTTCGAGGCTTAACAATGCCAAGTGCGTTCTTTTTGTGGACCTTTTAATCTATTTTATATCGGCATTGAGTATTGTTTATATAATGAGATAATGGTTAAGTCAACATCTCATAGCAAAGCGAATTGTGAGGCTAGCCACTTCTGTAAACTCTTCACTATCTAATCGTAAAGCCCGGTGAGTGATTGTTGGTTTGTCAGATGCATAACCTTGCAAATAGCATTCAGGGAACACAGCAAGACAGACATCCTGATTGTCACACCATTTTAGATCTGTCAACATATGTTTAAGTGTTTCTGCCATGTCGTTGAAACGAGGTTGGCGTTGGAAGGCTGCTATACGCAATTTAGTTATCATATGCAGCACTCTTTATTCGCAGCAAATCAAATTTCCAACGGTAGGCGATTGGAAATTTCTGCCAAAACCGTTTTTGCTAAATGGATCATTTCATCTATCTCATTTCTGGAAGGATGAATCGCAGAACTGGGATATCGATATTCAACTGCATATTCAGTGAGTTTTGTTGTTGGTTTAATGGTATCTGATAGCGAAGAATCAATTTCGCAACAGCTCAATCCAAGCAAATATAAGTCATGAGTTTTTTGAAAAGGTTGTTTGTGCCAGAATAAAAAACCTTTTTCCGCTTTTTCTATTGCTTGCTGACAATGAAATGCAATTTCATCAAAAAGTGGCGGCTCAATATCTATAAGGGCCTCAGCAGCTCTTAAATCATCATTTGCCTTATTAAGCCATCGAAGTGTATATTCAACTTGGACTGGATCAAGCGGCATGCAATAGTGTTCCTTCGCGCATTACGACTGCCGGCAAGCTGTTGTCCAGATGCAGGAGTTTA